>WGAQ01000093.1 GCA_015494735.1 Caldifarciminota bacterium | reverse complement strand
AGGGTTCATATCGTGGGATACAGACCTTCCATAACCCTCGAGACTATGTGGTTTGCTATAAGCGATGGGGTGGATGTGTATTACAAAAGGTTCTACATCGAGCATGTTAAGGGTAGGTTCAATCTTCACAGGGCTATGATTAGAAGCACTCGAATTCTCGAAAGGCTTATTGCTCTTATTTTCATCGCCTATATCCTTACTCTCGTTGCTGGCTCTTTCATCAGGGAGAGTGGTCTCATCCCGAAGAGATATGCCCAATCCCACCATGTCCAGTTTCATGTCCGAAGGTGACGGGGATGAACCTTCCGGGATTTTGCTTTAAAATTTATGGCGAACCGAGTGGGCGCGTAGCTCAGTTGGTGAGAGCGCCATCTTCACACGGTGGAGGTCCCAGGTTCGAATCCTGGCGCGCCCACTTCCCTTAAAATTTCCCCATGGGAATTCTCTTTACAGTCGTTATTTCTCAGGCACAGGCTCAGGCTCAAGCACAGGAGCAGCAGCCCGATGCCAGACAGATAGCGCAGGAGGTTGTGTCCGATGCCCAGCTCATACTGGGCAGGAAGGATGCACCCCTGAAGATAGTGATATTCGACGACCCCGATTGTCCCTTCTGCAGGAAATCCATTCCCCTGGTTAAGCAACTCTACGAAAAGAATCCCGACAAGGTGGCGGTGTTCATCAGGTGGTTCCCTCTGGACTTTCATCCGGATGCTCGCAGGAAAGCCGAAATCATAGCATGCTCGAAGGATTACTTCAAGACCAAGGAGAAACTCATAAAGGGGGAGGATGTGAAACCCGATAAGAAGGATTGCGATGGTAAAGCCATAGTGGAGAGGGATATGGAGCTGGGATTCAAACTGGGAGTATCCGGAACGCCCACCTTCTTCATAATCTCCTCCGACGGGAAGGATGAATATGCCGATATCAAGATGATAGTGGGGGCCCCTCCCGATTACGAGGCTCTGAGAAGTACCCTGTCCAATATCTCCGGTCTGGAACTGAAATGAAGAGGTTTCTGCCTCTTCTCTTTCTTCTGCCTGCATGTATTCAGGTAAAGTACGAGAATCCGTATATCCCCCCGTACAACGTATGGCTGATTCTCAACAATCCGGTGGATACGCAGTACCTCTTCTTCGACCGCGTTTACTCTCCGGAGGATGAAGCATCGTACGGTATGGACGGGGCCAGGGCGTGGGTCTGGAACTCACGGGACACCTTCCAATTCACCTTCGGCGTGCAGATAGATACCCTCACGTACTACTATTCCCCCTTCGTCCCCTCCGTGGGGGACACGTATCATTTCATACTCATCACCCCTGATTCCGCCGATACCCTGACAGCAACTACCGTGGTCCCCGGAGATTTCACAATATTGCAGCCGGAGGACGGGGATACGGTGGAAGTGGGGGAAGATGCCCCCCTCATGGTGTGGACCTCGAGCGATGGGGTCATAATCTATAAGGTGAAGGCCTATAATCTCGCCTACGGTTTTTCCACCTTCTTTTCCTATTACTCTGCCGATACCGTGTCGGATATGCTCAGGTACGGGTCCTACTTCCCCGTCGAGGGGTACTATGACATATACGTTATCGGATACAACCGGGATATGTACGACTATGCGATGAGCGGGGAAGCAATCATCAACATCGAGGGGGCTGCTGGTGTATTCGGTGCTGTTGTGGAGAGAAAGGTCAGGCTCTACATAAGGGTTCCATCCCGATAGATGCCGAAGTACAGGACCCACACGGGTTTCAATCTCCTGCTCCTTATTCCATCGGCCTATCTCCTGAACAGATATGTGGGACTGGAGGAAAGCATCCTCTTCTCCGGGGGATACATATTTGCCACCTACTTCATGTCCCCCGATGTGGACATATTCGGCTCCGGTCCCGTAAGGAGGTGGAGGTGGCTGTCCATCCTGTGGCTTCCCTATTCCCTACTGTTCTCTCACAGGGGTGTTTCCCATACTCCCATAATCGGCACGCTGACGCGCATTGCCTATCTGGGAATAGTGGCCCTTATAATTTCTCTGATTGTGGTGAGGGATACGGGTGCACTGGAAGGGTGGATAAGGGCTCACAGGTATGAACTCCTCTGGGTGGCTTCAGGTATGTTCGTGGCAGATATCCTTCACATCTTTCTGGATGGAGCTATCACATGGCTGAAGAGAAGAAGGTGAGAATTCTGGAAGTGGCGGTCTTCGGTATTCCAGAGACCCTTTACTATGTGGATGAACTCGGGGCCCGTATCGGGGAGCTGGTGAGCGTCGAAGTGAGGGGACATGTGGCGAGGGGTGTGGTGGTGGGGGAGGCTGCTGAGGAGCCGGAGGGGATGGAGATGAAGCCCATCCTTATGAACGAGGGGATATGGATAGATGAAATATCCCTTCAGGTGGCCCGGTGGATGGCCCGATACTATGTATCTCATCTATGGGAAGTCCTGCGCAGATTCTTCCCCCCGGGAGCCATTCAATCGGAGAAGAAACTGGTTCGCATAGACAGGAGGGCCCTGAAGAAGATAAATCCAGAGGAGGATTTGAGTCCATACGAGGCGAAGGTGGTGGAGAAGTTGATGCAGTCCAGGGGATGGGTGCGCCTGTCCGGTTTTTCATCCAGGGAGAGGAGAACGATAGAGCATCTGGCCCGCAGGGGACTGGTCCGCATTCAGGAGAGGATACAGCCCATAAGGGAAAGGGCCCTTACGGATATAACATCCCTTCGGGTCAGGTTCGACTTTCCCGAGAGACCCATGGGGATATACGCGAACCTCCTCGAATCCATTTCGGGGATAACCCTTCTGGTCCCTCCGGTCAACTTCGACAGATATCCCCTTTACTTCTATCTGGTGAGGAAGTACCTGGATGCGGGGAAGGATGTGGTAATCATCACCCCCGACATGCACAGCATCCCCTACATGGCCCGCATGCTGATGGATGCCTTCGGGGATGTTGTGGGGGTATATCACAGCGGTTTTTCCGAGGAGTCCAGGACTGCCGTCTGGATGGATGTATTCAGGGGGAGCAGGAGGGTGGTGGTGGGCACTCCCATGGCCCTTTTCCTCCCGTTCCGGAATCCGGGTTTGATTATCGTGGATGATGAGCACGATATCCTGTACAAGAATGAGGAGAAGAGACCCTACTTCCATGCGCGCGATGTGGCTGTATTCATGGGGAGGTTGCGGGGTATGGATGTTCTTCTGTACAGTTCCACCCCGTCGATGGAATCGGTCCTCAATGCAGGAAGGGGAAAGTACAGGATGCTCAGGGTCAGGGGGAGGACCCCCGTCAGGGTGGAGGTGGTGGATATGAGAAGGAAGAAGTTCTCCTCCCCCATAGCACCTGAGGTTCTGGACAGGATGAGGAGGGAGGTGGAGAGGGGGAATCAGGTCATAGTCCTGATAAACCGCAGGGGTTTTGCCAGGAGCCTCATGTGCATGGACTGCGGATACACGATGATGTGCCGGAACTGCTCCGTGCCTCTATTCTTTCACAAGTCCGATGGTATGATGCACTGCCATATATGCGGCCATAGGGAGCCGCCCGTGGAGAAGTGTCCCAGATGTGGCTCCCTCAACCTCAGGCCCGTGGGATATGGAACGGAAAGGGTTCACGAATACCTCTCCAGGATTTTCCCGGGGAGGGTGGTGAGGATAGATAGCGATGTAATGCGAAAGAGGAAGGTGCTGGATGAGGTTCTATCCATGGTTTACTCCGGAAGGGCTTCCGTAATAGTGGGCACCAACGTGGTGGCCAGGGCCCTCAATCTCGAGAGGGTTCGAATGGCTGTGGTCCTGCTGGCGGACCTGGGTATGATGATACCGGATTTCCGCTCCATGGAGAGGATTGGGCAGACCTTCCTTCAGCTCAAGGGTCGCCTTTCGGAGGGGGTCCTCTATATTCAGACCTTTCATCCGGAGAGCGAGGTTATGGGGGTCCTGAGGGATGAGGATTACATGAAATTTGCCCGCAGCATCCTTTCTGTCAGGAGGGAATACAGGTATCCCCCTTACTATCGCATGACCATGGTGGAGTACAGACATCCAGGAAGGGAAAGGGCTGAGCTCGGTATCCAGAGCGTTTATGATTTCCTCTCCGAAAGATTGCCGGAGGGGGTCGAAATCATAGGCCCTGCGTCGCCCCCTGTGGAGAAGTTGAGGGGCAGATACAGGCAGAGGATACTGCTACGATATAAGAAGTACAGGGGGATAAACCCCCTGCTTCACGAACTCGCATCTATGGACAGCAACGTCAGGATTGTTGTTGACCCCTACGACTTCTTTTGATTTTCTCTTCCTCCTTCTCCCTGAGAATCCTCCTGAGGGTCTTCCCTATCATGCTCTTGGGAAGTTCCGCCACGAACTCTATTTCCTGAGGCACCTCATAGGGGGCCAGATTCTGTTTGCAGAATTCTATGATTTCCTCCTTCGTGGCACTTTCCCCTTCCTTCAGAACTATGAATGCCTTTACCAGTTCGTCGGCCCTGTCGGGCAATTTGACCCCAACCACCGCCGCATCCTGAACCTTCGGATGCCTGTACAGGACCTCTTCCACCACCCTGGGATACACGTTGAAGCCCTTGACTATTATCATGTCCTTCTTTCTGTCCACTATGTAGAAGTAGCCATCCTCATCCATCTTGGCCATGTCCCCCGTAAATAGCCATCCGTTCCTCAGAACCTTCTTCGTTTCCTCCTCGTTCTTCCAGTAGCCCTTCATCACCTGGGGTCCCTTTACGGCCAGCTCCCCCACCTCTCCGACGGGGAGTGGATTGCCGTCCTCATCCGCGATCATGGCATCCGTATCGGGAAGGGGTATCCCTATGCTCCCGGCCTTATTGACTCCGAATATCGGGTTGACGTGGGTGACGGGAGAGGCCTCTGAAAGTCCATACCCCTCCACCAGTTTCGCCCCCGTCAATTCTTCGAATCTCCTCTTCACCTCGACGGGAAGCGGTGCCGCTCCCGATATGCAGACCTTGATGCTCCTGAGATTGTACTTGTGCACATCCCTGTAGTTGATTATGGCGTTGTATATGGCGGGGACTCCCGGAAACAGTGTCACCCTGTATTTGTCCAGAAGCTCCAGGACGTCCTTGGTGTGGAACTTGGGCAGGAGAATCATCTCCCCGCCTATGCTGATGGTGTAATTCATTCCGATGGTCATGGCATATACGTGGAAGAGGGGAATGACCACGAGCGTTCTCTCTTTACCCGGCTCCAGCGCTGGATTCCATGCAACGGTCTGCTGGACGTTGGCCATCAGGTTGAAGTGGGTGAGCATGACGGCCTTGGGGAATCCAGTGGTGCCCCCTGTGTACTGGAACAGTGCTATGTCCTCGCGGGGGTCTATGGGAACTTCTATGGGTTTCTTCTCGTGATTCAGGAGGTCCGTGAACTTCCTGAAATTGCCCGGAATGGAGGGGACCCTGGAGAAGAAGTTCTTTATCCCGAGGAGAATGTTCAGGGGGAAGTTAAGGAAATCCTGAATTTTCCCCGCTATGAAGAATTCCGTTGGAACCCTGTCCTGGACCTTCTTCACCTTGTCCACGAACAGGTCCAGGGTTATTATGGCTCTGGCTTCGCTGTTGCTCAGGATGAATTCGATTTCGCGGGGAGAGTACAGGGGGTTCATCTGGACCACAGTGGCACCCAGTTTCAGGACGGCGTAATAGGAGATGACGTAGTGGGGGGTGTTGGGTAGCATGAGGGCAACCCTGTCCCCCTTCTTAATGCCCATATCGTGCAGGGCACTCTTCACCCTGTCCACCAGTTCGTCCAGTTCCCTGTAGGTTATGGTGTAGTTGTAAAACCTTATCGCTATGTTTTCCGGATACTTCTGGGCTGCCTCCTCCAGGATGGTAAACAGGGGTTCTTCCCTGTAATCGATATGGTGGGGCACACCTTCATCGTAGTGCTTTAACCAGGGTCTTTCGTTCATGGCAAAATTATACTCTAATCAATACTTTCTGTGTAATTCCCAGTGCCATGCAGTCTCGATAATCTTCTCGAGGTCGTCGAACTTCGGCTTCCAGTCGAATATCTGCCTGATTCTCCTGTTATCCGCCACCAGGTGGGGTATATCGCCCGGCCGTCTGTCCCCCTCTTCCACCCGGAAATCCCTTCCGGTCACCTTTTTCGCCGTATCTATCACTTCCCTGACGGAATACCCTTTTCCGTATCCGCAGTTTATGACCAGATTGTCTTCCGATTCCATTATGTAGTTCATTGCAAGTATGTGGAGCTCCGACAGGTCCTCCACGTGGATGTAATCCCTTATGGCCGTGCCGTCTGGCGTGGGATAATCCGTTCCGTATATGGTTATATGGCTCCTGCGTCCGGATGCCGCCATCAGAACGAGGGGAATGAGATGGGTCTCCGGTTCGTGGCTCTCACCAATGCGTCCGAGGGGGTCGGCACCGGCGGCGTTGAAGTACCTCAGAATTGCATACCGGAGGCCATACGCTCTGGAGAAATCCTCTATGGCCTTCTCCACCACCAGTTTGCTCCAGCCGTAGGGGTTTACGGGATTCAGGGGATGCTCCTCCGGGATGGGAATTTCCTTCGGATTACCGTAAACGGCGGCTGTGGAGGAAAAGATTACGTTCTGCACATTTTCCTCAACCAGAACTTCCAGCATTTTTATGGACTTTACGGCATTATTTTCGTAGTACCTGGCCGGATTTTTCACTGATTCCGCCACCTCTATGAATGCGGCGAAGTGCATTACGACATCGGGCTTGAAGACCCGGATGACCTCCCTCAGTTTCCTGTCATCTCCTATGTCTCCCACCACCAGTTTACCGAATAGAACCGCTTCCCTGTGCCCCTTGGATAGATTGTCGTACGTGAGGATTTCGTGTCCTCCCTGCGCCAGATTCTTTGCAACGTGACTGCCTATATATCCGGCGCCACCCAGGACGAGTACCCTAATAGGCTCCCTCCTTTTTCAGCACCACTATCGGGGTTTTGATGAGGATGGTAATGTCCAGCCACAGGGACCAGTTGAGCACGTACCACGTGTCGAGTTTAACCCTGTCCTCGTATGTGAGATTGCTCCTTCCGCTCACCTGCCACAGTCCCGTGATTCCGGGGAGGACCATCATGTAAAATCGGGCGTAATCGCCGTAGTAATTTTCCAGTTCTTCCTTCTTTACGGGTCTGGGACCCACCAGACTCATTTCCCCCTTCAGAACGTTGAACAGTTGAGGCAATTCATCCAGGGAATACTTCCTGAGGAATCTCCCTATGGGCGTTATGCGGGGGTCGTTCTTCAGTTTGTAATGCCTGCTCCATTCCTCCCGGGCCTCGGGGTCCCTTTCCAGCAACTCCTTCAGTCTTTCTTCGGCGTCCACATACATGGTCCTGAATTTGTAAACGTAGAAGGTTTTTCCTCTGTATCCCACGCGCTTTTGTTTGAATATGATGGGTCCGGGGGAGGACAGTTTCACTGCTATGGCGATTATCAGGAATATCGGCGAAAGAATCAGGACCAGAAGCAGGGAGAGGAACAGATCCATGCTCCTCTTTATGGCCCTGTCGAATCTCGAATAGAGCCTGGATGAGGTTTCTATCAGGGGGATGTTCTCCCTTATGGAGAAATGCACTATCTGATTGGAGAAGGGGATGCCCGATATGGTGGGAACGAAGAACACCCTACGGAAGTTGGTGGAGAGGAGGAGCATTTCGTGCTCGAATTCGTTCAGGAAGGGGATGTACGAGATGACCACGTTGGGGACTTTCTCCGCCCACTTTCCGGCCTCTTCGAAGGGAATGATGCCTACGGGCCTGTATGCAAGATACCACTCTTTCTTAAGAAAATCGAATAGTTTCTGGCTCTCCGGCCCCTCCAGTACCACTATGTCCTCCTGTATGTATCCGTTCAGGAGCTTCTTGGCAAAGAATCTGAATACCGGAACCATCACCATGGAATTCACGAAGGTGAGCCCCAGGAGGAGACGGGAGTAATCGGGTTTCGCCCTCACCATGGCGTAGAAGCTGAAGATGATGATGAAGGTCAGAAATACGGCCTCCACTATTTCCTTCGCCTCTTCGTAGAAGAGTCTCCTCTGGGTATGGAGCCGCTTGAATATGAGAATCAGGAGTGCGAGAGCAACGAATCTATACATTTCGTCCAGTCTCATCAGAAATTCGCTGGTTTCAGGTCCGAATTTTATAAGGAACGCTATAAAAGCCGCAGTTGACAATGCCAGAAAATCGGTTAAGAGCATGGAGAGCAGATACCTCAAAGATGTCTGTTGAATCGAAGACCCCTCCTTCATAGACGATAAATACGAATGGGCGCGCCAGGACTCGAACCTGGGACCTCCGCCTTGTAAGGGCGGCGCTCTCGCCACCTGAGCTACGCGCCCGGAAGCGCCAAAATTTTAAAGGTCTATTCTGTAATTCACAGGTCCCTTCCGGACAGCCACAGAATCAGGTCCCTTATCCCCTCCGTCTTAAGGACCTCGCTGAAGGGGGACACGCCTATTACCCAGTCGTTGTCCTTTTTCCTGAATCTGGTCATGAAGTAATGCTCGTATCCGTTTTCCACGAGCAGGGTCTCCAGCAGGTATTCGCCGTTTCCCCTCCACATATTGAAGAACTTGGCAACGGTACCGTTGGGTAATCGGAAGACCTTTCCCGATAACTCCTCTGGATGAAATCTCGGCTTTTCCGTTCTCATGTGAGGCACTTCTTCCACCTCCTTTATGTGCCTGATTTCTATTTTCTTCGACGGGGGCCCCACCTTCTCCAGAGTCAACCTGTATATGGTTTTGCCCTCTTCGATCCACTTTCTTTCATACTTGGTGGGGATTTCGGATAGGGCATTCTCCTCCACCTTCCATTCCCACCCTCCCATTTCCTCCGCATTCTCTAAAGTGTAATCCACGAAAAACCTTTCGTCCGTCTTGAGAATGAGACTTCCACCGGTTTTGATTCTGCTGTGGAATATGTACAGGTTCTCCAGATTCGTCAGCCTCCTGCTCGCATGTCTCTTCTTGGGCCATGGGTCCGGGAAATTCATGTATGCTCTTTCGACGCTTTCGTCCGGCAGGAGCAGGTAGAATCCCCAGTACGCGTCTATCTTGGCCACCCTCAGGTTTTTCAGACCCATTCTCCTGGCTTTCCTCACCACCTTGGCAATGGAGATGCCGGATATTTCGAATCCTATGTGGGGTCTGTCCGGATTTTCCATGGCATGCCTTATGAGAAAGTCCCCGTTCCCGAAGCCGATTTCCACCACAGCACCCCTCACCGGAAGGGGTTTCTTCTCCCTCCTGTAGTTGATTTCTATCATCTCCACTCTAAGGGGATGTACTTCTCCAGTTTTACAGTCCTCGTATACGTTCCGAGAATTGTCTTCACGTGCACCTTCACGTCTGCGGATGTCTTCACGCTCCTCTTCTTCGCGGCCTCCTTTATAACCAGGAAGACATCCGGCAAATCCACGAGTCTGATGGTGGAATTCAGCTTGATAACCTTCTTCCCGTGGGGAGGAATCCTGTAGGTTTCATCGGTATATCCCGTCATGGCCTTCCGGTCTTCCACGAATACGGTGTAGTCCAGTCTGTCTATAACCGCCTCCACATCGTTGGGATTAAATGCTTCGAGGGCTACTTCGAGATTTATCTTGTCCAGGGTGAGGGCCCTTACGCTGACCCCCTGAAAATCTATATTCAGGTCCTTTACGGCAAGTCTCTTCTGGAGAAAAGCACACCCCTGCAGACCCAGAATCATTGCACCTGCGATTAAAACGCTCGCAAATCTATTCATGGTCCATGCTCTTCAGTTTGTTCTCGATGTACTGGAGTTTCCGAATCAATTCCTCCACCTCCTGCGGGACCTTCTCTATCTTCCCCGCCATGTACAGCCCGTAGAAGTACTCCCCCAGTTGCTCCAGAACCCGCTTCCTCTTCTGCTCATAGCTGTACTTCGCCATACTGGTTTCCATCTGGTGGAGAAATTCCTTCCACTTCATCACCAGTACCTCGTTATGTTAAGCAACCTCTTCCACCTTATCCTCTCCCATATCTTCCATACGGGACCGCCCGAATCCCATGAGAAATAAATTATAAGGGGTCGGCCCTTGAGGTCCTTTATCGGAAGGGGACCCCAGAATCTGGAATCGTACGAAAAGTCCCTGTTGTCGCCCATGACGAATACGTGTCCCGGTGGTACCACCACAGGACCGAAGTTGTCCCTTATGAAGTTCCTGCCCATCATGAATTGATGGGATAACCAGAGTCTCTGCATGACCTCCAGAGATGTGTCCACATCGGGCGGGAGCGGATATACGATGCTGTCCTTGAATACGGCATAGGGTTCCTCCACGGGCTTCCCGTTTATGTAGAGCACCTTGTTCCTTATCCTGACTGTGTCTCCGGGAAGGGCCACTATTCTCTTTATGAAATCCCTGCCATCGAATGGATATCTGAACACCACTATGTCCCCCCTGTGGATGGAGCCCCAGGTGATGGGTTTTATGCCGGTGTATGGAATCTCCAGCCCGTAATCGAACTTCGTCACCAGGAGGAAATCACCGGGAAGAAGGGTATCCTCCATGGAGCCAGTGGGGATGACGTACGCCTGAACCACGAATGCACGCAGGAGGAGGATAACGATGATGGTCCATACCCACGATTCTATCTTCTCCCTGAGCGAACTCTTTTCTTTACTCATGGATTCGGGAAATTTTAAACCTTCGTGCCTCTTGCCCTTATGAATCTTCCGATAAGGTATGCGGCCGCTTTGGATGTCATATCCTGGACATCCCAGGGTGGGGATACCTCCACAATGTCCATGGCAATGGGGTTTAACTCCTTCGAGACGAAATCCACTATCTGCAAGCCCTCCACGAATGTCAGTCCATACGGATGGGCGGCGCTGGAGCCGGGACAGCATCCCCCTTCCATGACGTCCATATCGAATGTGAAGTAAAGGGGGCTGTTTCCGATTATGCCTTTCACTTTCTGCAGTATATCCTTCAGATTCTCCTTCACCTCATCCAGTGAATACCAGGTTATTCCGAATCTGCGGGCATCCTCTTTTAGTTTCGGACTGTTGGAAAATGCCCTTATCCCTATTTCGATAATCTGCTTCCCTTCTGCGAGATTGTGGTCCAGTATTTTTCTGAAGGGGGTTCCGCTGGTTATCCTGTCAGGCTCCCATTCCCTTATGTCGAAGTGGGCATCGATGTTCAGTATGTAAATCTCTTCATCCGGATACAGTCTTTCCTTCATTGCTCTGAATAGAGGAAAGGTGATGGAGTGGTCTCCACCGATGAATACGGGAAAGGTTTCTTCTGTAATGCTGCCCTTTATCCATTCCTCTATCATTGTGTGGGCGCGGGCCACATCGTACTGGTTGAAGTCCTCCTTCGGTTCTTCCACCGTGTAATCCACATTCAGATGGAGTTTTCCCAGATAATGAACGATTCTGTCCGGGGCGAATCTGGCTCCCGGTCTGGATATTACGGATTTATCGAAGGGAACCTTAAATACCCTGAATCTTTTCATTTTCCACCGTCAGACTATTTCTTATGGAGACTGCCAGCGGCACATCGTTGGTGCTTATGTAATCCATGCCCATTTCGAACAATTCCCTCAGGACATCTGCCCTCTCCTCGTGCCATGAGGATACTTCGAATCCGTGTTTCCTGAATTGGTGGAGCATTTCCCCTATGAGGTGATGGGGATATGGGTGCCTGCTCTCCCATGCGGGGTGGATTATGTCTGCTCTGTAGTGCTTTGCAATCTCTATTATGAATTCTGCATCATAGACGGAGCCTATTAGCAGGGCTGTTTTAACCGGGTGGATTTCCTT
>WGAQ01000092.1 GCA_015494735.1 Caldifarciminota bacterium | reverse complement strand
TCATATTCGTTTTCAGGCCCTGGGACTTCTGGATTTCCATGTCCGTCGCCACTTCCATACTCATGATTATCGCCATAGCCTCCGGTGCCAGGGTTCGATGGTCGATTTCCTCCGTTCTGCGGGGAGTGGTTCTGGCCCTGGCTCTCTATGTGGTGTTTCTTGTGGGAAACTGGATTTTAAAAGCAGTCCCGCTTATACCCCATGCCGGGGAGCATGTTGCTTCTGTGTATGAACAATCTTCTTCGCTTCCTCTCTGGCTTATTGCCCTTTTACTCCTCTTTCCCATAGGTCCCGGGGAAGAGATGTTCTGGAGGGGATTCGTTCAGAGGAGGGCCATGGAGAAGTGGGGCAGGGTGCCCGGATTTCTGTTTGCCCTTGCTTTCTATGCCGGGATTCACATACCCACCGGCAACCCCGTTCTCGTTCTGGCGGCGGTGGTGGCCGGAGGGGTGTGGGGGATGGCTTACGCCATCAGCGGGGATTTACTCATGGTTGTGGTTTCCCATGCCCTGTGGGATGTCCTCTCTTTCGTGGTATTCCCCTTTCATTAGTTGCGTATGAGTTTCAGAGTCTTTCTCCCCCATTTTAGCATCATGTCCACGATGTAGAGGCCTTTCTTCAGCCTGCTCGTGTCCATCTGCACGATTCCATTGTCGCACGAATAGGGCACATTTTGAGATATCCCCGTCATCGTCATGACCCTTATATCCTGGATATCCGCGCATGCCACACCCCTTATGAATGTCGTTTCGTATGCGGGATTGGGATATACGATTATGCTGTCCGGAAAGGTTATGGTGGTGTTGAGGTTGATGACCGCTATTCCCTGCGAACTGCCCGCCAGCAGGAGGGTGTCCATGTATATGGCCAGATTGTGCTTGAGGGGCCAGTTGGTGGCGAAGTCGTATGTGGTTCCGGCAATCCGGTAGAACTGGAAGAGGTTCAGTTGCCTGTCCAGTTGATAGAGACCGGACTGGGAGAGAATCCATGGCCGTCCCCATTTGTCCACGATTATGTCCGAAATGCCCTCCTGCGGGACTGACTGAATGGGGCTTATGGCGAATCCATCGTATCTGTAAAGGCCCTGTCCGGTCCCTATGAGAAATCCTGTACCGTGGGGCTCCAGGGCCTTCACCTGATATCCCGGGTCAAAGAGAACCTGCGAATTTTCCTGATAAATGGCTATTCCACCGTCTCCCCCCACTGCTATGAGATGGCTCGTGGGGTTATAGGATATGGCCCTTGGTATTCCCACCACCCCGTAGGGGGTTAATTGCCGAACGGTACAATCGTTGTAGAATCTGAAGACCTGTCCGCTGTGGGCGGTAGCCAGCAGGGTATCGCCAGTTGCAGTTATGGAGGTAAATGCATCTCCATCCGAATTGGTTCCATCGTAGCACTTCTGGACGGTTCCATCTTTGTGAAACGTGAAGATGGAGAAGAATGTGGCCAGCGCAAATGTGGAATCGTCTATCTTTGCAATGCCCCTTACGCTGTAATCCTCGGAATCATCCGGATTGAAGAGCTTCCGATTGAGCATGTCCACACCCATGAATCCCAGAGTATCGTGGGGAGTGTTGTAAATCCTTCCCGTGAAGATATACAGCCAGTCGCCATCCGCATATATGCCTGTGGTGTAATTGAAGGGGATGTCTCCGTAGAAATGGGGAATCCAGTCGGGATAGGTTACCAGACCGATGCCTTTGCTGTTCTCTCCGACAGCATCTCCCAGCCAGTAGAACAGGGATACGAGCAGACCATTGCCATAGGGCAGTATGATGTATGGGGATGGATACATGTATTCTATGGTGAGGTTTCCATCGATGAATTTCCCCAGAAATCCCGGGGCGTAAATATCCGAACTCCCGACGCGGAGGGACAGGAAGAAGGTGTCGGATTGACGCAGGAAGTATATGACGGCATATCCGCTCATGAGGGTGGAATCTTCCATCATAAGGCCATCTGCGGTTCCCAGATACATGGTGTCGTTTAAGAATCGAATGAACAGAGTGTTTCCGCTCTCCTTTATGCGGGTATAACTGGCCGGTATATCCATGAAATCCAGATGGGTGGCGATTACGCCGAGACTGTCGGCCACGTACAGGGTATCCCTGTGGACTGCTATGTGGTTGATGGGCCTCTGGCCTGTGGGCTCTATGCGTGCCATTTCCACCAGCCGTATTCGGTCATCATTGAACTGCGGAGTGCCTCTGGTGTCTATGTCCATAATCCACTCATCGGAGTATATGAGGAGGTGGCTTCCGTAGGTTATTGCCCCTCTGACCCGTTCCATATCGGATACGGGAAGGGATGGGGATGGGTACAGGACCACATCTTCCCCCGATATATAGCCCGTCCCTCCTGTTGTGGTGAACCAGACGACCCTTGCCAGTGTATCGACGGATACCACTATATTTGATGGGAGGGAGGATGAGAAATCCAGTTTCTTCACGGGAAAGAGATTCCTGTCGGTTATCAGGATGCCTCCTATGGTGGCCATGTAGTATCTGTCCCCTGTCGTGGCAATATCGTAAACCCCTGACATATTGGTCCAGTAGAGAATGGGAAGCATACGACTGGAATTTTAATGCAGGAGGATGGTCCATTTTCCCGGATGCATTTCCCCGGTGATGGAAATACCTGCATTAAACTTCTGAGAATGAAGGCATACACCAAATACCTGTGGTTCAAAACCGAGAAGCGGAGGGATATAATCCGGATAACGGATGAAGTTCAGAGGGCCGTCGAGGAATCGGGGGTTAAGGAGGGATTGTGCCTGGTTTCCGCCATGCATCTGACTGCTGGTGTAATCATCCAGGACAATGAGCCGGGATTGTGGGAGGACATGTGGGAATGGCTGGAGAAACTGGCTCCCTTCAAACCCGATTACAGGCATCACAGGACGGGTGAGGATAACGCCGATGCCCATCTTAAGAATCTCCTCGTTCACCTTCAGGTGGTCCTCCCCATAACCGAAGGACAGCTGGACCTGGGTCCCTGGCAGGAGATATTTTACATGGAATTCGATGGACAGAGGCCCAAGAGGGTTGTGATTAAAATCATAGGGGAGTGATGGGCTCCCCTACCTGATTTCTGTATGGATGTGACGGATACGGTAGAGGTAGGTTCAGAGGGGATTGTAGAAATCTTCAACGACAGCTCTTGACATTTCCTTTCTGCCGGAGGAAAGTTCCGCGTACGGAACGCCCTTTATAATTTCCAGACATGTTAACCATTGCGATTCTGGCTTTCAGTCCGGGATTTCGTCTGGCAATCGGTGATATGGGAGATGTACCGGAGTTCGTGGTGGGAATGGATGCGGGTTTTGGAAGGCTGTCCCTTTCCCTGGAGATGGGCAGGGTGGTTTCCGGAAGCTTCGTCGATTCTTCGGCCGTTTTGGCTCTTGCGGAAGGGGGAGGAGCAGGTGATACCAATGCGTTGAAGGTGACCACCTACAGTTCGATAGCGACTATCGGGCTCAGGTATGCGGTTCTGGACCTTTCGGGCCGGCGGATATATGTTCTGGGTGGAGGTGGATTTCAGAGGCCCGGAGTGAGCGCAGATAACTATACTCCAGCCGGCGATGACCTCACCTATTACGCGGGGGCCGGAGGGGATGTACTGGTTTCCACTTTCCTGAAGGAGGGGGATTTCTGGAAGAGGACGAGATTGTTCGTGGAGTTGAGGCTCATACGGTTGAAGGCCACGGACCCCAATGCCCCTTCTGGATACATTTGGAGTAATGTTCCGGACTGGAAGGTGGGGGTTCTGATGGGCTTCTGACATGCTGTCGTCTCCCTACTTCTATGCCCTATCCGCTGTCCTGATGTGGTCCACAGTGGCCACCGCTTTCAAACTTACTCTTTCGCATATAGACCCCGTGAGCATGCTCTTCTGCTCGTCCGCTGTGGCATCGGTGGTTCTCTGGGGTCTGTGTGCCGCGGGAAGAAGGTGCGCCTTCTCCAGGAGATGGCTATATATGTCCTCCCTCATGGGATTCCTCAATCCCTTTCTCTACTATCTGGTTCTATTTCAGGCCTACAACCGTCTGCCGGCTCAGATTGCCCAGTCCATAAATTACACCTGGGCCATAGTTCTGGTGATACTCTCCATCCTCGTACTGCGCCAGAGGATTGGCATCAGGGAGATTGCAGGGGTCCTTCTGGGTTTCTCCGGGGCCGTGCTCATTTCGTCCGGTGGAGCATTATTATCCCCGGATGGTCTCGATTCCGTGGGCCTCATCCTGGCTTTTTCTTCCTCCTTCATCTGGGCCACCTACTGGATTCTGGCCATGAGAGACGACAGGGATCGCATTGTGGCCTTTGCCGGGAATTTCACCATGGGGGCCCTGTACACGGGTGTCTTCATCCTGCTCAGGGGCGGTTTTACCTGCAATGCCGGCGGGATACTGGGAAGTATATGGATTGGTCTGATGGAAATGGGTATCACATTTCTGGTGTGGGACCGGGCTCTCAAACTGGCGGAGAATACAGCGAGGGTGGCCAATCTTATTTATCTCACCCCCTTCCTGTCCCTCCTGCTCATAGGGGGAGTCCTGAGCGAGAAGATAATGGTGAGTACCGTCGCGGGGTTGATACTCATAGTGGCGGGGATTCTGATTGCCCGGAGGTAATGGAAAGACCCCGCCGACAGGCGGGGAGATGACTTACTTGCTGGCGGATTTCAGATACTCGTAGATGGCTTCCGCTTCCTCGGGGGTCACACCCTGATTGGGCATGGGAACATTGTATTCCTGAAAGAGCTGCTTGGCTGTGGGGTCGTTATTTATCATGGAATCGGGGTTGACTATCATGTGAATAATCCAGTCTTTGCTCCTCCTTTCGGTGACGCCCTTGAGGTCAGGACCCACGAGTTTTCCACCTCCGACGGTGTGGCAGGCAGTGCAGCCCCTCGTCCCGAAGAGCTCCTTGCCCTTCGCAGCCAGCTCCTGATTCACTCCTCCGGATGCGGATGCGGAAACCTCCTTCGCGGCGGTCTCTTCCACCTGAACCTCTTCCGCGGTTTCGGCCTGTCCCGTGGTGTCAGCTTCGACCGTGGTTTCTGGAGACGTGGGGGCCAGGGAGACGTATTCTATTCTCTGGGGCTTTATGCGGCCCTCTTCCATGAGGCGCAGCATCTGGTACTTGCCGGGGTTGGACAGGTAGCGGGAAGGAATGTCCAGTTTCCTCCAGCTCATCATGAGCATGGTCAGGGCCAGTATTTCATCTTTCTTGAATCCAAAGTTGGGCATGGTGGATGTGGGAGTTATGCTCCTGGGCTCTTCGAAGTGAAGTATGTGCCAGGAGAAGACGGAGTAGGGAAGGCCCCTCTTCTTCATCTCTTCGGCTATGGTATGGCCGGATTCCACGGGCTTTCCGTCCTTTATGACGTAATAGGGAGCATGTATGTCGAACATCTCGTGGGACTTATCACCTTCATAAGTGAGATTGGGTCCGATGTTTCCTCCAAATCCATCGATGATGTGGCAGGACTGGCAGTTCTTCTCCACCACCAGGTCCTTGGCCAGGTTGATGTAGTCCATTCCGGGAACGTCCTTGTCGAATCTGTGGCAGTAGTTACAGTTGATCTGAAGCATGACGAGACGGTCCTCATCGAACTTGTACTTCTTCTGCATCTCCCTGGTATAGGTGGGATAGAGCCAGCGGACTCCATGCTCTGCATGGGCTTCCTTCACGGTGAGGGCATTGGGAAGACCACCATGGCAGACGGTGCATCCAAACTTGTTGAGGGGGTGCTTGTCCAGAAGACCATTGGGGTTGGGGTGGGTGCGGAATACTACGGGGACGTCATC
>WGAQ01000091.1 GCA_015494735.1 Caldifarciminota bacterium | reverse complement strand
TGCTGAAGGAGGCCGTGGAGGAGATATTCGGATTCCCCTACTTCGTCCCCACCCATCAGGGACGGCAGGCGGAGTTCATGATTTCACAGGCCCTCATAAAACCCGGCCAGTATGTGATAAACAACATGTACTTCACCACCACCAGATTCCACCAGGAGTATGCGGGTGGCATATTCGTGGACATGATTATACCCGAGGCCCACGACCCCTCCTCGGAGCACCCCTTCAAGGGGAACATAGACACGGAAAGACTGGAGGAATTCATAAAGGAACATGGTCCCGAGAAGATTGCATATGTGGTTCTGGAATTCGATGTGAATATGGCGGGGGGACAGCCCGCATCCATGGAGAACATAAGGAAGCTCAGGGAAATCTGCGACAGATATGGCATTCCATTCGTATTCGATGCCACCAGACTGGCGGAGAATGCCTACTTCATAAAGACGAGGGAACCTGGATACGAGAATAAGAGCCTGAAGGAAATCATCCGCGAGATGATGTCCTATGGAGATGCCGCATCCATTTCTGCAAAGAAGGACCCCCTGACCAACATAAGCGGACTTCTGCTCATCAGGGACAGGAAGATTTACGAGCGCATAAGGGACTTCATGACCGCATTCGACGGAGACCCCTATTCGGGAGGTCTGGCGGACAGGGACCTGGCAATACTGGCAAAGGGTCTTTACGAGATGACGAATTTCGACCAGATACACAGCAGGATATCGCAGGTTCATTATCTGGGAAGGAGACTGGATGAAGCGGGCATTCCCCTGGTAAAGCCATTCGGCGGCCATGCCATATACATCGATGCAAAGAAGTTCCTTCCCCACATACCGCAGGATGAATTCCCCGCACAGGTTCTGGCGGCGGAAATATACGTGGAAGGGGGCGTGAGGACCATGGAGAGGGGAACGGTGTCCGCGGGAAGGGACCCGAAGACCGGAGAAAACCGCAAGCCGAAACTGGAACTGGTCAGAATCACCATTCCCAGAAGGGTCTATACGAACGAGCACATGGACCAGGTGGTGGATGCCGTGGTGGGGGTGTGGAACAGGCGGGAGAGTCTCAAGGGTCTGGAATTCGTCTATGAGGCCCCATTCCTGAGATTCTTCACATCGAGGTTCAGGATAAAGGAATAGACTGCGGGGGCGAAGCCCCCGTCTTCGAATTTTCCGCCCTGTATTCTCGATTTCCTTTGCATTAAAATTAACACTGCGAAAGAGTAGTTAGGGTTCATGCTTATTCTATTTGCTGTGGCGCAGGTGGAATGGGGGGATAGTATTGCATTCGATTACGAAAATCAGGTGGTGTATCACTTCAAGACTTATTACGGCGTGATAATAGATACCGTGGGACGATACTCCCTGGAGGAGTTCTACAGCGGGAGGGTGGACAGCCTCGTGTATGCCCTCTATTATTCCCGCCTTAAATCCGCCGTCAAGAGCCAGAGCAATTCCGGAATAATCAGCCAGATAACCGTTCCCATATCCATGCCCCGCGGTCTGGGTTTCCTGGGGGGGAATCAGGCCCAGATAGACATAGGGGGCAACCAGCGGATAGAATTCGGAGGCTCCAGGAATACCCAGATAGGGCCCCAATTTGGCGGGGGAGCCACATTTCCCCAGCTCAAGATGAAGCAGGTCCTGGATGTAAAGGTGAAGGGGACCATAGGGACGAAGCTCCACGTAGAGATAGACCACAACTCGGAGGAAATTGACCAGACCAAGAGGAGGGTGAGGCTCTACTACCAGGGGGAAGAGGATGAAATCTTTCAACTGGTGGAACTGGGAGATGCCTCCCGCCTTTCCTTCCCCAACACCAGATACTCATCCCTTCCCATAGGCTCCTCCTCTGGCTCCCTCTTCGGCATAAGGGCCGACATGAGATTCGCGGGTCTGAAGAGCACCTTCGTCATGGCGACCGAGAAGGGGCAATCGGAGAGCCAGACCCTCAGCCTGAGCGGGCAGACATCCATCGACACCATCTATGCCCGGGATTACGAGAAGAAGAAGTTCTTCTACATTGGGGAGACCGATTCGGTTATCATCCTCAGGGTATTCCTCGACGACAACAACCCCACCAACGACCAGTCCATGGGGGCCCGACTTGCAAAGGCCTGCTACGAGGCAGATTCCACATCCCTGTGCCAGGTGGGCATGTTCCACGAATTGAAGAGGGACAGCGGATATCTCTATGTGGGCAGGAACATCATCCAGATGCTGGTCCCCGTGGATGACCAGTACAAGATAGGCGTCTATTACGTGACTGTAAATGGAAGAACTGCGGGGAACATAGACCCCGACAGGGACACCATGCTCCTGAAGATAATAAAACTGGAGAGCCAGACCTTCGTGGATGAGAACTCCTCTCCGGAAGAGAGGGCCATATGGGATTTGAGTCTGAAGAACGTCTATTACATCGGATTCGACAGCACCACATCGGCCCTCCAGATGTCCATATACAGGGACGACCCCAACATAGACCCGGATGGGGAGAATGGACGGACCTTCCTCCAGATTCTCAGACTGGATGCCAACGGAGACAACCTGGTGGACCCCACCTTTCAGGGTCCGGATGGGAGATACTACCCCATACTCTACAGGGGATACATCATATTCCCGGATTTCAAACCCTTTGCGAGCGATAGTCTGTCGGTGAGGGACACCGCCATGTACAACAGATACAACCTGCTGGGAAACGAGGGCCGTCTCTACTACATGGTGGCCATGAGGCAGAAATCCCTGGACGTGATACAGCTCCCTCCGAATGTACTGAAGGGAAGCGTCAGGGTGGTGGTGAATGGCAAGACGCTGCAGGAAGGCAGGGATTACATAGTGGATTATGCGACCGGTGAACTCCGATTCAAGACCTACATAGACCCCAACGCCACCATCAACATCTCCTACGAGGTGGGGAGCCTCTTCTCCCTGAGGCGCAAATCCATACTCGGAATAAGGAACACATACGACATAAACGAAAGACTCTCCATAGGGAACACATTCCTCATGAGGAGCGTGGGAAGCAGCAGTTATAATCCCCCCATAGGGGAGGAGGGAAGCAGGACCCGAATCGTGGAATTCGATATACGGGGAGACATAGATATACCCGTGGTGGATAAGCTCCTCTTCAAACTCCCCGGATACCAGTCCACCAGAACATCGAGATTGACCATAAGCGGAGAGTATGCGCAGAGTTTCCCCGTCATCAGCACCCTCGGATTCGCATACATTGACGACATGGAAACCATAGACATTCCCGAGCCCCTGCCCATCAAACTGTTCAGCTGGCACTACGGGAGTCCCCCCGTGGATGAGACCCTTCAGCCGCTGGACACGGCCTACTATGCCGCATCCGTAATGTGGAAAGTGGGCACGACCACGAAGGACTCCATATATCCCCCCTCCACGATTACGACCACCACGGAGGGCAATCAGGTGATGTCCTACCTGAGCCTTCAGGTGAGCCCTCAGGTCCCCGGCTCGGACCAGAACTGGGCCAGCATCACCACCCTCCTGGACGGAGGGGGAAGGGATTTCTCCATGGTCAACTTCATAGAAGTGGTGGTGAAGGGAGACCAGGGCAAGATTGGAATAGATGTGGGATTCGACATTCCGGAGGATGCCCCCAGGAGGGACAGATACGGGAACATTAAGGGATACAATGGACAGCTGGACTCCGAGGACACGAACGGAAACTGTATAATAGAACCGGCCCTCGGAGAGGATTCGGGGCTGGATGGCGTGGCAGGGGACGACAATCAGAACGTGCCGGGGGACGATGGAAACGATGATTACGACATAAACCTGAATCCCATAGGGACGGAGGGCAATGGCCGTCTGGACAGCGAGGGACTGGTCAACTGCAAGGTTCTGAACACCAATTCCAATTTCTACACCTTCATCATAGACCTGGAGAACGACCAGCCGGTTTATGAATACAATGGATGGAAGTTCTACAGGATTTCCTTCAAGGAGCCAGACATGGTGGTGGGCAACCCGACCCCCTACAATATTCGATATGCCAGAATATGGTACAGTGGCTTCCGAACCGCCACCTCCCTCCTCATTCACAGGGTGACCTTCAAGGGAACCAAATGGCTGGTGGAAAGTCCGGACACTTCGGGCTCCATAGGGGTCAGCACCGTGAGCTATAAGACCAATCCGGAGTACTTCCCTCCCGCTCCCGTATTCGACAGATTGAAATACACGGACAACGGAAAGGAGGACGAGCACGCCCTCGCGATAGCATACGCCTCCATACTCCCCTCCGTGGAGTACACGACGTACAGGGTCCTCAGCAGGTCCAACGACCTGACCTACTACAGGAAGATTGCATTCTATGTGAAACCCAGCCCTACCACCCTCGCCCCATATCCCGTCGTGCGGTTCAAATTCGGAAAGGACAGCCTGAATTACTACTTTTACGACTACCACATCACATCCCCCGACTGGCAGGAGGTATTCATCGACATGGATACGATTACCGGCTTCAAAAAGGAAATCATGGACATGTACGGCGACTCCATCAGGAGCGACACCATATACATGAGGAACAACTATGGATTCAGGGGCTCTCCCAATCTGCTGGACATCAAATACTACGCCATTACCCTCATAAACCCTTCGGGGAATCCGATAACAGGCGTCATCTGGGTGGACGATATACGGGTGGTGGAGCCCAAACCCTTCAATGGATATGCCACCTATCTGGACCTGGCCTTCAATGCAGGGGAAATCTCCGACCTGCGCCTGAGTTTCGAGAGGAAGGTGGCCGGATTCAAGGGGCTTACGGAAGACAGGCCCTCCAACGATAACATGGAGAACCTCAACTTCAACACCCGGCTGGACATGGGCAAACTGATGCCCAGAAAGTGGAGGTTCAGCATTCCCGTAACCTACGGAATGAGCCGCTCCATCTCCTATCCCAAGTACAAGACGGGAACGGACATCGTGGTGGAGGAGGACAGGTACCTCTACGGCAGTTTCTCCGAGAGCCGGAACTACTCCATCAGTTTCAGCAAAGGCGGCTCCACCAACAGACTCATGAGATACTTCATAGACCCCCTGCGCATATCGTACAGTTATGCGGAGAGCAAGAACAGGAATTACATACAAACGGACACATCGAGGGGACAGCAGATCAACATAGGCTACAGTTTGCGTCCCAACCAGAGCAGACCCCCCAAGTTCCTGGGCAAGGGCATATACTATCTGCCCAGGAGCATATCCTTCAACTGGAGAATGGATGAAAGTTATACCGTGGTGCAGAACTTCCTGAACAATTCGCGGGTGGAGACTCCCGTGAGGAAGACGGAGAGAAGTGCAGGTATAACCTATGCCATAATCAACAACCTGAACAACAGTTATTCCAGGAGGGAAAGTTACGACCACATAAGGAACAAGAAAGCCTCCATGAGCGAAAACTTCAGCAACAGACTGGATTTCCGCCTATTCATGATACGCAACAGCATAAACTACAACGTCTCCTATTCGGAGAATGCCGCATCCACCACGGACACGAGCAGGATATACAACGTGAACCAGAGGACGGATGTCTCCTACAACCTCATGGCCGTGGGATTGATGCAGAAACTGCCCTGGATACTGAAGAATTTTTCCGACCCCAACATAACCGCCTCCTACTCCAGGAATTTCTCCATCCCGTACCAGACCAGGAGTTTCCCGTACAGGTTCCGGCTGGGTCTGAGTTTCCCCGAAACGGACAGCACCTATACGTGGAGCGAGAACTTCACCCTGCGGGCAAGCGAGAGATTCAACAACTCCTTCATGAACCTGAGCATGGATGGGAACGTAAACGCATCGACCACGTATTCCAACACCGTCCAGAAATCCGTTTCCTACAACTACCCCTCCCTCTCCATAAGCCTGACACCGGGGAGATTCCTGCCCGGATTTCTCAAGAGACTGATAAATGCTCCTTCCATACGCTCCGGATACAGCAAAAGCGTATCCAGAAGCACCACCATACAGCCGGATGGATTCACCGACATGACGATGACGATTTCCGAGAACTTCAGCCCCCTAATTTCCATGACCATGACCCTGAAGGACGGAACCAGTATCTCCATAAATTCCTCCAGAACCCGCAGCGTATCCACCACCAGCGGATACACCTCCCTGACCACCATATCCACCACGAATAACCTGAGCATATCTCTGACCCGCACCTTCACCCCCACGGATAACTTCTTCCTGGTAAGCAACCTGAAGAGCAACCTCACCGTAAGCGTGAGACTGGATATAACCTCCAGCAGGCAGGAATCCATAACCGGATACGGACACAACGTGGATTCGGATAATTACAGCAGGAACTTCACCATAGAGGCGGCCTACGATTTCAACAGGAACGTGAGGGCGAATCTCAACATAACGAGCAGCAAGAGCATAAGCCGTCTGACCGGAATGGGCACCTCTTCATTCTCCATAATGGCGTACGTGAACTTCAACTTCTAAATAAAGGGCCGGGAGCAAATATCCTCCATCACGGTCTCATCCGGACATTCCCCGTCCGGGAACAGGAAGCCCCTGACCACGAATCTGTCGCATAAATCGCTGATTTCCCGAAAGTAAACGGGTCTGTTGAGCACCGTGGAAAGGGAGTCGAAGCAATCCGGATGCAGAACGATGTAGATACAGGGGTAGGACGTGCTCCTCAGAACCGTGTACCGGCGGGGCCCCCGGCCGCAGAAGGCGTGAAAGACGAATTCATGATTCTCGAAAATCATCATACTTTCACCTCCCCAGTGTATCCAGAAGGGTGCGAACACCCAGCACACCTTTATTGTGAATTCAACTCAACTCCTCCAACATAATGACCGAAAATTATAATTCCGACAGTGGGTTTAAAATGACCACAGACTGACCACATTCGGCCTTTAAGGTTTGAACACCTATGAACAGGAAGGAGGTTTTCATCATAGCACTGGTCATAGTACTCATACTGCTGGGAGAAGCATTCCTGTGGTACAGGTCCATGGGCAGGAAGCCGGTGCGCATACCGGGACAGCCACAGGTGGATAGCGTGATACAGGAAATCCCGGGCAGGTGAGCATGGCACGGGTGGAATAACGAGGAAGCATGAACCCGAATAATTCATAGGATGGAGGAGATAGAGAGCGACCCCTGAGGCACTTTACAGGAGAGGCAATTCCATGGACCCCTTCTAAACCGTATCCCGATTCCTGTCAGAAAATGAGTGGTGCCACATATCCGAAAAAGGAGAGTGGGATTTATAATTTTCCCCTTATGGAAACCATCACGAAGAAGGATGCAGAAAACACGAGATACATCGAACTTAACGTGGGCCCCCACCACCCGGCCACCCATGGAGTCCTCAGGCTGAAACTGACTCTGGATGGGGAAAGGGTGGTGAAGTGCGAGGCCAGGATAGGATACCTCCACAGGGGTACGGAGAAGACCGTGGAGCACAAGAGTTATCACCAGGCCCTCATATACACCGACAGACTGGACTACCTGTCTCCCCTGACCAACAACTGGGCTTACGTCAGGGCGGTGGAAAAACTCCTGGGAATCGAGGGGAAACTGCCGAAGAGGGCCGAATACCTGAGGGTTATAACGGGAGAACTCTCGCGTATATCCAGCCACATAGTGGGAGTTGGAACCCACGTCCTCGACCTTGGAGCATGGACCTTCTTCCTTCATGCGTTCAGGGAAAGGGAGAAGATATACGACCTGCTCGAAGAACTGACCGGACAGAGGATGAACAACACCTACTTCCGCATAGGGGGCGTGGCCGCCGATGCACCGGACGGATGGCTGGAGAAGGTATATCGCTGGGCAGATGAATTCGAGAAGAAACATCATCCGGAGTTGATGGAGCTGATTGCCGCCAATCCCATATTCGTGGAGAGGACCAGAGGCATAGGGGTCATTTCCCCCGAAATGGCTCTCAGTCTGGGATTGACGGGCCCCATGATAAGGGGCAGTGGAATAAAGACCGACCTCCGGAAGGATGAGCCATATTCGGTCTATTCTGAATTCGACTTCGAGATACCCACGGGAAAGAATGGGGACACATACGACAGGTTCATGGTGAGGATGGAGGAGATGCGCCAGAGCGTTCGGATAATAAAGCAGGCCATAGAGAGGATTCCGGATGGGGACGTCCTCATAGACGACTACAAGATAGTCCCTCCGCCGAAGAGGGATGCCTACACCCAGATAGAGAAGTTGATTCACCACTTCAAACTGGTATCCGAAGGGGTCAGGGTGCCCCCCGGAGAGGCCTATGGAGCGGTGGAAGCCCCGAAGGGGGAACTGGGATTCTACATAGTGTCCGATGGTTCCGCAAAACCCTACAGATTCCGCATAAGGCCCCCTTCCTTCATAAACCTTCAGTCCATAGAGCACATCGCGCCGGGGCACCTGATAGCGGATATAATAGCCCTCATCGGTACCATAGACATAGTTCTGGGAGAGGTGGACAGATAAGAAACTCCGGGTGGCCCTACGGGCCACCCCTCATCGCTCTTACGGAGCGAAGAACATCCACGAAGGGGGTGTCGGTGAAGACCGTGTAGTAATCCACTCCCCTCCTGAGGAATTCCCTGCGGAGTTCATCGAGCCAGTTGCGAAACACGTTCCTGTACTCCCGGGAAGAAGTGTAAGCGTTGAAGGGAACCGTTTCCCCCGTTTCCATATCGTAGAACAGGAAGGAGCCCCCCGACGGCATCTCCCTCTCCTCGGAGGATAGAACGTGGAATACCATCGCATCGAATCCCCTCCTGCGCAGCCCCCCCATAACCTTCATCATGCCCTCCACATCCGCCTCCAGGTCAGAAATCAGAATCACCATGCCCTTCCTCAGGAGGTTTATGGCGCCGAGCAGGGGCGTATCGGTCCTGGTCCTTCCACCGGGCTTCACCCTTTCCAGAGTTTCGAAAATCGAATATAGGCCCTTCCTGCCCCTGGAGGGCCTGAGGACACTCTCCACCCTGTCCCTGAAAGTCATGAGTCCCACGGCATCCCTCTGCAAATGGAGGAGATAGGCCATGGAAGCAGCGAGGGTTCTGGCGTATTCCAGTTTGGAAGGGTTCCCGTATCCCATGGATGCAGAGATATCCAGCAGTATGGTGCTCTTCATGCTGGTTTCCTCGTACAGTTTCCTTATGTAGAGTTTGCCCGTCCTGCCGTACACCTTCCAGTCCACGAAGCGGACATCCTCCCCGGGAGTGTATGGTCTGTACTCGGCGAAATCCGGCGAAAATCCGAATCTTCGGCTCGGATGGATTCCGCTCAGCAATTCATCCACTATGACCCTCGCCCTTATCCTGAGGTCCCTGAGTTTCAGGACATCCAGAACATCATTCATCCGAAAGTACCCTCCTTATCATGTCCCATCCGAAACCCCTGTTCCGGAGGAATCGGATTACCTCCTCCCTGCCCTTTCCCCTGAGTCTCATCTTCAGAACCCGAACGACCCTGTCCTCGTCGTACTCTTCCATCGCCTCCGATATGGCCCCCTCCTCCACACCCCTCTCCCTGAGACCCCTGATTATGCGAATGCGGGACCATCCCCTTTCCACACCCGCCCGCACGTAGTCCCTTGCCATCTCCACATCATCTATGTATCCCATATCATCCAGTCGCTCCAGGACCTCCTCCACCTCATCCCTGCTGTATCCTTTCGAAAGGAGTCTCCTCTCCAGTTCCCGGCGGCTGCGGGACCTGTACCTCAGAAGGAGGAGGGCATAGGCAAGGGCATCCACCGGACAAATTTTACACCGAAGACCGCATACATCGACCATCTATTCCATCCGGCCATCGAATCTGACAAATCCAATAAAATTTTCCTCAGGATGAAACCCCTCCCCAGGATACTGACCATAATCCCTCCTCCCCGACAGTGGGAGCCTGCCAGGGTGGACAGGAAGGCTTTCGAAATCGCCACGCTGACGAAGGCAGTGGGTATAGACGTGGTCAGCATTCCGGAGGTCATAGAGGAGAAGAGCAGGGGCGAAAGGACGGTTCCATACAAACTGAAGGTGGACAACGCATACTTCGGCCGTCTCCTGAGGAAGTACAATCCGGACCTCACCATCATCCTCAACAAGGTGGTCCCCGTCATGAGCAGGGAGGAGTTCGAGAGGTGGCTGGAGGAGCACAGCGGGGAGTACCAGCATCTGGTCCTTGTGGGAGGGGAATCCAGCAGAATACAGTATCCCGGGTATAATCCCATAGAGGCCGCACCCATCGCTGCCCGCTATATGAAGCACCTGTACGGAATCACCATATTTCACAGGAGGAACGAGGCCAGGCGCCTTCTGGAGAAGACCAGAGCGGGCATAAGGGCCTTCTTTTCCCAGATTATATTCGACCTGTGCCACGTAAGGGAAACGCTGGAGGAGTACCACTACCTTGCCCGTCAGGAGGGAGTAAAGCCAGCCAGAATCTACATAAGCATCGCGCCCATTTCGAGGGTAAAGGACCTGGACTTCATAAAGTGGCTGGGAGTCATGATTCCATACGAACTGGAGAAGAGATTCAGGGAAAATCCGGACAGGATGGAGAGTCTGAGTCTCGAGGTCATAAGGGGACTGGTCCAGGAGATTTCCGGGTGGGACTACGACCTTGGTATAAATATGGAGCACGTGATGCTGAACAATCTGCACCTTGCGGGCTATGCCCTGCACAGGATAAACGAGATATTCGAGGGAAAATGAAGAGATTTGTCTCCTTAAACGGGAAGTACCCCCGCAGCGAAGCCCTCATAAGGGCCACGAGGGACCACGACAGGGGCAGGATAAGCAGAGAGGAACTGGAAAGGGCATACGATAGCGATTACGACAGGGTGAAGGGTATTCAGGAAGGTTTCCCCATGGTGAGCGATGGACTCCTCAACTGGCAGGATATAGTGCGACCCTTTGCATCTCTGGTGAAGGATGCCCATGTGGAAGGACTGGTGCGTTACTTCGAGACCAACACCTTCTACAGGAAGATATTCTTCCAGGACACCACCCTGCGGAGCGATATCGAGAACTGGGCATCCAGGTACTTCCGATTCGGAAATCTGGCCATCCTCCCATCCCCATACACACTGCATAGATTCTCCGAAGGCATCTCCATAAAAAAGGCAGGGGAACTCATAGGTGCTGTCGTGGAATACCTGCGGGAAAACGGCTACGATTACTTCTTCCTTCAGGAGCCCGCCCTCGTGTATTACCGGGATGTGGCAGCGATGGAGGAACTGAGGAGGGCCCTCGAATTCATCTCCGGAAAGGCGAGGGAAGCCATGATTTCCCTCAACACCTACTTCGCCGACGCCTCGCCCCTCATAAGGGACCTCCTGAGCATGCCCGTCTCCGCCATAGGCATAGACTTCACCTTCACCGACGTGGAATCCCTCATGGAGGCTGGATGGGACAGGAGTAAGGGTATGGTGGCCGGGATACTGGATACGCAGAATTCCCTCATGGAAACCGAAGGGGTCCTGCGCCCCGTGATGGAAAAGATAGAGGAGGGACTGCGGCCCATGTTCCTCATATACACGGGAAGCAGCGACTTCGAATTCCTGCCCGCCTCCATAGCGGATAAGAAGGTGGAAATACTCAGGAAACTGGGAGGTTTAAGATGAGGAAGCCCCTTCTGACCCACGAAATCGGTTCCCTGGCCAAGCCCAACTGGAGGGTAAAGGCCATAACGGGGCGCCCCCTTTCCGATGAGGACCTAAAGGAGGCCCGCAGGTGGGGGGAATTCCTGGGTGTGGAAACGGACGAACTGTTTGGTATTCTGAGCAAAAGAAAAAATTTCACCAGGGAGGAGAAAGATAGAATCATACACTACTCCTCCCTGATGGCGGTTAGGTTGCTGGAGAAAGCCGGTCTCGATGTCGTATATGATGGAGAGCAGCACAGAGTAGAAATGTACGAATATCCCATAAAGCGGATAGAGGGATTCCAGTTCTATGGCCACGTGCGCAGTTTCGACAACAAGTACTACAGGAAGGCCGCCCTTGTGGGTCCCATGAAGCTGAAACGCCCGTATCACGTGGAGGAGTTCAGGCGAATAAACTCCTTTGCGCAGAAGCCGGTCAAGATTCCCCTCACAGGGGCATACACCCTCGTAGACTGGTCCTTCGATGAGTACTACATGAAGGACATAGAGATAGGAACGCGCAGGGGACTGGAAAAGAGGAGGGAGGCCAGAAGGCAGTTCATCATGGACATGGCCAGAGAAGTCATATACCCCAACCTGAAAGCCCTTTACGATGAGGGGGCGAGGATACTCCAGATAGACGAGCCTGCCGCCACCACGAAACCGGCCGAGGTGCCGGACTTCGTAAGGGGAACCGTTGAATCCGTCGGGGATTTGAAGGACAGGGTCTTCTTCGCCATGCACATCTGCTTCTCCGATTACAGCGTTCTGTTTCCCCACATAGAGGGCCTTCAGGGAATCATACACGAGATGCACTTCGAGTATGCCAACAGGGACTCGAGGGAGCTGGGCAGGACGGAGAAGGAGAGAATCGGCTACGAAATCCTCAAAGAACTGGCAAAGTACGACTTCATAGTGGGTCTGGGCGTCATAGATGTTCACACGGACTTCATCGAGCCCCCGGAACTGGTGAGGGACAGGATACTGTATGCGCTGGATATAGTGAAGGAGCCGGAGCGTCTGTACGTGGCACCGGATTGCGGATTGAGGACCAGGACGTGGGATGTGGCCTTCCAGAAACTGCACAATATGGTGGAAGGAAGGAATATGGCCCTGAAGGAAATCGGCCTTTAATCGGGGGAGCGATGGCTCCCCATCATCCTGTGGAATATCTCCACCGCAATTCTGTCGGCGAGCAAAACCCCCCTGTCCGTGAGCCTGATTACTCCGTCCTTCAATTCCACGAATTCCTCCAGACCGGAGATGTCTATGTCCCCCACGTGCACACCCCATCGGGTCCTTATGCCCAGAAATATCCTCTCCAGCAACAACTGCTCCCCGGTTAAGTACTCGTAATCCCTGTTGCCCTCGTAATCCTCGATATACCTCTCCAGATCCGGGACATTGGAATAGCGGATATTGGGTTTCACGAAGGAATGGGCAGAGGGCCCGAACCCCCTGTACTCCTGATGCATCCAGTATATCAGATTGTGCCTGCTCTCGAATCCCTTCCTTGCATAGTTGGAAATCTCGTATCTCTCGAATCCGTACCGGGACAGGACTTCGTCCCTCAGGATGTACATCCTTTCCATGACCTCATCGTCGGGATTGCGGATGCCCATCGCATGGAAGGAGGTCCCCTCCTCTATGGTCAGGTGATAGGTGGATATGTGCTCCACCTCCCACGAGGCCACCTCCTCCAGTTCCCGTCTCCACATATCCGGTCCCTTCCACGGACTGCCGAATATCAAATCCACGCTGACATTGTCGAAACCCACTTTCCTTATGAGTTCCAGTTTCCTCAGAACGGTCTCCTTCCTGTGCAGTCTGCCGAACATCCTGAGTTCCTCATCGTATATGCTCTGGACCCCGAGGCTGAGCCTGTTCACCCCCCACGATTTCATCATCTCCAGAGAATCCAGGTCCACCAGCTCCGGATTCATCTCCACCGTCCACTCGTAATCTTCCGACAGTTCCACATGGCGGTGCACCGAATCCAGGAACATCTCCAGGAGTCTCTCCTTCAGTATGTTGGGAGTTCCTCCACCCACGTATATGGTGTCGAATCGAATACCCTCCGCTTCGGACAGTTCCATATCCAGGACCCTGAGATAGGTTTCCATCTGGAATCGATTCCCGGGTATGACCCTGTAAAATGCGCAGTAGAGGCACTTCTGTCTGCAGAAGGGCACGTGTATGTAGAGGCCCCTCACCTCAGAAAACCTTCCTGTAATTCCTGATTTCGGGCAGTATGTCGTAGAAATCCTTCCCTATGAGGATGGTGATAGTGGTGAGCCTGTCGGCATCCGGTTCGTACTTCACCACCCCTCCACCAAGAAACTTCTGCATTATGCGGGCGTACTTCATGGAGGAATCCACCCTGTCCACTATAACAGTCCTGTCCAGTTTATCGCTCGCATTCCCGTAATATACCACGTCCACCCCGTTGTCCCGCAGGTACCAGGTCAGTTTCTTTGCGAGTCCCGTATATCCGCTGGCATTGTATATCTCCACCCTGAGGGTGGGGAATACGGTCTCCTTCCACTTCTCCATCTGCCGCCTCTCCATGGACTTAACCGTCGAATAGGTGAAGGCGAATATCAGTCCCAGCAGAAGCACGATACCCGACAGTTGAAGGACCCTCACCCAGTTCACCCTTCGAAGGAAGGACGAAAGGGACTGGATAATCGGCCAGGAGCGGCGCTCCCTCTTCGGAACCTTAATCTTCTTCCTTCTCTTCTTCCCAATCATCTTCGAGGGCCTCGCAGATGGTGTGAATTATAAAGAGGTGGGCCTCCTGAATGCACGCAGTGTCCCCACACGGGACCTTTATCACCACATCGCACTTTTCCTCAACGGGGGTCCCCCTCTCACCGGTGAGATAGATTACCTTCAATCCCTTTCTCCTGGCAGAATCCACAGCCCTGTTAACATTTTCGGAGCGCCCCGAGGTGGAAAGGGCCACGAACACATCCCCCGCCTGTCCCAGAGCCTCCACCTGCCGGGCGAATACCATGGAGAAGTCGTAGTCGTTGGCCGCAGCGGTAATGACCCCACCGTCCACAGTGAGGGCTATGGCGGGAGCTGGTCTCCTGTATCTGGCATACCTGACCACCATCTCCGTGGCCAGATGGGATGCCTGTCCCGCACTGCCACCATTTCCCGCCACCAGAACCTTTCTTCCGGAGTTCAGAGCATCCCTTATCACATCGAGGGCCCGCCCAAGGGCATCCACATCGAGGTTCTCCAGCGCCTTCACAAGGCGGGAGCGCCTTATACGGACCCTGTCGACCGGATTCATGAATCGAAACTCTTGCTGGCTTTCTTCCAGTCGGAGAGGAACTTCTCCAGTCCCACATCCGTCAGCGGATGGCGAATCATCTTATCGAATACGGCAGGAGGTATGGTCACGATGTCGGCACCGGCAAGAGCAGCCAGAAGCACATGGCGGGGATGCCTTATGCTGGCGGCAAGCACCTTCGTTTCTATCTCGTGTATGGTGAAGATGTCCACTATCTGCTTCACAATCTGCATTCCGTCGTGTCCGATGTCATCGAGACGGCCCACGAAGGGGGAAACGTACGTGGCTCCGGCACGGGCGGCAACCAGGGCCTGGATGGGGTTGAATATCAGGGTGGCATTGATTCTTATTCCTTCATCGGAAAGGGTCTTCATTGCCTTTATTCCATCCTCCGTCAGGGGTATCTTTATGACCACATGCTCGTGAAGGGATGCAAGCCTCCTGCCCTCCTTCACCATGTTCTCGTAATCAGTGGCCACCACCTCGACGGAAACCGGACCTCCGACGATTTCGCATATATCCCTGATGATTTCCTCCGGTTTGCCCTCCTCTCTGGACAGGAGGGAAGGGTTGGTGGTAACACCATCTATAATGCCCCATTCCACGAGCCTCTTGATTTCCTTCCTGCTGGCAGTATCCACGAAGAATTTCATGGCGAAATTTTACACTTTGAGGGAATGTGCAATGGAAAGAGGAGGCGGGAAAACCCCTGCAGAGTGCCTCCACCCGTTCCGTCCCGCTTTCCGAAAGTCAGGTTGATTCAGTAGAGCAATGACTTAAAATTTTCCCCATGAGGAGAATATTGCTGGCCATCGGCATCACCGTGGCGGCATTCGGCTGCAAGAGTCTGCTGGAAGTTACGGTGAAAACAACCCCGGTAAATGCAAAGGCCCCCGTGGTGGGATACGGTACCCAGGTGGGGAAGGTGATTCTGTATGTGGAAAAGTATCTGCCCTTCGAGGACGTCCCCTCCAACATAGTGGAGATACGGGACATGAAGACCTACTGGAAGGATTCTTCCGCCACTTCATCCATCAGTTATACCATCTGGTTCAGCGATACCGGTTATGTGGCAAAGGACCCGGACAGCGTGAAACTGTATGCCAGCCTCGAGTGCACGGCGGATGCAGCCACATGCGCCGCGTATGAGAACATACTCCAGGCAGCCGGATATAATCTGGAGGACCCCGACACCACCTTCCGCCAGAAGCTCATATTCGGAACCACGCAGCCCGGCAGGCTCACGTCCCACGAGTATCGACTTCCGCAGGAGGCGGTGGACGTAATGGACAGAGCTCTCGTGAAGGGAGGCGTGTATCAACTGATTCAAATCAGTCTGGACAGCACCCTCATCCCCACCGACACCCTCTATCTGAAGGACCTGTATCAGGAAATCACGATAGGCGTAAGGTGAGAACCGGCTTAGAGAGATTCCTGAAGGACGCTGAAAAGTTCAGGGGAAATGCGTGGGGCGTTCTGTCCCACGCTGCTGCTGTATCCAGGAATCTCGAGTACTCGGTGCAGGTGATTGCGGGACGGGGTCTGAACATAAGGAGGCTCTTCACCCCGGAGCATGGATTCTTCGCCACCGCACAGGACCAGGAAGCGGTCCTGAAGGACACTTTCGGGGATATGGAGGTGATTCCCCTGTACGGAAAGACGAAGGACTCCCTGTATCCGAAGGAGGAGCACATACGGGACCTGGATGGGGTTATAATCGACCTGCAGGACGTGGGAGCACGGTATTACACCTACGTATGGACGGCCCTCCTGGTCATGAGGGCATTCGCGGAGGCGGGAAAGAAGGTCATCGTTCTGGACAGGCCCAATCCCATAAACGGAGTGGATGTGGAGGGACCGGTCAACAGCATCCTTTCATTCGTGGGGATGTACCCGGTTCCCATCAGACACGGAAGGACCTACGGGGAGATTCTGGAAGAGGTGGCCCGGAAGGAGAATCTGGACGTAATCGTGTATCATCTGGAGGGATGGGACCGGAATCTGTATTTCGACGAACTGGATTTACCGTGGGTGATGCCCTCCCCCAATATGCCCACCGTGGATACAGCAATCGTGTATCCGGGCATGTGTCTGCTGGAAGGGACCAACCTCTCGGAGGGAAGGGGGACCACCAGACCCTTCGAAATCTTCGGAGCCCCCTACATAGACCCCTTCGAAATGGCCGGGCAGATAGAGGTGGAGGGGGCCATTCTGAGACCCCTCTACTTCAAGCCCACCTTCAACAAGTATGCGGGGCAGGTGATAGGGGGATTCCAGATACACGTCCTGGACAGGAGGAGATTCAGACCGGTGGAGACTGCCGTCCGGATACTGGAAACGGTGAAGAAGCTCTATCCGGACGAATTCGCATGGAAGGAGCCCCCGTACGAGTTCGAGGAAGAAATCATGCCCATAGACCTCCTCTGGGGGAGCAACTGGTTGAGGAGACACATAGACTCTCTGGTCTGATCATCTTCAGCAGGCCATCGGTATGCCTCTCCGGTCCCCGTAATGGGTCCACCGATTTCCATGCCACGGGCGTCTTCCTCGAGGCGTGCCTTCGCCCCTCACTCTATAACCAGCCGGGGTTCCGCTCCCCTGATGCGGCCGAAAGAGGGAAAATCCCCGTACAGGAATCCATACAGGAATCGGTTGATTCTGGAGAATACCAGGGCAGTCACCTTCACATCCTCGGCGCAGTACCGGGCAATCCTCTCCAGGTCTTCATCGAGGAAGTAAGAGGTCACTTCCTCCCCCTTCCCCTCCACCTTCACGGGGATGCCCGAGAGATATGCCAGTTTCCTCAGGGATACTCTGTGCCCGAACACATCCCGGGCCAGATCTATGTGGTACCGGGTGAAGGGGCTCCCGTAGTTGGGATGATACATATCGAATCTATCGGCACTCATATCCGTGAAGTGGATTACCGCCTTCCTCTCCCTATCGCCGAAGTCGTGGGCATGCTTCAGCGAGCGCAGCAGTATTACCGGAATGTCGAACCCCTTGCCATTTACCGTTATGAGGACAGGAAAGTTTCCTCCCTCATCGTCCACATCGATAGAATCCGCGAATATCCTCCAGAATGCCATGAGGAGGGCGGACTCATCTCCGGATGCGCATGAGCAGAAGTCCTCCACATCACCGCCGGATGCCCTCATAACCGATATGGCAACCACCCTGTGGTACGCGGGATGGATGAACTCACCCTCCCGGTATCTCTCCCTCTCCTTCTCCTCCATAACGCTGTCCATCATCTCCCCGTCGGGAACCGTCTCTATGTCGAGAACGAGAAAGCGCCTGTAATGGGAGAACTTATCTTCCCTCTTCCGCTTCAACCACCGGGGAAGCATCCGGTGGAATTTTAAAGGTGGAACTGTAAACTTAACTCCTGACCATGAATCTGTACTTTCTCCTCTGGAGGCGGTTCCTGAGGTCCACCAGAAGGGGAGTCCTCTCCTTCCTATCCACCTTCTCCATAGTGGGCATTGCTCTGGGAGTTGCATCCCTCATAATCGTCCTGGGAATCATGACGGGATTCACCCGGGAACTGGAGAACAGGCTCGTGAGATTCACTCCCCACATAACCATAATGGACCTCTACTCCCCCTACATGAAGGACTACGAGCAGGTGATGGACTACCTCAGGAGGAAGAAGGGGGTCAGGGAGGTGCACCCCTTCATCACCATGAAGACCATAGTGCGCCACGGGGATGTGATGGATGGGGCCATAATAAAGGGGGTGGACAGTCCTTACTCCTTCATAAGGGAGAACGTGGTGATGGGGAGTGCGGATGTGAAGAAGGGGGCGGTTCTGGGCCTGGGGATGGCATCAGCCCTGAAGGTGACGGAGGGGGACAGCATAGAAATCTTCTCCCCCATTCCGGTGGAAACCCCATTCGGAACCCAGTTCCGCTCTGTCAAACTCCCCGTGGAGGGCATCATAGATGCGGGAATATACGACATAAACAACACTTTCATCCTGGTGGATTTGAAGAGGGTTCAGGAGTTGCTGAAGACCTCCGGAGTGGAGGGTCTGGAGGTTTATCTGAACAGGCCCTCCAAAGCCCCCTCCATGGCAGACGACCTCAGGAGGGAAATCCCCAATGTGTACGTGACCACCTGGATAGAGATGAACAGGAGTCTATTCTCCGCCCTCCAGCTGGAGAAACTGGGCATGTTCCTGGTCCTGCTCCTCATAACGCTGGTCGCCTCCTTCAACATCATATCCACCCTGGTGATACTGGTGCGCAACAAGGTGCACGAGATAGGGATACTCAGGGCCATGGGGATGAGTCCATCGGACATCATGAGGGTCTTCTTCCTCATCGGGGTGTCCATAGGGGGGCTGGGTGTCCTGATAGGTGACATACTGGGACTGGCGATAGCATTCGTGGTGTCGGACCTGGGACTCATAAGGCTGCCTCCGGATGTGTACTTCATAGACAGAATACCGATAGAGGTGACCCTCAGGGATTTCCTCCTCATATCCGCAATGGCCATGCTGGTGGTGGTGATATTCTCCATAATACCCCTGAGGGGAATCGTGCGCATGAAGGTGGTGGATGCCCTCAGGAGAATAGACTGAGTCATCACCCATCAACCCTGACCGCCATATCATAAAGCCATTGGAATTCAGATTGTTGCATACTCAAAGTGAG
>WGAQ01000090.1 GCA_015494735.1 Caldifarciminota bacterium | reverse complement strand
GAACGACAGGGAGGAGTACAGCGGGGCTGTGTTCAGGTGGGGGAGACTGGAGGGAATGGCTCAGGTGTACAGATATAACGATGAAGAGCCCCTGATTTCCGGTAGAATCGATTATGGGATTGGCTCTTTTAATCTGGAATGGGAGGGATGGGATGGGCATCACAGGGTGGGGGCGCATTTCCACATCCATCGAAAGAATCTGGATATAATTGCAGGATTCCTTTACGGCAATTCGGGAAATCTCTACCCCCGCTACAGGTTCTCACTTGTTGCAGGAAAAAATTTCTACGTATCGGTGAATCTCAAGGACAGGATTCCATCCTTCTCCGAGCTCTACTTCGACGGTGCCATGGCGAAGGGCAATCCGGACCTTTCTCCCGAATACTTCAATACCCTTCAGGCGGGGTGGAATGGGGGGCTGGGTCCCTTCTGGGTCAGGGGAGATGTGTTCTCTTCCATCATTGTCCATCCCATCTTCTGGAAGCCCGGGTACCAATACTGGAGACCGGAGAATGGAAAGTATCTGCTCCTCTACGGTCTGGAACTGCTTATGCGCTCGGATTACATGGGCTTTACATTCTCTCTGGTGAAGAATCGTCTCGATGGGAATTCCGTCCTTCCCTACAGGCCGGAAGTTGTCTCTTCCGTGTTCTTCGTTATGCCCTTCGGTGAGTTCAACTGGAGGGTGGAGGGGATGTATTATGGGGAGCGCCCCGTCTATTTCTCCCCCGAAAGCGGGAAACTTCCTCCCATTCTCATGCTGAATATGGCTATGGAGATGCCCTTCTGGCGGGGAAGACTTCAGTTTTACCTGAACAATCTGCTGAATCGGAACTGGGAGTTCATATCCGGATATCCCACGGAACCCTTTTCTGTGGTCGTCAGATTCGTCTATAACATGGAGGAGGGAAAATGAGCTGGATTCTTCTTATTGCATTCGACAGGTGGGCGGATTCCGTAATCCTGTTTGCCCATGGGGATGGACAGTGGTTCGGGCAGGATGGCTTTCCCTCTGTGGTTCTGGGAAGTCCCGACACCTCCGCAACACCATCGGCTCCTTCCATGGATGTCCTGTCCCTGGGAAAATTCGGATTCATCATTCTCCAGTTCAGGGATAGCGTTGTGGTGGATGGTCCGGGGGATGACCTGGTTATATTCGAAAACGTCTTCATCACTTCTGCCGATTCTTCCGATACCAGCGCATTCGTGGAGCCGGCGTATGTATTCCTTTCGAAGGATGGAAGGTTCTTCTTCATGTATCCCTTCGATACGAGCGATGCCAATCCATATAACTGGACGGGTCTTGCGGGAATAAAGCCCACCAATTACGGTGCGGATACCACCAATCCGGATGTGTGGATGGGGGACAGGTTCGACATTTCGGCAGTGGGGCTGGATACAGTTCGATTCGTCCTTATCGCGGATGCGATGGATTTATGCCCTTCCAGTCTGTGCAGTGGATTTGACCTGGATGCGGCGGGATGTATAAACTGCGGATACGAGCAAGCGGATTATTCCATCCAGTTCCCCGTTATGGCATCGGGAATGGGTGCCGATACATCCCTCTATTACTCCCTCTCGATAATCGATGGGATTTACACATCCCTGGGGCTGGAGGGAATCGTTATATACAATCTGAATGTGTTTAACCATCCGGGAGTGGATTTCGTCGTTCGCAGCAACTCCCCCCTTCGAATCTACGGGGGGACAGGGCATTTCATGAATGCCTTCTATACCGACACCCGTCCGGATACCCTGGGGGAGATAGATTCCCTTCTCTCCAGAGATATTCGCTCTCCCTTTTCCGTTGGAGATACCCTTTCTCTGATTGCTGTCAGGGGGGCAGGATATGCGGGGGTGGATGGGGTTCAGGTGGTGGATGTTTCTGTGGAGGAGAGGTGGGTCCCCTCCAGTGGAGACTTTGTGGAGGTGTTCGATGTGGCAGGGAGAATGATATTCAGGGGAAGGTTCGGGACATTCGAGGGGGAAGGCGTGTTCCTGGTCAGAAGTGGAAGCAGGCGAACTGTGATAATGAAAAGAAGGAGGTGAATTATGGTGAGTTTGCTGCTGGGCTATGTGTATGTGCTTGGAGGAGTGAACGAGCAACTATACATGCTGGATGAATCGTCGGGTCAGGTGGTGGACAGCCTGTTCATAGGGAGTACCGGCGATGTGCCCAATTACGTGTACCTGCCGGGAAGGACTCTTGATTCCACGGGCGCGGTGGGCATAGTGGTGAATTCCGGAGGCTTCTATGGTGTCCCATCCCTCGTGTACTTCGAGCCCGTTTCCAATACCATCATATCGGAGTATCCCCTTCCCGATTCCCTCAATCCCATGGAGGGGGTCGTCGTGGGGGACACCTTCTACTTCTCCAACTTCGGTAAGGATGGAAGCGGTGCTGCTGTCTATCTATTCAACAACGGCTCCATACTCGATTCCATAGGTGTGGCTCTTCAGCCCATAGGAGTGAAGTACTGCTTCGACCGCATCCTCGTGGCCACCCGTGCGGGTTATCTCTATGGCATAAATCCTGCGGACAGGAGCAAGGACAGTCTCTTCCTGGGTCCCACCATCTCCCAGATTGGATGCGATTCCCAGTATATCTATGTCCTTGCAACGGGAAATTATGGAAGCGATGATGCCCTCGTATTCAGGGTGGACGGTGCCAGTTTCACTTTCGCCGGCAACAGCGATACCATACGCAATTCGTACGTGCTGACGGTGGGAGACCAGTACGTTTATGCTGCCACATTCGATGGAACCCTTTACACCATAGAGCGTGCAACCGGCAGTCTGGACAGCCTTACCACAGGATATTCCGGAATCCTGGGTCTGGACTTCTACGATGGAAACCTCTACATATCCGCGGGAGCCTGGACAGGAGATACCAACAGGGTAATAGTCTATAACGAGGCCACATCTTCCTTTACCTCCTCCTACGTGATTTCTTCCTCCGATGTGGGAATCGGCTTCCTCTACGCATTCGATGTACAGACCACATCCTTCGCAGAGGATTACCGGAAGCCATTCGTTTACAGGAATGGGGTCATCTATCTGGGTTCGCCTGCCCGTGTCTCCCTTTACGATGTCCGTGGAAGAATGCTCTACCGCGGTATCACTACCCGCCTCGACGTGTCCGGATACGGACCGGGTGTCTTCATAGTGAAGGTAAATTCCAGGGCGTACAGGATTCTGAATATGAAATGATGGGGGGCTCAGGTCCCCCTTTTCCGGATTATGGACAGGGGCTCTTACCTTCTGATTGTAGAACTGCCGGAGGATTCCACCATACGGACGAAGGGAAGGGAATTCCTGCTGCGGAAGGGTTTTTACGTCTATGTGGGCTCTGCCATGGGGAATCTGAAATCCCGAATCGCCCGGCACCTCCGCAGGGAGAAGAAAAAGCACTGGCACATAGATTTCCTGCTGGAGAAGGCTCGAATCATCGAGGTGGTGGCCATTCCCTCTTCCGTGAGACTTGAGGAGGAGCTGTCCCTGTCGGTCGCGCAGTACGGGGAACCCATCCATGGTTTCGGCTCTTCCGACACGGGAGTGTCATCGAATCTGTATTACTTCGAAAGGAATCCATCGGACTCCATGAGGGAAATGCTCGGAGATATGGGGTTGAAGTGGTATTCCTTCATCCCCGGAGATGGAAGATGAGTCTCTGAACGATAACGGATGCGGCATACACGGGAGCAGTTTCGCTCCTTAGGATGAAATTCCCCAGATTGACCTTCACAAAGTTCGCTTCTTCCAGTTTCCCTATCTCCTCATCGGAGAAGCCCCCTTCGGGCCCTATGGCAATGAGAATCTTTTCGGATATGGGTGCTTCTATTATCTCCACGCCCCCCGGATGGGCCACCAGACGACTGCCGTAATCGAGGGAATGCTCTATGAGTTGATTTATATCCATGGGGCTATGAATGGCGGGTATAATCTGCCTCCCGCTCTGCTTGCATGCATTCAGGACTATCTTCTCCCATCTGCCCTTCTTGCTCTGCGTTCTGACCACGGAGAACTCCGTTATGAGCGGAACGATTTCCTTAACCCCGATTTCCGTCACTTTTTCTAACATCCAGTCCCATCGGTTGTGCTTTATGAGAGCCTGGGCGATGGCTATGTGGAATGGATATTCCCGCGGCGGTACCTCTTCCAGGATTTTCAGAATGGACTGGCTCTTTCCAGTTTCCTCTATGCGGGCTATGAATTCCCTCCCCCTGCCGTCGAATACGCTTACTATGTCTCCTTTCCGCTTTCGGAGGACCTTTGTGGCGTGGTGATTCTCCTCTCCGTAGAGGATTATCCTGTCCCCTTCGATTCTATCGGAGAAGAACCTATCTACTCTCATCGGGGGGCTGTAAGCCGTTTTTCAGGTAAATGGTCCTTATGGGGAATGGAATTTCGATGCCCTCCCTGTCGAACCTCTCCTTCAGGCGCTTTATGAATTCGTGCTTCATCCGGAATTGATACACGTACTCCTTTGCCCTCAGGAAGATTTTCATATTGATGCTGGAGTCTCCGAATTCGTAGAATCGAACGAATGGCTCGAAATCGGGAACGCCTCCCTCGATTTCTTTCAGGAGTTTCTTCGCCTCGTCTATCGCCACCTCCTCCGCTTTCTTCAAATCCGTGTCGTAGCTCACCCCCACGATTACGGAGAAGTTCAGTTCGGTATCGGGCTTGTAATGGTTGATTATGGTGGATTGGGCCAGTTTGGAGTTGGGAATGATGATGACATTGTTGGAAAGGGCTCTGATTATGGTGTTCCTCCAGGTTATGTCCTCAATATACCCCTCCAGACCATCTTCGAGCCGGATGTAATCTCCGGGTCTCAACTGCCTTGCCACTATTATCTGGATGCCTGCAAAGAGGTTGGAGAGGGTGTCCTGAAGGGCGAGAGCCACTGCCAGGGATGTGACTCCCAGGGCTGTGAGGATGGGGGCGATGGATATGCCCAGGGTGTGGAGAATCATGAGTATTCCCACCACATACACCGATATCTTCGTTACGTTTATGATGAGGGTGGAGGGGGGGAGGACATCCTCGAAGGTGCGCATGTACTCCTTCATTAATTCGGCTGCCATACGGGCGGCCACCACCACGCCGGAATACATGAATATGACCAGAATCACCTTGTTGATATAGGAGACTATGTGGGGTTTAAGGCTGGTCAGGCTCAGGATGAATGCTATGGATGCCAGTATGAGCCACAGGGGAATGAGATTGTGGATGGCTTTCACTATTATGTCGTCTATGCGGGTCTTCGTGGATCTGGATAACTTCTTTATTCTGCTGATTATGTACTTCTCCACCAGGACACCTATCAGCCATCCTACCAGTATGGTTCCGATTATCAGACCCACATCCCTGAGCAGGGTCATATGCTCCTGCAACATGGGAAGAATTTTAATGGTGGGGGAATTTCTGACACCATCCTGCAAATTTTGAGTACTTCGCGTCCTTTAAACATTTAGGCATAGATGAGGTGGAAGATGTTTCCGGTTCTGCTGATTTCCCTCACTTTCTGCAATTCGTCGCAAATTCCCTCCTCCGGAGGGGTCGGGGACACTTCATCCGCGGGGAGTCGGGTGCAGAGGGCTCAGGCCATCTCCATCTCCAGAAGCAATGCAATAATCGAGGCGGCCAGAAAGGTTTCCCCGGCAGTGGTTTCCATAACCGTCCTCTCCACCCGCGTCGTGGAGGAAAGGCCCTTCTTCATAGACCCCTTCTGGAGGGAAATCATACCTCCCACTTACAGGCTTGAGAGGGTCCAGTCTCTCGGCTCCGGCGTGGTCATTACTCCGGATGGATACATCATCACCAATCAGCATGTGGTGGGCGATGACCCGGATTCCATAATAGTTACCTTTCCGGATGCCAGCCAGTACACTGCCCGCCTGGTGGGAAAGGTGGATAAACTGGACATAGCCATCCTCAAAGTGAAGTCCGGGAGGGAGAATTTCCCCTATGCTGAGATGGGTGATTCGGATAGTCTGGTGGTGGGAGAATGGGCCATAGCCATAGGAAATCCGCTCGGGTACTATCTGGACGATGTGGAGCCCACGGTCACCGCGGGTATCATCAGCGGGGTTCACAGGACCATAAGGGGAATGGAGGACAGGGTTTACAGGAATATGATTCAGACGGATGCGGCCATAAACCCTGGTAATTCCGGTGGCCCTCTCGTGGATGCGGATGGGAAAGTGATAGGCATCAACACATTCATCTTCTCCAAATCGGGAGGATTCGAGGGAATCGGATTCGCCATCCCCATAAATACGGTGAAAAAGGTCTTCTCGGAGATAGTCAGATACGGACACCTGCGGGAAGCCCTGGTTCCCATAGAGGTTCAGGACCTGGACAACCATCTCAAGGAAGCCGTGGGTTATAAGGGGAAATTCGGCGTCATCGTGGTCAACTCCATGGAGAAGGGAGTGAGGGAGGGGGATATAATAGTATCCGTCAACGGGCAGGTGATAAAGAATACTGGTGACTGGGAGGATATGACCTACATACTGGTTCCGGGTGATGTCCTCCACCTGAGAATATTCAGGGATGGTCACTACGTGAATGTGGATGTGAAGGCCAGGGAATTCGTTCTGAAGCCCTATAGAAGCCGCCTCGGGATGCAGGTGGTCGAAATGTCTCTCGTGGTAGCCCGGAAGTATGGAATTCCTCTTATGAACGGTGTTCTGGTGGTTTCCATCGAGTCCCGTTCTCTGGCATCCTTTGCGGGATTTGCTGAGGGGGATGTTATAAGGAGTCTCAATGGAGTGGAAATAAAGAGCCTTGAGGATTTCAAGAAGGCGGAGTCCAGGGTTCTGAAGTCCCACAGGTTATTCGGTGAGGTTTACAGGAATGGGCAACTGTTGACGTTCAATCTCATATTCTGATATAGCGCCATGATTCCGGGGCTGAATCGGGGTATTTGATGGAATATAGGTGATAAATCCTTTCACTTCCGAACTGTCCGATGGGGGCGGGGTTTAATATTTCGAAAAGCAGGAGTTTTGCGATGAATTCATCCGATAAGATTCGGTACATGGCGGCCGTTTATAAGAAGGGGGATAGGTACGTTGGTGTGGGTGTTCAGACGCTCGAGGGGTCCGAGGTGGGTGTTGGTATCGAGTATGAGAATCTCGATGAATTGTGGAAAATACTGGAGAGGAATTCCGACAGGTTCATCGGTTTCATGTACGACAGCGACAACTGGGGAGTGCTTATGAGGTCGAGGGGTGGATGCGTGGAAATGATCAGATGGGTGAAGGATGAGGGGAAGTTCATTGCCAATGTCATGTCAGCTACCGAATGCGATGATGCACTGTGGGAATCCATCGTCGAATCATTCAGAAGTGTGGCGGAGGAGAGGAATATTCCGGAGTATATAGAAAGAATCGACAGGTGGTCGGAGATTATATACGAGAAGTCGAGCAGGTGATAAATTAAAGGAAGAATCTCCGCTTCTTTCCCGAATTGCTCGTTGAAAATGTGTTTCCCATTTGCTTCTCGTCTTTATACTTTTGGCCTAACAGGGGGTTTACTGCTCATGTTTTTCAGGAAGAAGGAGGGTCCCAAACTTCCCAGAGAGCCCGTGAAGAGGGAGCCTCCGGATAACCTGTGGATAAAGTGCGATAGCTGTGGGGAGATACTCTATAAAAAGCATCTGGAGAAGAACCTGTGGGTCTGTCCCAACTGCGGTCACCATTTCCGTATAGACTCCTCCCTCTACATGCGCATACTGCTGGACGATGGGGAGTTTCTGGAAGAGTATGCGACGGATTTGAAGACGGTTGACTGGCTGAACTTTCCGGGGTACGGAGAAAAGTTAAAGACCCTTAAGGAGAAGACGGGACTGGATGAATCTGCAAGGGTCGGAAGGGCCCGAATCGGGGGTTATGAGGTGGTATTCTTCATAACGGACTTTCGATTCCTTGCCGGCTCCATGGGTGCCGTGATGGGGGAGAAGTTTTACGTGGGAGCGATGAAGGCCATAGAACTGGGGATTCCATACGTTTCCCTTACCGCTTCGGGAGGCGGAGCGAGAATGCACGAGGGCATAGTCTCTCTCATGCAGATGGCGAAGACCACTGTTGCAGTGATAAAGATGGAGGAAGCGGGAATCCCCTTCATCAGCGTTCTGACGGACCCCACCATGGGTGGAGTCATGGCATCTTTTGCCGCCCTTGGAGATGTGATGATTGCGGAAAAAGGAGCCCTCATCGGTTTCGCCGGCCCGAGGGTCATAAAACAGACCATCCGTCAGGATTTGCCCCCCGGATTTCAGAGGAGCGAATTCCTAATGGACAAGGGACAACTGGACATAGTGGTTTCCAGACATGAACTCAGGGATACTCTGGTTCGCATCCTGAATATGATTTCATCCCGTCAGCCCTTATAATTTACACGAATTGCTGGAAGATAAAGAGCGAAAGTTCGCATGGGACGGTCAGAAGTCCCGGAGCGTTCTGATTGCCAGGAGAATGGCTCTCGATGATCCCGTGGAGGTCTTCCGGGATTACGGGGAGGAGGTTCTGAAGGAAGTGTTCTTCAGGCATTATTACCTTCTGGATAAGCGAAGCAGAAACTTCTGGAAGATAATTCTGGAGATAAGCGATGAAGAAGTTGAGAAAAGGGCAAAGAAGAGCATTAGAGAAAGCAGTAAAATCTGGGATTACTGAGGGGTTTTATCTCGCTGGCGATGAGGATATTGCTGCTATGAAGAGCGTCGCGATAATGCAAAGGGGCTCCAAAAAGGATTTCTACGACCTTTACTTTCTCATGAATCACCATGGGTGGAATCTGAATGATGTAATCCGTTTTTCCCGTGCCAGGTATGGAAATCTATTCGACGAGGGGTCCTTTCTCAAAGCGTTGATTTACTTCGAGGATGCAGAGGCAGAGAGTTATCCGGATATAGAGCCCCTGTGGAGCAGGGTGAAGGTTTTCTTCATCGAATCCGTCAGAAAGTATATTCGGAGAATTTAAACTTTCCTCATGGAAAAGAAACCCATTGGAGTTATCGGTGGAAGCGGATTATACAATCTGGAAGGTCTGGAGGTTATCGAATCGGTCAAGGTGAACACCCCGTGGGGTGAGCCGTCGGATGAATATGTAAAGACCAGATATGGCGATAGAATCATCTACTTCCTTCCCCGCCATGGCAGGAACCACGATATTCCGCCCCACAGGGTCAATTACAGGGCCAATATATGGGGTTTCAGAAAACTGGGTGTGGAAAGGATAATCGGTGTATCTGCTGTTGGAGGCATAACGAAGAAGCCCGGAGATATCGTAATCCCGGATAATTTTCTCGATTTTTCGAAGCAGAGGCCCCTTACCTTTTACGAGGGAAAATACACCGTCAGAAGCGAAGAATTCGACGTGCCCGCAGAGGAGCAGGACAGGGTTCTCCTCGCCCTGTTCCATGGAAAGGTGGTCCACATAGATGTTTCCATTCCCTTCTGCCCTCAGACCAGGGATATTCTCATAAGGGCGGCCAGGGATGTTTACGTGGATGTTTATCCCCATGGGACCTATGCCCTGATGGAGGGTCCGAGACTGGAGACCCCTGCGGAAATCCAGTTCCTGAAGACCATAGGGGCGGATGTGGTGGGCATGACCATGACCACGGAGGCGGTTCTGGCAAGGGAACTGGAGCTGTGTTATGCCGGGATAAATGTGGTGACCAACTGGGCGGCTGGTATATCCGAGCACAAACTGACGACCGAGGAAGTGGTTGCCACCATGAGGGAGAATACGGACAGGGTCAAGAAGATTCTCGTGAGGGTATTCGAGACCTGGCAGGATGAGAGGATGTGCATCTGTAAGGACGCCCTGAAGGGGACAGTCATGGGATGAACGCACCCCCTCCGACCCCGCACCCGGAGGGGATTTTGCTTTAAAATTATAGGGCAGTCGGGCGGGTACCCAAGCGGCCAACGGGGGCAGACTGTAAATCTGCTGGGCTTCGCCCTTCGTAGGTTCGAATCCTACCCCGCCCACTGCAAGAGCGGGAGTAGCTCAATTGGTAGAGCGCCAGCCTTCCAAGCTGGGGGTTGCGGGTTCGAGTCCCGTCTCCCGCTCTTTCCATTTATAATTTCCCCATGGTTCACGAAATTCTCCGGGCCATCGAGGAGGAGGATTTTCGAACTCTCGAAAGCATAGACCCCAACGGTATTCTGGAGCAGGGAAGGACTCCATTGCATTTCGCCGTGATTCGAAGGAAGTACGGTGTGGTGGAGTATCTGCTGAAGAGGGGAGCCAATCCCAATGTTAGGGATCGCTACGGCAATACTCCCTTGCACTATGCATACGAGAACGGCGATGTGAGGATGGTTTCCGTCCTGATGAAGGCGGGGGTGGACAGGGGGGTGGTCCTGGAGGTCCTGAGGAAATTCGGGAGGCTATGAAATGAAGTGGTTCGTCTATTCGCCCCGATACTCGGCCAATTTCGGGGAGCATGTGTTCAGGACTGCCAAGTACAGACTCCTGACCGAAAAACTCCTGAAGGAGGGAATCCTGAAAGAGGAGGAGATTGTGGAGCCGGAGCCCGCCTCGTGGGAAGATTTGCTTCTGGTCCACACTCCCGAATACATTGACGACCTCAGGAATCTCCGCTGGAGCCACAGGACCATACGTTCCGAATTGCCCCTCACGCAGGAGATTATAGACTTCTTTCGATTGGCCAGCGGTGGCACCTATATGGCCTCTTCCCTTGCCCTGGAAAATGGACTGGCTTTCCACAACGGGGGAGGATTCCACCATGCATACGGGGATCATGCGGAGGGCTTCTGCTACATAAACGACATAGCCTATGCCATCAGGAAGCTGCAGAAGGAGGGGAAGATAAGAAGGGCGGCGGTTATAGACTGCGATGTCCATCAGGGAAATGGAACCGCCCACATATTCCGGAATGATCCGGATGTCTTCACCTTCTCAATCCATCAGGAGATGAACTATCCCATGCCAAAAGAGAAGAGCGACTGGGATATAGGGCTTCCGGACAGGACTTCCGACCAGGTTTACAATACCCTCCTGAAAGAGGCTGTGATAAAGATTTACGAAGAGCATTCCCCTGAACTGGTCATCTATGTGGCCGGCGCCGACCCCTATCTCGATGACCTTCTGGGTGGTCTGTCCCTCACGAAGGAGGGCCTGAAGGAGAGGGATGAAATCGTCATAGGGGAGGCCGCGAGGAGGGAAATTCCCCTGGTGGTGGTGCTGGCGGGAGGCTATGCCCGGAAGGTGGAGGACCTCGTGGATATTCATTACAATACTGCTGTCGTTCTCAGGAGGCATCTGGACGAAATTCACGGAACATGAATTCGAAGGAATGGAGGAGACCGGCCTTCAAGACGGGAAATCCATTTTTCCATTTCTCCCCGTTTCCCCGCATGAGGGATGGCTTCATAATGGGTTAACCTGTGGTAAAATTTTCGGCATGAGGAGAATAACCCTGACCGCAATCGCCACCATAGTCGCATTAAGCGGATGCACCGGGTCCGGTGAGAAAAAAGCCTACGAACCGGGCGATATCCTTCACTTCGAGTACGTGCAGGACACCTTTCTGAATGGGGATGTGAAGAAGGATGTGGTGAGGTTCTCCTTCGAGGAGGATTCCCTGTACGAGTACGATGTCATGTTCATGACCCTTCCTCTGGTGGTGAAATCGGGACAGGGGTACATATTCGCCCGGGAGCCCTTCATCCTGGTGAATCCCCTTTACGAGGTGGCATCTGTGGATGCGGGGGACTTGAAGGATGCCCGATTCCCCGGCTCCTTTTCGAGGGATAGCCAGTTCTTCTATCTGGAGAGGGTGTGGGATTCCCTTGCAGGGAGAGAGGTGTATTTCCGGATGCCCCATGGGGAGGTTATTTCGCTGAAATTCCAGAAGGTTTCCCCCGATGAGATAATTCTCGACCTGGATGGGGAGCCATTCGTGATTCTGGGATATGAGGACAAATTCCTCGATTTGAAGAATCTCACGTACAGCGAGCCCTCTTCCCTGTACGATACCACGTACCACATCCACTTCATCGGAACTCTTCCCACCCTCAACGTGTATGCGGGATGGGGGGTGGCGGTGTCCATCGGCGACAGCGTGGATAAGGTGGTGGTCGATAGGGATGGGGCAGTGGTCCATGAGAACGAGGATGGGGATGATTTCTACACTGACAGATTCATCAGCGTCATCGGAAATGGATGGTATCACCTGAATGAAAACCACAGGCTCGTTCCGGATGAAAAGGTCTATATCGTCAGGAAACCGGATGGGAGACTGTACGCATTCCGCATATTGAGCTATTACCATCCGGAGGATTCCCTCAGGTCGGGATATTTCACCATCAGATACGGAAAGGTGAAGTAGGGGGACTTTCCCCCTATGCGATGGATTCTATTGCTTTCTTCAGGATTTCTATACGGGCCTTCATCTTCGTTCTGTCTTTCTCTTCCCTGAAGAATTCCAGAATTTCATCTTCCGGGGGGAATCTGCCGTTGAGGGAATAGTAATCGCAGGCGAAGTCGGCGATGGCCAGGAGTTTTTTGCATCGCCTGGATGCATTGAAAACGCATTTACCGTCCGGCAATATGTAGAGGGTGAGTCTGTGGACCCCCTCTCTGGCTTCCCCCTTCTTTGCGAATCGGGGCTCCGAATCCACGAAGTGCTTTAACCCCCTCCTGTGATACTCCGAAACTTTCATTACTCATTCTCCGGCAGGGGTACCTCTTCTCTCCAGAAGAAGTCCTTCCTCAGGGGGTGTCCGGGGAATCCATCCCACAGGAGAATGCGTTTCAGGTTCGGATGTCCCTCGAATTCTATGCCGAACATGTCGAACACTTCCCTTTCCAGCCAGTTGGCTCCCTGGAATATGGAGACTATGGAGGGGACCTTCTCTCCGTCTTCTATCTGAATCTTTACGCGTACCCTGTGGGGACTCTGCACCTTCCTGAAGTGGTAGACCACATCGAACCTCTTTTCCCTTTTCCCGTACCAGTCCACTGCGGTTATGTCGGTGATGGTGTTAAATCCCAGTTCGTTCTTCAGAATCTCTATGACTTTCAAAAGGTTTTCTTTCGTGGTGATTACGGTGGGCATATCGATGCCCTCGTACACTTCCGTTGCCAGTTCTCCCACTTTTTCCCTGATTTCGGAAATCATGAACAAATTTTAAAGACCCTGGAGCGATTAAACTTTCCGCATGTCCCGTGTTCCATTTCTGGACCTTTCCAGACAGTCTTCCCGGTTGAAGGAAGAGGTACTCCGGGCCATAGGAAATGTGATAGACGATAATGCCTTTTCCTCTGGTCCTTATGTGGAATCCTTCGAGAGGGAATTTGCTTCCTATCTCGGAGCGAAGCACGTGGTGGCTGTGAACAGTGGAACCTCTGCGCTTCATCTCATAATGAGGGCCCTGAATATCGGGCCGGGAGACGAGGTGATAATCCCCTCCTGGACCTTCATCGCCACTGCGTGGGCTCCCGTTTACGTGGGAGCGAAACCCGTCTTCGCGGATATAGACCCCGAAACCTGGCAGATAGACCCGGAGGATGTGGAAAGGAAGATTACGGATAGGACCAGAGCCATAATAGGCGTGCACATATACGGTCAGGTATTCGATGTGGACAGACTGGGGGAGATTGCCCGCAGGAGGGGTATATATCTGGTAGAGGATGCCGCCCAGTCCCACGGAGCCCTCTGGAAGGGGAAAAAGACCGGAACCCATGGTGTGGCAGGTGCTTTCAGTTTCTATCCCACGAAGAATCTGGGCAGTATGGGGGAGGGGGGTGCGGTATCCACGGACGATGGGGAAATGGCCAGCCGCATAAGGATGCTTCGCAATCATGCCAGCCCCCGCCGGTACGAGCACGTGGATGTGGGATACAACATGCGGATGACGGGGTTCCAGGGGGCAGTTCTGTCCATCAAACTCAGGTATCTGGATGCCTGGAATAATCGCCGCCGCGAAATCGCCCGCATGTACAGGGAAGGGATAAGGAGCCCCTTCGTGGAATTCCAGAAGGAGTATCCCGGCAGCGCCGGAGTCTATCATATATTCGCCGTAAGGGTCCGGGACAGGATGAGGGATGGATTGAGGGAGCACCTTTCCCGGAGGGGCATAGGGACAGGGATTTACTACCCCATACCGGTGCATCTTCAGAAGCCCTTCAGGGAGATGGGATGGAGAGAGGGGGACCTGCCGGAAACGGAGAGGCTTTCGGGAGAGATACTGGCCCTTCCCATGTTTCCTGAGATGACGGATGAGGAGGTGAAGAGGGTCATCGATGCTGTGAATGACTTCGAAGGATGAATACTTTGGTAAGTAATCCAGTAAAAATGTTCATAGAGGTCAAAGCCCTAAATGATTAAAGAACTTAAGGTGTGTTAATTCCTGTCAAAAGGGGCAGTTCCTCAATAAAATTATAGGCATGATGGAACTGTTTTACATGGTGGTCCTCATGTCCGATTCTTCATCCGTATCGGATTCGTCGGTTGAGCCGGCGGTGTGGGTTCAGGGAAGCAGGAATGTGGTCAGTTCCATATATTCTCCTGATGGAAGCATCCATGTGGACAGCACGGACCCCACCCGAATAGGTCTTAGTGCTACCTTCAGACCCATATCCATGGCGGTCGTTAGAACGATCAGTTCTGGTTCCTATGCCCTCATGGTCTCCACATGCGCCAACCTGACCTACAATGGATACACGGGCTGGAAACTGGCGGATGCCCACGAGGTGATATACGTATGCCAGAAGGGGTTGATATACTGCTCATCTACCTCCGTGTTTGAGACTGCCGAAATTTACCATGATAACTATAATTTTAGAACGGTGGCGGTTTATGGTGGAAGCACAATTTATCCCGGTTCGGTTACGGAGGCTCCTGCCAATCGCACCTTCGTATGCGTGCGATGAGTGTTTTAAAATATGAATATGCTCCTGCTCTACCTTCTTCTGGCCGATAATGTGGAAGTGAGGGCCGTTCCGATGGATGGGCACTACGAGATTCTGGTCAGCGGGGTGGAGAGGGGTAAAATCATCCTGTACGATGAAGGAGGGCATCCCGTGAACGTGATACCTGTGGTGAATGGTAGAGCCATAAAGCCATGCCGTCTGGACCTGAGCGGCGGGAAGTATTACTATATCCTGGTGGATTCCAGGGACAGTGTAATCGATAGGGGGATGCTCCGGTAGGTTCCCCCCTTTAGACTTGTATTACCATGCTGTTCATTCTCTCCTTCGTTTATCCCTCTTCCCCCGATTACGAGTCGGTTTCGGGATACTATTCCACGGGTGCGGGAATCACTTACGTGGATGGAGATTTCATTCCTGACATCGTAATCACCAACGGAAACGACATGGAGGCGGAGGAGAACCACATATACTTCGGACTGGGACTCCTTCCCGATGTGAATCCCCATGTGTTTTCTCCCCTCCTCAATTACAGCGGTCATCTGGCCCTCGGAGACGTGAATGGGGACGGGCACGAGGACCTGATAATCGCCAACTTCAGCGGATACGAAGGGGGAAACTGGACATTGCAGGTGAATCTGGTGCACCTCTGGAGCGACAGTTCCTTCGAGGAGGTGCCATCCTGGGTGGCGCCGGATAGCGGCAGGTGCTTCTCCGTGGATGTGGCAGATGTTAACGGGGATGGACTGGCGGATGCGGCTTTCTCCTGTGGAAACAGTTATAACGATTCACCGGAGCCGGACAGACTGTTTCTCTCTAATGGTTATGCGCTGGACACCATCCCTGCATGGCAGACCGACCCGACCGTATCCTACGGACTGGCATTCCTGGATGTGGACCTGGATGGGGATATGGACCTCTTCGTGGGCACTTCCGGTGCTCCCCACAGGCTGTATCTTAATCTCGGTGGATATCTGGACACCATTCCCGCATGGGTGAGCGACTCTGCGGGGGATGCCAATCAGATATTCGTGGAGGATATGGACGGGAACGGTTATCCGGATGTAATCGTCACCAACACTTATCAGTTCAATTCGTCGAAACGCCGCGTGGAGATTTACTTCAATTATGGGGGTGTTCTGGAGATGAGCCCTTCCTGGATTTACAGAAGTACCGACTACTTTTCCACCGCCGCGGCTGGCGATATAGACGGGGATGGGGATGCGGACCTGGTTGTGGGGGGATGGTGGAGTCCTCTCCTGATATTTGCAAACGATGGCGGTGTTCTGGATACTGTTCCTTCGTGGACCTGGTCCTCTCAGTATAACCTGGTGGCGGAAAGGGTCTTTCTCTTCGATGTGGATGGGGCTGGACTGGTGGAGGCAGTAGATACATTCGTTTACTCCTCGGGAAATGCCTTTCGCGTGAGCCACAGGCCCATACATGGAATTCCATCCCTCTTCGTGAACGGCTCTGCCCTTGCGCCATCTTTCTGGTCCTATAGCAGGGAAAAGGGGTACATCTTCGTCAATTCGTCCCTTCTGAACCCGGGCGATACGCTTGTGGTCCACTACACTTATTCCACCTCCCTGGACCTCTTTGTTTCCAACTGGGAAAGCACGAGGGGTAATTTCCTGTTTCTGAATACGGGAACCGGAAAATCCGAGAGCCTTCCGGCACCGCAGATTGTTTACAGGGATGGATTCCTCTACCTGAGGGGATATGCTCTGTCCGGAAATCGCATCGAGGTTTACGATGTGGCGGGAAGGAGAGTCTTCTCCGGATGGGCATACGGGGACAGGATTTTGATTACCCTTAATCGTGGCATGTACGTTCTGAGAGCGGGAGACAGAGCCTTTCCCTTCCTGGTGTGGTGATTGTCCTCTTTTCGTGAACTTGACATTTTAATCCCCTGTGGTTTAAACCTTTGAGCATAACGATGGCCAAGTACATAAGGGATGCCCTCTACGAGGATTTCATAGTGGTGGAGGGGCCTGCTCTCGACGTAATGGAATCCCCCTGCTTTCAGCGCCTCAGGCGTATATCCCACCTTGGTCTTGCCAGTTATGTGTATCCCGGTGCCACCCATTCCAGATTCTCCCATTCCCTGGGCGTCATGCACCTGATGAAGGAGGCCCTCAGGTCCCTTTCCATAAAGGGAATAAGGGTTCCGGATGATGTGGGGCAGGCGGCAATTGTGGCATCCATGGTCCACGATATAGGACATGGTCCCTTCTCCCATGCTCTGGAGCATACCCTGGTGGATGTGAGGCATGAGGACATAACGCGGGCCATAGTGGACAGGAAACTCAGGCCCATATTGGGGGATGCCCTTACGGATGGAATCCTGTCCATATTCAACCGGGAATCCTCATACCCCTTCATCGAGGAACTCCTGCAGGGCCAGATCGATGTGGACAGGATGGATTATCTGAGGCGGGATGCCATGATGTGCGGGGTCAACTATGGGATGATAGATGTGGTGAGGATTCTGCACACCCTGACCGTGACCGACGATGGGCATCTCGCGGTGGAGGAGAAGGGGAAGCATGCGGTGGAGGGGTATCTCGTGGGGCGCTATCTCATGTACTGGTCCGTCTATTTCCACAAGACCAACCTGTCCATTCAGGCCCTCCTGTCCTCCCTTTTCCTGAGGGTCAAGCATCTTCTGGAAGATGGTGCGGATGTCCCAATGGACGATAATCTCCTCTCGGTCATAAGGGCCGGAAATGCTCTGGACGAGAAGGGGCTCGAGGGCTTCCTGCGTCTGGACGACAACGATATATACCATCTGTTCAAACTCTGGGCCGACTGGAAGGACCCGGTCCTCTCGGACCTTGCGGACAGGATACTGAGCAGGCGACTCTTCAAAGCCTATTCGGCCGAAGAAATGAGCCTTAAGGAGATAGAGGACTTGAAGACCCGCCTTGAGGAGAAGAATTACGACCCGGAGTACTACATGGTGGAAAAGGTGGCGGAGGATACGGCTTACGAGCCCTACAACCCCCACGATGATGGTCAGATTATCCGGATACTACTTAAAGATGGCTCCTGGAGGGAAATAACCCAGGTCCTTCCCACCGACCTCCTGAGGGCTCTGTCGAGGCCCGTGGAGAAGAGATTTATATTCGCCCCCGCTGACGTATAGTATCTTCCGGGGGAGGATACGGGTTCGAACTGTGGGGAGTGAAACCAATCGCCCATAAGCGGCAGAGAAATCGATTTATTCCTCGTTATCCGCGCCAGTGAAGGTTATTTTATCGCCCGGACCATATCGGAGTGTGTTCTGACTTAATTTATATTATGTTCACAACCCGAAGAACAAGATTAAAATTTCGAAACCATGTTTACCGGAATCATCCAGAAAACAGCAGGGACCAGGGGTATCCGGCGGGAGGAGAAGGGTCTGAGGCTTCGAATCGAAAATCCTTTCGGCAATCTGGAGGTGGGGGAGAGTATCGCCCTGGATGGGGCATGTCTGACGGTGGAGAGATTCGGCGGGGAGGAAATCGAATTCTACCTTTCGGATGAGACCCTTGAGAAAACGAAATTCTCGAAGATTGACCTTTCCGGTCATGTATTCAATCTGGAGAGGTCCCTTACCCCTTCCAGTCTCATGGGAGGTCATATCGTTCTGGGGCACGTGGATGCGGTGGGGAGGGTTCTGGAGGTCAGGCCCGATGAGGAGGGCAGGGAGCTCTTAATAGAAATCCCCGGAGATTTTGCCCCGTACGTGGTCTATAAGGGGAGCATCGCGGTGGATGGAGTGAGTCTCACCGTGAACAGGATAGAGGACAATCGCATAAGCCTGTACATCATTCCCCACACCATCGAAAGGACCAATCTCGGACTTCTGAAAGAGGGTTCCCCCGTGAATCTGGAATTCGATATAATTGCCAAGTACGTGGAAAGGTTGATGAAAGCCGGCAGATGAGTTTCCACGCCGATTTCCACACCCGATTCTTTCTGCGGAAAACTTCAATCTGGTGCTGCTTTCCGGGTGTGCTATCCCTTTAAAATTCTCCCATGAAGGTCGTAGCCATAAGCATGGAAAATTCCCTGATCAGGGATGAACTTAAGGAAACCCTCGAGAAATCCGGAGTCGAGTACAGACTGGTTTCGCCCTCCAATTCGGGATACAGGGAGATTTTAGAGTTTCAGCCCGGTGTGGTGATACTGGATGTGACTGCGGGAGACTGGATGGTTCACGAGATGTATCAGGCCATACGCAGGAGCATGAATGTGGGAAAGTACGTCCTCGTGAGCATTACGAAGAAGTGGATACCCGCCCAATTTTCCGACTTCGAAGGGGAGAAACTGGTTCCCTTCAAGAAGTCCAGACTGGAAGCCATCCTTCGCAGAAGTTCATGATGTATCGGGGGGTTCCCCCGAAATTTTTCACTGTCAGAATGTTAAAACCCCTTATGTTTCAATAACTTGCCGAAATACCACCCTTTAACATTTTGGTCATGGGGCTCCCTAAATCGGTAAAGGAAGTCTGGGACCGGATTATCTCCTATCTGGGCAGCAGTTCCGAGATGAGGGGGACTGCCGAATGGCTCAAATCCATAACCCCCATGTACATAAAGGACAACGTCCTGTACCTGGGAGCCCCGACGGAGTACGTGAGGGAGTGGATAGAGGAGCATTACTTTCATCTCCTCCGGGAAGCACTGGACAGACTCGGGTATTCCAGAATGGATATCAAAATCCTGGTTACGGGGAAGTCTTCCTCCAGAAAAGAGAGACCGGACCTTCTGAATCGCATAGTGACGGGAGATTCCCTCCTGAGGAAGTTCACTTTCGATAACTTCGTCGCCGGTAAAGAGCACGAGATGCTCCTGGCTGTGGCGCACAGGATAGGAAAGGACGGGAAGTCCAGATTCAATCCCTTCGTCATATACGGTTCATCCGGCAGAGGAAAGACCCATCTACTCCATGCCATAGGCAACGCCATAAAGGACAATCATCCCCGGCTGAAAATCCGGTACGTCCATGCGGAAACCTTCCTCAACGACATGATGGAGAGCATAAGGGATGGGGGCATGCACAGGTTCAGGAACAGGTACAGGAATCTGGATGTCCTCCTCTTCGATGGTCTGGAGTTCCTGGAGGGTAAGTCCAATCTTCAACAGGAATTCCTCAATACCATCAATTACCTTCTGGACAGGGGTGCACAGGTGGTCGTGGCATCTCTGAAACCCCTTCGCTCCCTCCTCATCAGGGAGGAGATAAGGTCCCGTCTCATCAGTGGTCTGGAGATGGAAGTCGAAAAGCCCTCTCTGGAGACCCGCTATTCAATTCTGCGGAGCAAAGCCGAATTCGAGGGGGTGGATGTACCGGATGAAATCCTCTGGGAGATTGCCCGAATGGATATATACGATGTCCGGGCTCTGGAGGGCATAATCCTCAGGCTTTCCGCCTATATGTCCATGCGCCCGGATATGGATGGTCTCGGGTACAGGTCCTTCCTGCGGATGATCAGGGACCTGGTGCCCGCCAGAAGGGAATTCGACCTGGAAGAGGTTATACAGGCGGGGATACGGATAACGGGTATCGGTGAAGAGGTACTGCTCTCCGGGGACAGGACCCGCAGGGTGTTGCACCTCCGCTATGCCATCATATACATAGCGAGGGAGAAGGGGAATCTGCCCTACACAGTCATCGGAAAGGCCCTCAGAAGAAATCATTCCACCATCATCAACGGATGGAAGAGGGCCAGGAAACTCTATGCGAAGAATCAGGAGTTCAGGGAGCTGGTGGAGACCATAATGGCAGAGGTGGAAGGTCAATCCTCGTATTCCTGAAGAATCTTCAGGTAGTTCTGGTATCTGGTTTCCGGAATCTCTCCCCTCTCCACGGCCTCCCGAACGGCGCAGCCGTCTTCCTTCACGTGCATGCAGTTGCTGAATGCACATCTGTAGTTGTTGAATTCGCGGAAGTACAGGCGGACTTCCTCCTTCCTGAGCAACTTCGTTATATGGAGGCGGGAAAACCCGGGAGTGTCGGCCAGGAAAGTCCCCTCCTTCACGGGGTAGAGCCTTATTCCCACCGTGGTCTGACGGCCCCTGCGGGTCTTTTCGCTCACCTCCTGCGTCCGTATATCTACACCCGTCAGGGCTTTTATGATGGAACTCTTCCCCACGCCCGACGCCCCTGACAGGACGTATATTCCCTCTCCGAGCATCTCCACGAGTCTGTCGAGATTGAGGCCCGTTTTTGCACTCACAGGAAGGACCGGATATCCGATGGGCTCGTAAATCTTCCTTATCCTCTCGATGTCCTCCTCATCCGTTATGTCCGCCTTGTTTATGAGAATCATGGCATCGACACCGGAGTATTCGTAGGCCACGGTCAGCTTATCCAGATGGAGCAAACTCAGGGGTGGCTCGTCAATGGTGATGACGATTAGAGCCTTCTCTATATTGGCTATGTTGGGTTTGTGGATTACGTTCTTCCTTTCCAGAATCTCCTCTATTGCCACGTGGTACCTGTCCACCACGGTGCCCCTGAATCTATCCCCCACGTAGATGTTTCCATATTTTCGGAAGACTTTCTTTCGGGGAATGGCCCTGTATGTCTTCCCCTCATTCGGGATGTAGGCCTCCAGTTTCTGCCCTTCCTTTCCGATTATTATGCCTTCCGTCATACGGCCAGAAGTTTAAAGGGAATCTGCCCGGACTTCCCGATTTTTCATCTGTATTTCGGGAGGGGAAGGGTGAGAAATCCTGTAAACTTGATTTATGCTGGCCATAATTCTTTCCATAAGCACCACGGGGCAGATTTCTGCTGAGGATGTGAGAAAGCATGTGTATTTTCTCTCTTCAGATTACACCGAGGGGAGGTTGTCGGGCTCCCATGGTAACGAGGTGGCCCGCAAGTACATCGAATTCTATCTGAAGAAACTGGGTTACGATGTGGTGGAGCAGGAGTTTCCCATACCGGGAAAGATTCATGTGGAGAATTTTTCCGTGGAGCCCGAATTGCCGCTCAGGCCCCTCTACTTTTCCTCATCCGGTGATGTTCGTGGAAAAGTGGGAAAGGAAATACAGGTGATAGATGCGGACAGTCTGTCCGAATTCGATATGATGATGAAAGCCATAGATGCGCGCGAAAATGGAAAGAAGGCGGTCATATTTCTGGTCTCCAGTCCCATACTCCAGAGGAGTTATTTCAGGAATGATTTGAAAATCGTGGCCCTTCAGATTGATAAGGAGGATGCGAAACTTCTGAGGGAGGGGCAGGAAATCCACATTCGCCTGAAGGTGAAGAAGGAGAATATAACCGGTGTCAATGTAATTGCAGTGAAGAAGGGAAAACCCGGAAGCAAGTACATCATGGTGGGGGCCCACTACGACCATCTGGGATATGGGCCCATGGGCTCCATGAAGCCGGATATAATGGATATTCACAACGGGGCGGATGACAATGCCAGCGGTGTGGCCGGTGTTCTGGAACTGGCGGAGTACTTCGCCAGCAGAAATACCAATCATGGCCTCGTATTCGTCTTCTGGGATGCAGAGGAGCTGGGGCTCCTGGGCTCCAAGTACTACATAGACCATCCCATCGTCCCTCTGGACAGCATCCTGGCCTATATCAACTTCGATATGATAGGCCGTCTCAGGGACAGCACCCTGTATCTCATAGGAATCAAGACCGCACAGGAATTCACGGGTATGGTGGACAGCCTCAGCAGAATCCATGGGCTCAGGATTAAGTCCTCCGACAGTGGATTCGGCTCCAGCGACCAGAATGCCTTTTATTCATCTAAAGTCCCTGTTCTCCACTTCTTCACGGGCGCCCACTCTGATTACCATACCCCATTCGATGATGCCGAGAAACTCAACTACGGGGGCGAGGAGACTGTGGTCAGGATGGCGCGGGACTTCATCCTCGCTCTGGACGGTCTATCGTCCCTCAAATATGTGAAGGTGGAGATGCCATCCGGCCCATCCAGGACCCGCCTTAAGGTCTCTCTGGGAGTTATTCCCGATTACACTTCCAGCGATGGGGAAGGACTCAGGATTTTCGGGACCAGGAAGGACTCCCCTGCATACAGGGCGGGGCTGAGAGAGGGGGATGTAATCGTCCGCATAGGGAATTACAGGATTAAGAACATATACGACCTCATGTATGTCCTGTCCCGGTACAACCCCGGCGATGAGGCGGAAATCGTCTATCTGAGGGATGGGAAGGAGATAAAATCCAGGGTCAAATTCCAGAAAGCACGCAGGATGAGATGAATTCGCTTCGGGGAGCCCTCCCCGATTTTCCTTTTCTGCAGGGTTAAACTTTGGAAATGATAGAGCGATATCTCCTTCCGGAAATCGCCCGCATCTGGAGTCAGGAGAACAAACTCCGGAAGTGGATTCAGGTGGAATTGACCGTGGCACAGGTTCAGGCGGAGAGGGGCATAATTCCCCCGGAAGAGATAGAGAGACTTTCGAGGAAGATGGAGGACCTGGACCTTGGATGGCTTGCCCGCCGACAGAAGGAGATAGAAAGGGAGGTGGATCACGACGTTATAGCCTTCCTCATGGCTCTGGAGGAGAAGTTCCCGGAGGCGAAATGGCTCCACTACGGAATGACCTCCTCCGACCTCGTGGACACCGCCAACGCTCTCCTCATGAAGGAGGCCATCGAATTGAACATAGACGCCTATCAGGAATATGCAGATGCGCTGAAGGAGAAGGCGTTGAAGTACAGGTACACCCCGATTATGGGAAGGACCCATGGGGTCTATGCGGAGCCCACCACACTGGGTCTCAAGTTCCTGGGTTTCTATATGGAGGCTCTGCGCAATATCGGGAGGCTCAAAACCGCCCATCATCATATACGATTCGGGAAGATTAGCGGGGCTGTGGGAAACTATGCCTTCATGGACCCTTCGATAGAAGAGGAGGTTATGAGACGTCTGGGATTGAAACCCGAACCCGTATCCACCCAGGTGATTCCCCGGGACAGGTATGCATTCTATGTCAATGCTCTGGTGATGGCGGGGGAGGGGATAGAAAGACTGGCACTGGAAATCAGGCTTCTGATGAGAACGGAGGTGGGGGAAGTGGAGGAGCCCTTCTACAGGAAGCAGAGGGGAAGCAGTGCCATGCCCCACAAGCGCAATCCCATCAGGAGCGAGAGGATAATGGGACTGGTTAGGTATATGAGGGGTCTCATGATTCCCGCCCATGAGAACATAGCCCTGTGGCACGAAAGGGACATATCGCACTCCTCGGTGGAGCGCATCGTTCTACCGGACCTGACCGCCACCCTTTACTACATCACCCGCCTTGCCACCCGCATCGTGAGGGACCTGGTGGTGAATGAGGAGAGGATTAAGGAGAATATGGAGCGATTCGGGAAATTCTACCTGACCCAGCCCGTTCTCCTGAAACTGGTCTCCAAGGGCCTGTCCAGAAGTGAAGCCTACGAATGGGTGAAGGAATGTGCGCATGCTGACCCGGATAAATTCCTGGAGAATCTGAAGAACCATCCGGAGATTTCCAGACATCTGAGTCCCGAAGAAATCGAGGAGGCGGTGAATCACGACTACTTCCGGCACGTGGACTACATATTCGACAGGGCTCTCGGTGGAAGAAATTGAGGGGGAATCCACCCCCTTTATCCGACAGGTTTTCCCATGAGGACGATGAATGCAAGCACCACGGCGTTGATGAGGAACAGGATTTGATAACCAGCCATTTTCTTCTTCCGTGCCAGAATCAGCGCTATGATAACCTGGACCAGATAGTAGGCGGCGAATGCCCTCGATGCATAGGTGATTATTTCGAATATGTTGGCACTCCAGACCAGAACGATGGCCACCAGTGTCACGAGCAGATAACCGGTCCTTGGAGTCAGTCTGTTTCTGGTCTCCACGGACAGGAGTCCTCCTGCTCCTATGGTGTCCGCCACGGCCGCGCTGAACTGGCTCATCATGGCCCCCATCACCAGAAGGTATGCGAGAATCACCGAAACGTGCCTGCTCAGACCTATGATGGCAGCCTCATCCACCTTCTGACCGGACAGGAGGTAGAGCAGGGGAAGGGCCAGAAGGATGAAGGTCACGTATATGAGTCCGGATATAATCTGCGCCAGTTTCATGGTTCTGACCCTCTCGTAAGGGGAGTACTTGTGCCCGATATATTTGCTGGTCTCGAAGCCCTGAACCACCAGAAGGATTCCTCCGAGATACTGGAGGGTCTCCAGGGTGAAGGGCTTGATTTCGCCCCGTATCTTGAAGCCGATGGACACGTCATGCAGAAGGTATCCTATGAGCAGGGCGGCGATGACCGATAGTTTCACGGAAACAGAATACTCTTCCAGATTTTCCAGCCTGTCCAGACCCCTGAGGAATCCGTTTATTCCGATGAACAGGAGGACTGCCGTGGTTATGATGTTCTCCACCAGGGGCATCTTGTGGAAGAAACCCTCCATTATGAAGGAGGACATGAGCCTCAGATAGAAGGCCACCGAAATGACATAGGCGAAAGATAATATCAGGTTGGAAGTGGTTTCCAGTTCGTGAATCATGGTTTTCTTCTTATCCTGAAGGATGGGTTCTTCGTGGATGATGTTGAACCGGATGGCTTCCCCTATCATGTATGCCAGAATCACGATCAGAAGCATGGCAAGGGGAGCAAAGTCCCCCACGATGAAGTAGAGGAGAGGAGCCACAACCAGAAATCCACTTCCTATTATGGAGGCGAGGGGAGTGACGGTGGCCCTCCAGGTTCTGGAGGTTCTCAGAGGAGTGAAGAGGAGCAGGTATATGAAGAGAACGAAGGTAAGGGATATTGCCACCTCTATGAGAAATTTCCAGGACATGCTAAAGTTTAATGGTGGAATAACATACGACAATTCCGGACGCGGGGAAAATAACATTGAAAGAGGCGATTCATTAAAATTATCCACTGATAAGAGGAGGGGGTGAAATGATAACAGTGAAGCTCATGGAGATAGCGAGCGATGAGGAGAGAGCGGAGGAATTTTTGAGAGAGAAGAGGATACTCAAGACCTACACACAATGTCCCTATTGCGGGAGTTCGAGAATTGGGAGAGTAAGGAGAAACATGTATAAGTGCTACGATTGCAAGAGGGAATGGAGCATAAGAAAGGGGAGCATACTGGAGAAAACGAAGATAAGCTTCTCCAAGTTTATCATAGCCCTGAAGTTATTCGAACTGGAAGTTCCTGTTTTGAGAGCGTCGAAGGAACTGGGACTATTTTACAACACCGTTCATAAGCTCTTTACCCTGATAAGGGAGAGAATATACGAATTTACGTCGAAAGACGACCTTTTGAGTGGGGAAATAGAAGCAGATGAGAGTTATTTTGGTGGCAGGCGTAGAGGAAAGAGGGGAAGGGGAGCGGAAGGAAAGATACCGGTATTTGGAATACTTGAGAGAAATGGGATGGTGAAAGTTGAAGTTGTGAGGGATGTAAAAGCAGAGACGTTATTGAGAGAAACCATTAAGAAAGTCAAGAGGGGGAGCCTTATATACACGGACAAATTCAGGGGATATGATGGGCTTGTCATGTATGGGTTTAAGCACGAAAGAATAGACCATAGCAAGAGATTTGCCAATGGGAATGTGTATATCAACGGAATAGAAGGCTTTTGGGGTTTTGCAAAGGAGAGGCTTTTGAGGTTTCATGGGTTGTCCCCCAGACTATTTCCACTGTATCTGAAGGAGCTGGAGTTCAGGTATAATACCAGAGGCAAGAACTTTTACGAAGAGCTGCTAAATATCCTGAAGGTGGATTAAAATGAGGAATCGCCTTGAAAGAAATACATCCGCGGTGATGGACGAACGTGGCTTTAGCAGTCTATAAGAATTGTCCGGACCAGCATGAGACCACATGTTTTGCTTCCCATCGTCTGCTGAAATGTTCGCAGGTGTATCGCGGGTGTATGTCGTTTCCTTTCCCCGAAGTGGCTGCTTTTCTCGTGGTAATGGAAGAGCGTCTATCCGAAGAGGCGGAATCGGGGCTCCTGTCCCTTAAGCATCCTCTTTATGTTGTCCCTGTGTCGAATTACCACCAGAAGGGCCGCAAGTGCCGCCATGACTTTTATGGACAGAGCATCGCAGAAATAGAGGGTGGCTATGAATGCGGCTATGGCTCCTGTTATGGATGCGAGGGCCATAATCTGAATCGTCAGGAGAACGATGAGCCAGACGATGAATCCCACCGCAACCGCTTTTGGAGCCAGTGCCAGAAATACGCCGAAACCCGTGGCCACCCCCTTACCACCCCTGAAGCCCAGCCAGGGGGTGAACATGTGGCCCAGAAGGGCAGCCACGCCCGCCAGCACCCCGCAGTCCATGGAGCAGAGCTGGAGGAAGAGGAGAGCCGAAAGAAATCCCTTGAGGGCATCGAGGAAGAAGACGATGAAGAAGTATTTCTTTCCCAGAGCCCTTGCCACATTGGTGGCACCTATATTGCCGCTTCCAATCTTCCGTATATCCACCCCCTTCATGCGGCTGATGATATAGCCGAAGGGTATGGAGCCGGACAGAAAACCCACCACGAAAGCCAGAAGATACATCATGACGTTCAAATTTTAAATGCGCTATTCGGAGGAGCCCTCCTGCTTCTTCATCGCGCTCATCAGGAGTCTCCTGTATTGCCTGAATAGGTCGTGCTCCACGTGGACGTAGAGCCCCCTTGCCACGATGAAGTCTCCTTCCTCATCGTAAATCCGCCCCCGTATGAATATCTTCCTGTCGTCCACCACCTCGTCTATCTTTCCCTCGAAGAAAACCCTCTTCCCCAGGGGGACGGGGCGCATGTAATCTATGTCCATGTGCCGGAGCATTACGGAATATCCGTTGACCCATGCAGTTACCCCCATAACTTCATCCAGAAGGGTGAAGGTGGCCCCTCCGTGGGCGTATCCTGGGGGTCCCTGGTGGTGTATCGTGTAAATGTATTCTGCTCTTACGGAGCGGGTTTCCGGGTCATAATACAGGGTCGCATTGAGCCCCTTTTTGCTGGCTTTTCCACATCCGAAACAGTATCCGTGCTCCGGGATTCTAATCATGCCTAAAAGTTTAACTCCCATGGAAAAATTGGATACCCGAAGTGAAGAAAGCATCGTGCATCCGGATGGGGAAGCGATGTCCTCAGCGTGAAGGCGAAAATTGCTCACGACATTGCAGACACTCTCCACATCCCCGCCTCTGCCGCCAATCGAAATCCTTCATCCGGGCTCGGTGAATTCATCTCCTGAGGAGAATAACAGTCGAAGGATGGGGGCTTTTACAGGCATTTAAAATTCTTTCCCATGCTCAGCGATATAGAAATTGCCCAGCGGGCAAAGATGGAACCAATAGAGAAGATAGCAGAGAAGATAGGCCTTTCCCCCGATGAAATTGAGAAGTACGGGAATTACAAGGCCAAGATTCCCCTATCCGTTTTCGGAAGGTTGCAGGGGAAGGAAAGGGGGAAACTGGTACTGGTTACTGCAATAAATCCCACTCCTCTGGGCGAGGGTAAGACCACCGTATCCATCGGACTCTCCATGGCACTGAACAGGAGGGGGGTAAAATCCATAGTCACCCTGAGGGAGCCCTCCCTGGGACCCGTCTTCGGCATAAAGGGGGGTGCCGCGGGGGGTGGATATTCCCAGGTGGTCCCGATGGAGGACATCAACCTCCACTTCACGGGTGATTTCCATGCAGTCACCTCCGCCAACAATCTCCTGTCTGCCATGATAGACAACCACATCCACCAGAGGCTCCAGCCCTATCTGGATTCCAGAACTGTGCTGTGGAAGCGCACCATAGACATGAACGACAGGGCCCTTCGTCAGGTGGTGGTGGCTCTCGGCGGTAAGGTGAATGGTTTTCCGAGGGAGGATGGATTCAACATAACCCCCGCATCGGAGGTCATGGCAATCCTGGGTCTGGCTCTTGGATATGCGGACCTGAAGGAGAGACTGGGGAATATACTGGTGGGATTCGACTTCGAGAGGAATCCGGTCTATGCGAGGGATATAAAAGCCCACAGGGCCATGGCGGCCCTCCTGAAGGATGCCATAAAGCCGAATCTCGTCCAGACCCTGGAGAATACCCCTGCCATCATCCATACCGGACCCTTTGCCAACATAGCCCACGGCACCAACTCCATTCTGGCAACCCAAATGGCGATGGCCCTCTCCGATGTGACGGTTACGGAAGCCGGATTCGGGGCTGACCTGGGGGCCGAGAAATTCCTGAACATCGTTTCCCAGATCGGCGGCTTCCATCCCCATGCTGTTGTCATTGTGGCCACCATCAAGGCTCTCAAATACCACGGCGGTGTTCCAAAGGATAAGGTTAAGGAGCCCGACGTGGAGGCCATGGTAAGGGGCTTCCCCAATCTGCAGAAGCACATAGAGAACATAAGGAAGTTCGGATTGCCTGCCATCGTCGCCATCAACAGATTCCCCACGGATACGGATGAGGAAATAAGAGCTCTCGAGGAGTTGCTGGAGAAGGAAGGGGTCCGGTACTCGCTTGTGGAGGTCTTCGCGAAGGGGAGCGAAGGGGGGCTGGACCTTGCCGATAAGGTGATGGATGCTCTGGAGAAGGAGAAGCCCGACTACAGACCCCTCTACACGAAGGACATGCCCCTGGAGGAGAAAATCGAAATCATCGCAAGGGAAATTTACGGGGCCGATGGTGTGGAATACTCTCCGAAGGCTTTGCGCCAGTTGAGACAGTACAAGAAACTGGGATTCGACGACGCCTATATCTGCATGGCGAAGACCCAGTATTCCCTTTCCGACGACCCGAAGAAACTGGGAAGGCCCACGGGTTTCAAAATCAACGTGAGGGAGGTGGAACTGGCAGCCGGTGCCCGATTCGTCATACCCATAACCGGAGACATCATGCGCATGCCGGGTCTCCCGAAGGAGCCACAGGCCTACAGGATAGACATAGACGAGGAAGGTCGTATAAGCGGACTCATGTAGCATTTCGGAGGCTTTCGCCTCCGCCTTCGCACCATTATACTTTTCCGGGATGATAGCCATCCTGCCCGTCGGGGATATTCCATTTCTGGAGGACATAAGGACCGATGTGGAGGAGACATTCTGCACACAGGCGCGGATAGAAAGGGTATTCCTCGATTTGAGTCAGGCATACGACCCGTACAGACAGCAGGTGCATGCGGGAACCGTGCTCAGGATGATGGATTCCATCCCCCTGCCGGGTGCGATAAGGGCCATCCTCATTACAGATGTGGACCTGTACGAGCGGGGATTGAACTTCGTATTCGGGGAAGCGAAAATCAATGGAAGGGATGCTGTAGTAAGCATATACAGGCTCCGCCATCCGGACCCGTTAGTTTTCAGGGAAAGGATACTGAAGGAGGTGAATCACGAACTGGGACATACATTCGGTCTGGGACACTGTCCCGAGCCTTCATGCGTTATGAGTTTCTCTAACTCCGTTGCCGATGTTGACAGGAAATCCCGTCACTTCTGCCCTGATTGCAGGCGTGCATTGAATGAGGAGCTGATTCTCCTGGGAATCGAGCCCTGCCATCGGTAAATCTACACTTCCACCAGCAAAAGACTGCTTCCCTCCGATGAAACTTTGAGACTGCCATTTCTTTCGAACACCCACGCCCCACCGGGCGGGAAACTGTTAACCACCAGAACCGTGGTGCCCAGTAGTCTAACCCTCCCGGACATGGCTCTCACATCCTCCCCGTTGAGGGGACCGTAATCCGGGGTGTATTCCATCGGGACAAAGAGGTAATCGGGTTTTGCCATACGTACCCGGGACAGAATTTCGCCGTTGTAAAGGTCCCCGCATATAATGATGCCCACCCTTCCCCATGGGGTGCTGGCGACCTCCAGTTTATTCCCTGTGCAGAACTTCATGGGCTCCTGAAACTTCCTGTGCTTTAAGAGAATCCTTCCCTCCGGGGAGACCATCACGGCGGTGTTGTAGATGCAGTTTCCATCCCTTTCCAGCAATCCGAGGATTATATGCACTCCCGATTTCGATGCCAGATTTTCGGTCAGTTCTATGATTTCATCGTACAGGTCTGCTCCCGAAAAGTCCCACATCTCGAACCCCGTCAGACAATATTCTGGAAATACGACCACATCCGGCCTGTGCTTAAGGGCCTCCCGAAATCGTCTGTGGAATTCCCCTGCGTTGGCATTGAAATCCCCGGTTATGACTCTCATCGGTATCAGTGCCACCTTCATCGGAACATGCTCCCCGCGAGGACGACCCAGAATCCCTCTATGGATGCCGCCATGTAAGGGCTTTCTTCCACTCCGGAGCTAATGGTTGCCCTTTCCCCTATCGGAAAACCTGAATTTCTCCGCTCCAATGTCATAGGAGAATACGTAAATTGGAATGGTCCTTCTGGAGCTCCTGAGTCCGAATTTAAATAGAAGGACACCGGGGCGAATTTCAGAGAAGCGGGATGCCACTATTCCCCACGTTTCTTTATTGTCCGGCAATCCCTGGGCTTCCTTCCCAATCTGACTTATAGCCTTTTTGAGGATTTTGTCGTCAAGGTATGTTTTGGTCTCTATAATGTAATACCTCTTTCCGGTCTCCAGCAACCAGTCCGCCCCCTTTTTATAATCCTTGGGAGTTTTCCTTATGATGAATTCCTTCTCCTTCTCATGCTCCTTCAGATAATCCACTATCGTGTCCAGAAGCGCCCATTCTGATATTTCCCCACGAAGCCTTCCGATGGAGGAGTTTATCCTGTTCAATGTGCCCTGGATGGAATCCAGTTTGTTGGAAAGGGTGGAAAATCCGGTGTCGAGTTTGCCTGATACTGTGTCGAG
>WGAQ01000089.1 GCA_015494735.1 Caldifarciminota bacterium | reverse complement strand
TGTTATCTGTTTTGGAGAAGCCGTCATGGGAATTAAGGAGTCCGGGTGATAGGGGTCGCACTTAATACAGAAGACCCGAAGGGAATTCGACTTTTCGGTTTCTGAATCGGTCTTAATCCGGGGAAATTCTCCAATTTTTCTCCAGATTCTGTTTTTATTGTCCGTATGGGGGAAAGGATGAGGACGAAATTCGGTGAAATCGAGAGGTTTTTGGGGATGATTTCATGAATTTAATGGAAGAGTTAAGTTTCTACTTTCGACTTTCAGTCCCGGATTACCTGACCTTTAAAATTGAAATCTGGAATGAAAAGTATTGGCTTTGATGTGGAAATACTGACCCCGCTTTTTATGAAAGGTGCATCGGATGGAGCGGAAATTCGGGCTCCGTCCATAAAGGGTTTGCTGAGGTGGTGGTTCCGCACTCTTGGCGGCGATTTCGAATGGGAAAAGAGACTGTTCGGAAGTCAGGATAATCGAAGTTCCTTCGTAATAAGGGTTAAGGGTAGCCCTTCCATTATAGGAGTCGGACGGCAGGAATTTTCCAACGAGCAGGCTTATCTTGGATATGGCCCGATTGGTTATAATAAAAGGACAAAAAATTTCGTCAATTCACGGCCATTTCTCACCGGCAAATTTTCACTGGAAATTGCATTCTCAAGGTTGAGTGATAAAGACTTAAAGGCCCTTTTACTATCTTTATGGTCCCTGTCTGTTTTCGGCGGAATGGGAAGCAGGAGCAGGAGGGGATGGGGGAGTGTATCAATCGAACCCCCGGATGAGGGGACCCCTTCCATTGTCCGTGAGCTGGGCCTGAGCTGGAAATTCAAAAGTCGGGAAGACCTGCAGAAAAGCATCGCTGAATTCGAGGAAAAGAGACGCGAAATCTTTGGAGAATTACCCTCGCAGAATCCCGAATACACCCGATTTTCCCATCGCAGTCGATTTTGCATCGGTGGGGAATTCGATTCCTGGGAAAGTGCCATGAATGATGTTGGGGGGAAACTTATAAGTTTCAGAAATCGAAGGTATTCCGAAGATGTGAAGCGATTTATGAAAGATGTCGAAAGCGGAAATGTTGAGAACCCTTACTCGCCTACAGGGAGCAACATTCCTTATGGAACTGCTGTTCCCAAAGCGATTTTCGGCCTTCCCAATAATTACCTTTTCAGATTGAAGAAAAAGGATTTGAGGGAAAAAGATGATCGAAAACAAAAAATTTTTATCGTTAACGTTATAGGGGAGTACAGGGATGAGAAAAAGAGGAGGGTCGAAGTTTCTCGCAGGGCCTCTCCACTTCTTATAAGCATCGATAAAATCGGGGATAAACATACTAAATACATCTGGCTGATTACGTATCTGCCGGCCAGATTCCTGCCGGATAATGGCAACCTATTGATGACTGTTCCGAAAAAACAACTGCCTCAAAATTGGAAAGGCGCTCCACCCAGGGCATATACCGGCCTTCCGAGTTATAAATTGCTCGAGGAATTTTTAAGGTTCAGTTGTGAACACCCTGTTTACCTGAACCGGAGATGAAACATGAAAAGGGAAAAAGATAAGTACAGGCTGGTGGCTTTTCTCCACGACCCGGTTTATAAGCCCTATGTCCTCCTTCGGAGGGCGGGACATGAGAGGGAAGCGGCGAAGATTATATCGAGAATCCTTTCGATACTTCCTGATGATGCAAAGAAAATGATAGAGGAGATAAAGCATACGGACATATTTGCATCCACCACCGACAGGGCGATTATTCCCGAAAATGCCCCGGATATCCTGAGGGATGAGCAACTGGAATTTCGACATCCTGTTTGTGGAACCAGAATAAAGTTGCCGCCTTATAACGGGGATTTAAAGCATTTGAGAGAAACGATTATCGATGCATTGAAGAATAAAAAGTATTCGAGTTATAGAGATGTTCTGGAAACCCTCTGGCACGAACTCCTTCCCTATCTGGAGGAGAAAATTAAGGATATACCATGGAGACTCCTCCCCGCAGACACCAGAGTTCCCGACCATTCCATCTGGCAGCATCTGAAAGTATCTGCGGATGTGAACCCATTCGAGGGAGAATACATCGCATGGCTGTGCATATTTTCCATTTCTCCAGTGCAGCGATTTATCCGTCAGGCCCGGAAGACGATGGACCTGTGGGCGGGCAGTTATATGCTCTCCCGCCTCACATTTCAGTCCATGAAGAGGGTTATCGATGCCCATGGCTCTGTGTCCATCATCTATCCGGATATGCAGAATCATCCATGGCTCATCCAATCGGGTGATGGTTCTGAATACATACCGTCCATTCCCAACAAATTCGTTGCCCTCATCCCCGAAAGCGACAAAGAAGAGGTCAGGAAACTGTGCATCGATGTGGAAGATGCCTACAATGAGACCATAGAACAGTGGATTTCGGATGTGGAGAAGAAATTTAAGATATCCATACCCGATGAGCATGTAAAAAGGACATTGTCCCCCGTATGGATAGCCCTCGGAATTCCGTCGGAGATGGGGAGGACCTATTCCATACTGAAAGAGTTGCTTTCCCATGAACATCAGGAGCAAATAGAGGACTTTATCGATATATTCGTATATGGAGAGCTCAAATACGGAACCAAGAGCTCCGGATACTTCTACGGATTCATATACACCGCCGCCGAAAAGGCCCTTGCGGCCCGAAAGACCCTGAGGGATGGTCTCCGGGCCCCTTCCGAGGAGGGCAGAGAGAGATGCCATGTCTGCGGGGAGCGGAACGCCATAGTCAGGCACAACAGGAAGAACAGCAGGATTGAGTATTTAGTCGATGGGAAGTGGGAACGGGAGGAACTTACGGCACCGAGGCATCTTAAGGAGGGGGAGTATCTGTGTGGAATGTGCCTCCTGAAGAGGGTACTTCCCGATATAATGAACTTCCGTGATTTCCGTTTCCCCTCCACGGCGGACGTGGCTGCTGCCAACATCATATACAGGTCCCGTCCTCAGGACTGGAAAGGGCTGAGCAGTGAGGTTCTTACCCCTCCCTCTATCCCTTACCTGAGCGAGAAACTGGGGGCCGACACGAAGATTCCCGAGGGGAGGGCCCTTCTGGAGATAGCCTCCGGCAATATTAAGGAGTTCGACAGGAAGGATGTGGATATCATACAGGGGGTTATAGACAGGATTAGGGAAGAGAAGAAGAGGTCTCCGAATCCATACTACGCCCTTATATCCATGGACGGGGATGAACTGGGAAAGTGGCTGGCGGGACAGAAAGGCATAGAATTGAGCGAGGAGACCAATGTTTACAACTCCCACGTGTGGAAAGAGATGGGTGATGAATTCAGAGAAAAGATGAGGAAACTCTACAACAGGAACAGACGTCCCGTAACGCCATCCTACCACGCATCCATATCCACAGCCCTTCAGAACTTCTCCCTCCACATGGTTCCCCTCATAGTGGAAGGACAGCATCTGGGCAAACTCATATACGCGGGGGGTGATGACGTTCTCGCCATGGTAAATCTGGAGCACCTGTGGGATGTGATGCAACTGCTGAGGGCTGCCTATTCGGGAATGGTGAAATTCGACCGGATGATGAATGGGAAATGGAGAATACTTCTGGACAGGAAAAACAGGACGGGTGTGGTGAAGAAGGGGGATATGCACCTCATAACCATGGGACCGTGCGCTACCCTTTCGGCAGGCGTGGTCATAGCCCATTACAAGACCCCTCTCTCCATCGTGATAAGCAGGGCATTTCAGCTGATGAAAGTGGCGAAGGAGGAATACGGAAGGGATGCATTCGTCGTGGAGTGGATAAAGCATTCCGGTGAGACTGTGAAGGCTGGAAGCAAGTGGAAGATGCTGGATGAACTGGATGCCATAGATAGATTGAAGCAGTTGTCGGAAATCTTCCATCCCGAAGCGGATGTGCACATGACCCGGGGTTTCGTCCGATTTCTCAGACAGGTGGGCCGGAGAATCGATTACGAGGAGTATCTTATGGGGCCATTGTTCAAACTGGCGATGGACAGGTACATTCAGAAAAACCCTTCCCTCAGGGGGGAAGATGCGGAGAGAAGAGAGAGGGAGTTAAAGGAGAAATTCTCAAAGGTCATCGGAGGATTCGATATAGAGGAATTGCTCAACTTCCTGGATATAATTCTGCTCATGAAAGGGAGGTATGGAAATGCCTGACATGTGCAGGATGGTGGCAATAAAGCCCCTTGATCCCCTTTTCTTCCGCATCAATCGCTCATTCTCCGCGGGGGAGCAGGACTGGGCTTCCTCCAGACCCTTCCCCCTTCCCACCACCGTATATGGTGCCATAAGGACATTCATACTCTCCAGACGGGACCTTAATGTGTTCTATGAAAAGGGTTATCCGGATATAGGAGGACCGGAAAAGAAGGGAACCCTTCGCATAAGATTCATCGCCCTGAAGAAACATGATGAATTGTTCTTCCCCATCCCAAATAACGTGGTCTGCATCGAGGGTAAACGGAAACTCGAGGTCATGCTTCCCGGGATACGGGAAAGGGAGTACATGGTCTTTTCATCCGTGAAAGATTATCCCGGAAGTTTGAAGTTCTTCTACACCCGGAAAGATGTCTCCAAAAAGAGGGGGCAGTGGATGAGGGTGTCTGCTCTCGCGAGGTATCTCAGGGGCGAATACGATTCCATCGGTTGTGAAGATGTAAAGTACATGGAGGACTTCGTGAAACCGGAGCCCCGCATCGGAATAGCCCTGGACAGAGACAGCAGAACTGTTAGAGAGGGTATGCTTTACAGAGCCGAACATTATCGCTATCTGGAGGGGGTGGAAATCGTGGCCTGCGTTGAGGGGACGCGGGAGCCTCTGACCGGTGTGCTGAATCTGGGGGGAGAGAGGAGGGTGGCTTACATGATGGAGATGGATGGCGATATGGGAATAAGGGAACTTATGGAGCCCCCTGAGGAGCCCGATTTCCTGTATATGGCGACCCCCTCTATATGGAAAGATTCCTGGTATGGAAAGGACCTGTGTGGACATCTCGAGAGCGCCTTCGTGGATTCCTACGAATTCGTGGGCGGGTGGGACATGGCCCGCAGAAGACCCAAGCCCCTTTACAGGGCCGTGGCATCCGGGAGCCTCTATGTATTCGATGGGACTTGCAGAGGGAAATTGAAGGAAATTCACTTCAAAAACATATCCGACGTTTATCCCGAAGAGGGATACGGATTTGCCCTTGCGGGCGTTTTGGGGTCAAATGGAGGATAGATATGGTTGACAGAAGAGGTGCAATACTATTCGCCATAACCGAGACGCCCCTCCATGCGGGGGCGGGAGCGGAACTGGGCGTGGTGGATTTGCCCATACAGAGGGAAAGATACACGGGATGGCCCAAGGTAGAGGCTTCCAGCTTCAAGGGAGCCCTCAGGGAGTATCATAAGAGCGCGGAAAAGGACATTCTCTTCGGTCCGGAATCGGGAGACCTCCACGCCGGTGCCATATCCCTTACGGATATGAGACTTCTGCTCTTTCCGGTCAGGTCCCTGAAGGGAACCTTCGCCTGGATTATTTCTCCCGACTCCTATTCCCGATTCAGGAAGGATATGGAGGTGTTGAGGAACATCGACCGGAATATCGGACTGGAAAGCCTTCCCAAAACCATAAGTCCGGGCAGGGTTTGCGATGGTTCCATCAATGTGCTGAGCACGAATGGGTCCGATATAGTTCTCCTGGAGGAATACTCCGTTCGGGTGGAGAAAGAAGGGGATGACGATAATCTCTGTAAGTTCGTAAACTGGCTGAAAGAGGCTCTGGGAGATGACCCCAGGAAGGAGGAGATAAAGAAGAGGATTGTGGTGGTGGAAAACGATTTCTTCAACGATATGGTCACCATGTACACGGAGGTGATTACCCGCATCCGGATAGACAGGGAGACCGGGACAGCAAGCGATAAGGGCCTCTGGAATGAAGAGTACCTGCCTGCGGATACCCTCATGTATTCCCTTGTATTTGCCTCCAGACCGATGGTGAAAGATGAGGATATCCCTCTGAATAGTCAGGACGAAGTCCTGAAGGAGTTTCTGAAAGGACTGCCCCGGTATATCTTTCTGGGAGGAAACACCACGGTTGGAAAAGGACTCGTCAGGATATCGAGTTTTCCGGGGGAGGAGAGTCATGAGGACGGTGGAACAGCAGAGGAGTAAATTCGCATTGGAGTGCGTGGAGGAGGCCCTGTGCGTGGGGGGCAGTTATAAGAGCCTTGTAAAGAAGTTTCCCCTTATGGTACTCAGGAATGGACTCCTGCAGACCGTTGCCTTTCTGGAGTCGAAGGGTGGAAAGCAGCACGATATGCTTCTGAAGCATATAAAGTCTTATCTGAAGGGATGCTCTCCTCTGCGTCCGGAGCTGGATGATGGAGAAAGTCTGTCCTCATTCCTGTCCAGAGTCGATGTTAACCTGTACAGGAGCATAACGGTGGACGTTCTCGCCTTTGCCAGGTGGCTTTCCAGATATGCGGAATCGTTAATAGAGGGAAGTGGCGATGAGTAAAGGGAAAGGAAGGGACGGAGTCCTGGACATTCTCGCCCCCGGTCCCCACAGGGATTATCTCAGGTATTACATAGACAGACATAAGTACGAGAGAACCATCCATGGAAATACTCTGAATGTGGCTCTTCTGCTGGATAAGTTCGTTCCCTGGAGGAATGGAAAGTTCGACTATTTCGCTTTTCTGAAGGGGGGAAAGTGCTTTCAAATTCCGGAGGAGATAGCCGGGAGGATGGAGGACATTCCTGTTCCGGACGGGTTTCGCATGGTGGAGTGGAGGGGAAGGGTGGAAGGGGGGCTGGTGATTGGAATGGGCGCTCCCCATGTGCACGAGACTGCCCTCTCCTTCCATCGCTCGTGGGGCATCCCCTATATACCCGGAACAGCTCTGAAGGGACTGCTCAGAACCCTCTACCTGGACATGGCTCAGGACAGACTCGGAATTTACCGGCCCTCCTGCATGGAGGCATTTCTTTCCGGAGAGGACCATCCCCGGGATGCGGGGCACAGGAAGGAGGACTGCCCTGTATTCAGCAAATCGAAGGATACTCTGAAGGATGAAGTGGAAGAATTCCGTCGCATATTCGGCACCAAGGAGAAGCAGGGGGAAATCGTATTCATGGATGCGTATCCTGTGGATGGCAATTTCTGTCTGGAGATGGATGTCATGAGCGTCCACTATCCGGATTACTATCGGGGGGAGGGTCTGCCCGCAGACTGGAGCAGCCCCAACATCATATACTTCGTAAAGGTGGTGAATACCGGTTTCCGGGGACTCCTCATCTCCCGCACCATGGATGAAGGGGAGCTGGAAAGGGTGAGGGACAATCTGAAGAGAGCCCTCGAAACCTATGGAATAGGGGCAAAGACCGCTGTGGGATACGGAGTGGTCAGGTAAAGCGTTTTGCATTCCCTGTAAACTTTCTGGGTCATGCATCCGGGTGAGTTTTTAGGCTTACTTTCCCTTTTGATACTCTTCGGCTTCGCCGGGGAGATTATATTCAGGAAGTACAACATTGCTCCCGTCATCTTTTACATCACACTTGGACTCATAATGGGACCCATCCTCCACCTGTTCGACACCTCCCTTGCCATAAAGATTGCCCCCTATCTCGGTGCCATCGTCTTCGCAATAATCCTATTCGAGGGTGGTCTCGAGGTGCACCTGTCCACCTTCATAAAGAGCATGGGCAAGTCCTTCATGTTTTCCCTGACCGTTTATTTCCTGACCGCCGCCCTCATATCCCTGACCTGGTACTTCATATTCGGAGACTTCATGGGGGGACTCCTGATGGGCATAATAGTCGGATGTACCAGCGCTGCCATAATCGTCCCCATAATCAACAAACTGGATGTGAATCCGGAGACCAGGGCCCTCATCATGCTGGAATCCACCATAACCGATATGCTCACCGTCATACTGGTTTTCGTGGTCATCAATATGATGCTCCAGAAGGGGGGCGAGGAGGTGAATCTGATAGCCACCCTGTGGAATACCCTCCTCAACTCCATCGTTCTGGGAATAATCGCCGGATTCGTCTTCTTCAGGATGTACGCCTCCGTGAGGAATTCTCAACTGTCCTATATGCTGGTACTGGCCCTCATGTTCGGCATGTATTCCCTGGTGGAACTCCTGCACGGTAATGGTCCCCTTTCCGTTCTCATTCTGGGTCTGATAGTGGGTAATTCGGCCGACCTCTTTCGCTTCATAAAGAAAAGACTCCACATCGATATTTACAGATACATGAAGATAGACCCGGATGAGGCCCATCTGGACGAATACGTTCACAAGGCCACCGCAGAACTCTCCTTCATAAGCCGAGTATTCTTCTTCATACTGCTGGGCATGTCTGTGGAGCTGTCTTTCCTGACCAGTCTCGGTAAGATACTCCTGATACTCCTCATATTTGCCATAATACTCCTCGCCCGTCTCATCGGGGTCAAGATATTCTCCCATATATTCACCATAATCAAAGGGAGGGACCTGGATGTGGTTCTGTTCAGCATGCCCCGCGGTCTGGCGACGGCTGTGGTATCCTTTCAGCCCTCCATATACGGCCTTCCCAATGCGGAGTTATATATAACGGTGGCATTCGGCATCATAGTCCTCACGGTCCTGACCATGACTGTGGGTCTGGCATTCTCCTCCAGTTAGACGACTGTAAAATTCCTGTCATGAAGAGAATCATAACCCCATCCGAGATGAGGGAAATGGACCGGGCATCCCGTATGCCCCCTCTCGTTTTAATGGAGAATGCCGGAAAGGGAATAGCAGATGACCTCCTGGAGATGGAACTGGACAGATTCGTGATACTCGTCGGTAAAGGAAACAATGGCGGGGATGGTATGGTGGTGGCCCGGTGGCTCTCGAGGGCTGGAAAGGACGTGACGGTTCTCCTGTTCGAGGAGCCCGAAAAACTCTCGGGGGAGGCGAAGCACAACTACGAACTCCTTCTTCACCATCCCGTCGAAATCGAGCGATTCAAAGGGGCTCTTCCCGATGCAGATGTCATAGTGGATGCCCTTTTCGGAATAGGATTTCGCGGAAAACTGGAGGGTCATTACAGGGATGCTGTGGAGATGGCCAATCTATCCGATGCCCTGAGAGTATCCGTGGATATTCCTTCGGGAGTCAATGGATTGACCGGGGAGGTGGAGGGAATTGCCTTCGATGCCCATATAACCTACACCTTCGCTGCGGAGAAGCTGGGTCATCACCTCTTCGAGGGGAAGCTCCTGAGTGGGGATGTGGTCGTGGTGGACATCGGAATAGAGGATTACCTTTACGAGGATAAGGGATTTCTTGCCATTGAGGATGAGGATGTTCTGGATTTGCTGCCCTCCTACGCCGGATGGGAGAATAAAGGGGACAGGGGGAGGCTCCTCATAATCGCCGGGAGCAGGGAATTCACGGGGGCACCGTTGCTCAATGCTCTCGGAAGTCTCTCTCTGGGGGCCGGATATACCTACCTCGCCGTTCCGGAGTCCCTTTATCCGCATCTCATCGGCAAACTCCCCGAGGTCATACTGGTGCCCCTCAGGGAGAAGGATGGTCACCTTTCCGCTGAGAGTTTCGATGACCTGATGGGCAGGGGGCTGAAATTCGATGCCGTCTCTTTCGGCTCCGGTGTGGGCAGGACGCAGGGGGTGAAGGAATTCGCTGACAGACTCCTTTCTCTGGATGTTCCGATGGTCATCGATGCGGATGGGATATGGGCTGTTTCGGAGAAGCTGGACAGTCTCGGTGAAAACGTCGTAATTACTCCCCACCCCGGTGAGCTGGCTCCCATTCTGAACGTGAAGCCCCACGAAGTGGACCGCCGCCGGGTGGATGTGGTCATGGACTATTCGAAGAAGCACAGTCATGTTCTCCTCCTGAAGGGCAATCCCAGTCTCATCGTTCAGGGGGAGGAGAGGTACCTTAACGACTCCGGGGATGTGAGTCTTGCCCGTGCGGGGAGCGGAGATGTCCTCACAGGAATGATAGGGGCCCTTCTGGCCCAGGATATGCTTCCCGTGGAGGCAGCAGCCCTTGCCGCCTTCCTGCATGGAAGGGCGGGGGAGATGGGGGACGAATTCACCCTGACCCCCTCCAGGATTCCGGAGGCGCTCGAAATTTACCTTTCGGGTCTTCACGAGGAATGCTGAATGAGGGGGATTTCCCCCTCGGCGAATCATCGAAAGTTTCCAGAAAGGGGACTCGGAGCATGGTTGCACTGGAGCCCCGAACGAAATTAACCACTTGCATAAAATGTTAACCTGCTTTAAAATTTAAGCGATGAGGAAGTACAAAAAAGGAGGTGGAGCCATGAAGAGGGTGCCAGCAAGGAGGAGTTATATAACCGACATTTTCGAGAGGCCTTTCAGCTTTTTAAGGGAGTTTGAGAGGAGCTTCTCCGAGGCTCTGGAGAATCTGGACATGGAGAATGTGGTCTGGACTCCCAACATCGACCTGATAGAGAAGGAGGACAGGTACGAAGTCTATGTGGAGATTCCCGGTGTCTCCAAGGATGACATCAAAATCAACGTGAAGGACAACACCCTGGTCATCCACGGGGAGAGGAAGAAAACCTACGAGCAGAAGGAAGGGGACATAGTCCATTACTCCAGCATGTGGTACGGTAAGTTCCATACGGAGATAGCCCTTCCCTCCGATGCCGATGTGGAGAATATAGAGGCCGTCTATAAGAATGGAATCCTCGTTGTGAAGATACCCAAGCACGAGAAGTCCAGAGCCAGGGAAATCGAAATTAAGATGGAAGATTAATCCCTCGGGCGGCTTCGCCGCCCTTCCCCATCCTCAATTCTGGCGCTGATTTCCCGGCAGGTGAATTATCGGTTTCCCATCCTTTACACTATCTTCTTCCTTATGTACGCCGACAGGTAGTCCACTATCACCACCGTGACGATGATGACGATGATTATAACACCCACCTGTTCCCAGTTCCTCCCCTGAACCTTGAGCAGAAGGGGAACCCCTATTCCACCCGCTCCCACCAGACCCACGGTGCTTGCAGACCTGACCGCTATCTCGAACCTGTAGATGGAGTAGGAGGCAAAGTGGGGGAATACCTGCGGAAGGACACCGAAGACCAGTTTCTGCCAGAAGTTGCCCCCTGCGGCGGTTATGGCCTCTATGGGCTTCATATCGATGTTTTCCACGGCCTCTGCGTAGAGTTTACCCAGCATTCCCACCGAGTGGAATCCTATCGCCAGAACCCCTGCAAATGGACCCGGACCCACCATACTGACGAATATTATGGCCAGCAGGATTTCAGGGAATGTCCTTATGAAGTTGAGGAGCATCTTGAAGAATCTGGCATAGGGGGAAAAATTCACTGCTGCAAGGAAGGCGAAGGGGACGGTGAGGACGGATGCGATGAATGTTCCGAAGTAGGCCATGGCCAGAGTTTTGAGCATCTCCATGACCATCTCCCAGAAGAAGGGACTTCCTATGTACTTCAGGGATTTGACGAAAATCCTCTCCAGTATGACTTTACCCTTGGGAAGACCTGCGATTATCCTCTGGAGGTTGAAGTCTATTCCCGTTACAGCCCACCAGTAAACTGCGATAACCAGGAGGGTGATGATGAGCCACTTTACCTTATTCCACCTGCTCATAGTATCTTCTTCCTTATGTATTCGCTGAAGCCGTCTATTATGATGACGGCGATGAAGGTCACCAGTATAATCATGCTCACCTTGTCGTACTGGAAGAGCCTTATGTTCTCAATGAGAATCTGCCCTATGCCGCCTGCTCCCACCAGACCCAGCACGATGGATACCCTGACATTCACCTCGAAGGTGTAGAGGATGTAGGATATGAAATTGGGGACCACCTGCGGAATCACTGCAAAGGCTATTACCTGGGTCCTCGTTGCTCCAACGGATTTCACCGCCTCCAATGGACCCCTGTCCACGGCATCGATGTCCTCCGACATGAGTTTCGTCATGATGCCGAAGGAAAAGAATATGAGGGCCAGAACGCCGGGCAGTGCTCCTATTCCGAAGATGGCCACGAAGACCGCGGCAAGCACGATGTCCGGAATGGTCCTGAGGACATTCATTATGGTTCTGGCGATGAAATATATGGCCCTGCTGGGGGCTGTGACGTGGGATGCGAAGAAACTGTAAATTACCGATATAATCGCCGCAATCGTCGTTCCCACGAGGGCTATCTGAAGCGTCTCTATAAGTTTGGTCAGTATGGGTTTGAAGTAGGTGATATCCGGTTTCAGGAAGGATGCGAAGAATTCTATCCCCCGGGGAATCCCCTTTATGAATGCTATGGGATTGAATTCGATAAGGATACCCGATATGATGAGCAGAATCGTTAGAAGACTGCTTATTGCGATGATTTTTACCTTGGTCTTGGTGGTCAGGACTCTTGCCATTTCCCGTAAATCCTTATAAGGACATCCCTGGTCAATTCCTCTGGTTTTCCATCGAAGACTATCTCTCCTGCCCTTATGCCGATGATTCGTCTGGCATAGGCTCTGGCCAGTTCCACATCGTGGAGATTCACCAGCGTGGTTATCTTCAACTCCTCATTGAACTTCTTCAGATAATCCATCACCACCTTGGCCGTCGGGGGGTCCAGACTTGCCACGGGCTCATCGGCCAGCATGATGTCGGGTTGCTGGGTCAGGGCTCTGGCTATGGCCACCCTCTGCTGCTGTCCACCGGACAACTGGTCTGCTCTCACATAGGCCTTTTCCCTGATGCCAACCTTCTCCAGATTGGAGAGGGCGAACTCTATGTCCTCCTTGGGAAACAGATTGAAAAGGCTCTTCAGGGTGGAGACGTATCCCAGACGTCCAACGAGCACGTTGCGCAGTACGCTCATCCTCTTTACCAGATTGAAACTCTGGAAAATCATGCCGATTTTCCGTCTGAGGAGCCTCAACTCATTATCTTTGAGCTTCTGCACGTGCTTCCCTTCTACTATGAGGTCCCCTTCCGTAATCCTTACCAGACCGTTTATCGTCCTTATGAGGGTGGACTTTCCGGCCCCCGATGGGCCAATGATAGCCACGAATTCCCCCTCCGATATGTGGAGGTTGATGCCCTTCAGGGCTTTGAATCCGTTGGGATAGACCACAACGACGTTTCGAAACTCTATCATCGGAGCCGATAAAGTTTAAAGGGGTAAGATTTCTCGAATCTGGCTCCACAGAGAGGGTTGCAGTTTTCCGACTGTAAACTTTTAAATCCCGTCCATCATGAAACTGTTCGAAAGAATCGTGGAAACATTCCTCTGGCAGAGCCGATGGATGGTGTTCTTTGCCGCAATAGCGAGCGTTATATCCGCATTCATACTGATAATAATCGGTACCCTGGAGGTCCTTCAGGTGATGGGGGAAATGCTCTCCTTTCTGTACGGCAATGCTTCGATGGATGTCATTTACCGTCACACCATAAAGAATGTGATAACGGCGGTGGACATATATCTGATTGCCACCATTCTGCTCATATTCGGTGTGGGTCTCTACGAACTGTTCATAAGCAAGATTTCCTTCATAGAGGAGGAGGACCGCTCCGCTGGAATCCTGAGGATTCACAGTCTGGATCAGTTGAAGGAGAAACTGGCCAAGGTCATAGTCATGATACTCATCGTTACCTTTTTCAAGTATGCGGTGGAAATGCACTATGAAACCGTAAGGGATTTGACATTCCTCTCGGGCAGCATATTCCTTATTGCCATCGCTGTCTTCTTCATGAATTTCAGGAGGAAGCACTGAATACCCGATGGAATTTTCCGGGGCAATAAGTCAATTTGTGAATTTGCCCATGCCAGTATAATTTTGAAGCATGCAGATGCTCCACAATCTCCTGCACCTGTTCGACCTCTCCATACTGGATATCATCGATTTTCTCCTGGTGTGGTACATCTTCTATCAAGTCCTTAAGATATTCCGGGGCACCCGTGCTCCGTACATGCTCCTCGCCATAACGATTTTCGCCTTCATAGCCATAATAGCCCAGATTCTGAATCTCTCCGCCCTCAACTGGATTATAGATGCCTTCAAGACCGTTGGACTGGTGGCTCTGGTCATCGTATTCCAGCCCGAAATCAGGAGGGCCCTCACTTCCCTCGGGCAGAGCAGGCTGTACAGGATGATTACCCGTGCCCCCGAAATTCCCCTCGATGAGATAGTGGATGCTGTTTACTGGCTCAGGGATATGGGTTACGGTGCCCTTGTGGTCATTCAGAACAGGATGGGACTGCAGGAGTTCGTGGAGGAGGGAGTGGAACTGGATGCTGTGGTTTCGGCCCTTCTCATAGAAACCATATTCTACGATGACAATCCCCTTCACGATGGTGCCATCATCATAAGGGAGGACAGGATACTCTCTGCCGGAGTTCGACTTCCCCGCTCCTCCCATCTACCGGACCCCCTTCTTGGATTGAGGCACGAGGCGGCTGTTGGTATAACGGAGCAGACGGATGCCATTGCCATCGTGGTTTCTGAGGAGAGGCAGACTGTAAGGTATGCATTCAAAGGACAGCTTTCTGCACCCCTGGAGAAGGAGGAACTTTTGAGGAGAATAGAGGAGATTCTCTATGGAAAGGAATAGGAGGCCCCGGAAAATCAGGGAATCCGTCCAGGGAAACCGGTTCTTCATTGCCCTTTCCTTCTTCCTCACCCTCATGCTATTCGTATATGTGAAGATGGATTCGGTCAGGACAGTTCCCCTGGATTACGTGGTTCGTGTGGATGCTCCGGAGGATGTAAGGGTTCTTCTGAAGGATTCGGTGGTCAGGGTTTACGTGAGGGACAGGGTCAGGAATATACTTCCGTTGCTCTTCTCCCATCGTGTTCTGAGGGTGGAGGTGAGACCCAGGAGCGTGGGGGATGTGAAGGTGGATCTGGAGCAGCAGGCCAGAAAATCCCTCAATATCCCATACGTTTACATCGAGCCAGAGAGTCTTTACATGTTCGTTGACAGGTACGTGACAGTGAGCAGGGAAATCTCCCCTTCCATCAAGGGAAATCCTCCGAAGGGGTATTCCGTGGAGGGGGTGAGGGTGAATCCCCGATTTGCGGACGTCAGGGCTCCTGAAAGCATCCTGTCCGGCATAATGTACATCCAGACCGAGGATGTGGACATATCCTCCGTGAAGGGGGTGGATACCTTCAGGGTGGCCCTGGTCAGGCCGGGGGATGTGGTGGAGGTTTCTCCCGACAGCGTGACGGTTATAGTCAGAACCAGGAAGGTGAAGGATGAAGACGTCGGCAATCCTGCTGGCAGCGGGGAAGGGAAATAGATTCGGAGGCCCCAAGCAATTCCTCACGGTCCATGGAAGGCCCGTTTATGCATATTCCCTGGAAAGATTCCTGCCCCTCGTGGATGAGGTGATACTGGTGATTCCGGAGGGCTATGCACCTGAGGAAATCCCGCATCTGGAGAAGTATATGGACAGAGTGAAGGTGGTCGAGGGAGGCAGAGAGAGGTTTCACTCTTCCTTCAACGGCATAAGACATGCTTCCGGGAATGTGGTCCTCATTCACGATACTGCCAGGGCCCTGGTGAGCCGGGAACTCATACTGCGGGTTATGGATGCCCTGAAGGGGCACAGGGCGGTGATACCGGTGGTGAGGGTCAGGGATACTCTGCGCAGAGAGGATGGGGTGGAGGTAGATAGAAGTGGTCTATTTGCCGTTCAGACTCCGCAGGGTTTCTTCCGGGAAGATATACTTCGGGCCTATGAGATGGCCATCCGGGATAATGCATTCGGCACGGATGATGCATACTTTTACAGGAAATACGTGGGCCGGGAGATTTTCTTCGTCGAAGGGGATTACAGAAACTTCAAGATAACCTATCCGGAGGATATGGACATGTTCGCCCGTCTCGTTATTACGGATATTCGCATAGGGTATGGATGGGATGTTCATCCCGTGGTGGAGGGGAGGGATTTCCATATAGCCGGTATTCGTGTGGCCGAAGATTATGGACCGCAGGGTCATTCCGATGGGGATGCCCTTTCCCATGCCCTTATCGATGCTCTGCTGGGGGCGACTGGTATGGGCAACATCGGGCAGATTTTCCCCGACACTTCTGAACAATGGAGGGGGGCCAGCAGCATCCTCATGCTGGAGGATGTGGTCTCGAGACTTAGGGGGGAGGGATGGACTGTTCTCAATGTGGATGCGGTGATTATTCTGGAGAGGCCCCGTCTGGGAAATCATCTTCCGGAAATTGTGAAGCGCATTGCCCGGGCTCTCGGTGTGGATGCAGACAGGGTATCCGTAAAGCCCAAGAGTGGAAACAGGGTCAGGGAGGGCATTTTCGAGGCTCAGGTGGTCGTGAGGGTGGGGAGGGCCGTTTAGATGGTTCAGTCCATATTTCTGGATCCGGAGGAGTACGATTTGCTCCACGCGGATGTGGTGGATGACATCCCCTTTTACCTAAAACTGGTTCGCGAATACGGTGGCCCCATTCTGGAACTGGGATGCGGTACGGGGAGGATATCGATTCCCATTGCCATGGAGGGCTTTCGCGTGGTGGGGGTGGATGTGTCTTTCCCCATGGTCAGAAGGGCATTCCTGAGGGGGATGGATGCCGGACTGAATCTGAAATGCGTTGTGGGAGACATGAGAAGCATCCCCGTTTCCGGGAGATATCCCCTGATTATTGTTCCCTACAATGCTTTCTCCCACCTGTACACCTTCGATGATGTAGTGGCCTTCTTCCGGGAGGTGAGGGCCCTGATGGATTCGAATGGAAAACTGGTTATCGATGTCTTCAATCCCGATGCCGATATCCTCAGGGGGAGCATGGTTCGGAAACTGGTGGGCTCCTACGAGAGGAATGGACGCAGGGTGATGGTATATGGGACCGGATGGTACGACTTCGCCACCCAGATAAACCACATAAAGTGGTATTTCTCCGATGGAGAGAGGGAGTGGAGTCGGGAGTTCACGATGAGGGTCTTCTTCCCGCAGGAAATTATGAATTATGCCAGATTCATGGGTTTTCGGGTGGATGCGATGTATGGGGATTACAGCGGGGGCCGGGTAACGGCCTCATCCCCCCGCATACTGCTCATCCTTTCTGTCGATGGATAATTTCTCCTCGAGATTCAGTCTGGCGAAATTCCTGAGCAGTTTCTCGCTCATTCCCGTAATGCTCGATACCGCCCTGAGGAAGTGATGAAACATCCTTTCCGAGAGTACTGCCAGATACACGCTCGCCAGTTTCTGTATTTCGTCCATCACCTCCCGCTCTAAATGCATTTGTTTAAGGACATGTCCTATGCTGCTGACCAGTTCCCCCATGGACATTCTCTCGTGGAGCATCTTCAGGGACAGGAGGTCTGCCGCTTCTTCCCCGTTCCCTTTTATGATTTCGAGGAGGAATTGCCTGGCCATTTCTTCCGGAGGGGAGAGGTCGTCCATTTCCATAAGGGACTTCTCTATGGCGGGTAAGTGGTTTTCCAGTTTCCTGCGTATCTCTTTCTCCAATTCCATGAACTGCTCTTCAGGTTTCCTCATGTCTGCTCCCTCCCGAGGATTCTGTCTATTTCCGTGGATGCCTTCTGTATGGCTACTCTCATTATTCCGAGGGGGATGGATGGTCCTGCGAGGGCCATTATGCCTATTTCCTGATTCGCCTTCTCCAGAAGTATATTTCCCCTGGGAGATTCTATGGTCAATCTGCTCAGCGGGAGCATGCCTATGTTCTTCAGGGTATTTTCGGCCAGCGATGCGAGACCGGCCCCTATGGCGGAGAAGAGTTCTTCCAGCATCTCGCCGGTGGCGCGGATTTCCGATGCCACGGGGAATCCATCCATGGTGAAGACTATCATCCCTTCCACACCGGTCTCATCCATGATGCTCCTCAGCACATGCCTGAGTTTCTCCCCTGTTGCGGTGCTGTTCATATTTCCTCTCCTTATCCTCACTTAATTTAACTTATGTTAATAAAAGCGCATAAATTTTAACCCCGGCTCCCCGGGAATTCAAACAGGCAGAATCAGGTCTTCAGTTTCTTCTTCTTCATGGAGGGGAGCAGAACATTGTTCAGAATGAGCCTGTATCCGGGAGAGTGGGGATGCTCCTTCAGGTTGGTGGGTTTTTCACCCACGAAGTGCCTGAAATCTTCGGGGTCGTGTCCCCCCAGATAGGAGAAGAAACCCTTGCCATAGGTTCCATAGATGTATTTGGCTTCATCCGTTCCGGGAACTTCCCCCATGATTACAACATAGGGCTTCAGTTTGTCCTTTCTGAATCCGGTATCCTGTCCCAGGAATTCGGGAATGGCGTTGGTGTGGTCCTGTGTCAGAAGGGTGGGGATGGGGTCGAATTTTGCGGAGAATTCGAAGAGGACGAAATAACTCTCCGGTCCCCTCATGGATGCTTCCATGGTCACATCTATATCCGAATGCTCGTAGATTGCCGGGTCCGGAATCACTTTGAAGTTGGTGAAGGCAATGGTCTGGGAGTAATCCAGTTTGCTCTGGAAATCCGGGTCCGGAGGGTCCCCGTCGAATGGAGTGTCTGCGATGTCCGTCTTCCAGGATGCAAGGGCTATATCCAGAGTGATGGGGGCGGAGCACATGGCAAAGAGAAATCCACCGTTTGCGACGAAGTCCCTTATTTTGAAAGCGACAGCCCTCTTCAAATCGGGTATGGTTTTGAAGCCCAGTTTATGGGCCATTTCGAGGTTTATTTTCTCCATCCTTATGTACCATGGGGCATTTCTATAACTGGCCCAGAATTTCCCCAGCATTCCCGTAAAGTCTTCGTGGTGCAGATGGAGCCAGTCGTATTGGGACAGTTTTCCGGATAGTACATCCTCGTCCCATACTCTGTCATAGGGAATCTCCGCATATTTCAGGGCGAGTTCCACGGCATCATCCCATGGCTCATTGTAGGGGGGAGCATACACCGCCACCTTCGGAGCCTTCACCAGTTCCACCATTTCCATGTTGGACTCTTCCACAGTTTTGTAGATTTCGGATAACTGAGCATCGCCGATGGTCTCCAGAAGGACACCCATTTCCGTGGCTCTGCGCATAACCTCCGGGGAAAACTCTATCATGAAGCTGCCGCCCCTGTAATTGAGAATCCACCATGTCTTAAATCCATTCTTTATGCTCCAGTACGCCAGTCCGTATGCCTTCAGATGGTCCGTCTGGACATCGTCCATGGGTACCAGTAATCTCTGAAGGGACAGTAGAATTGCGAGCATCGGGGAAAGTATAATGCGAAATCTGCAATAAAATTCCAATGTGGAGGCTCTTACCTTCAAAATGGCATTTTCTCTCGCTGTTGGATTTCTCATAGGTCTGGAGAGGGAATACCGGATGAAGGAGGACATATTCGCCGGAATAAGGACATTTCCGTTGATCAGCCTTCTGGGAACCCTTTCCGCCTACATTTACGATTCTTACTGGGGAGGTATCTTCTTCCTTACTTTCGGGGGCCTGATTGCACTTATGGTGCTCAATTTTTACTTCAGCGGAAGGGAGCACAGGGGAATAACCACCGAGGTGGCAACTGTTATAACCTTCATACTCGGAATAATGGTTTATCTGGGCATGTATTACGAAACCGCCGCCCTGTCCATAGTCATTACTCTCATCCTTGCCCTGAAGGAGACACTGGAGGGATTCGTCAGGAGGCTCTCGGAAGAGGATATAAGGAACATCCTGAAATTCATAGCAATAACGGTCCTCGTTTATCCCATACTTCCGGACAGGAGTTACGGACCATTCGATGCCTTCAATCCCAGGGAAATCTGGAGGATGGTGGTAATTGTCTCCGCCATAGATTTCTTCGCCTATGTTCTGCTGAGGTGGAGGGGCAGGAAGTACATATGGCTGTGGGGTCTGGTGGGAGGTCTCATGTCTTCCACCGCTGTCAGTTTCAACTTTGCCAGACTCTCCTGGAAGTATCCGGACATGGTGCGCTCCCTGCTTGCCGGCATAATTCTTGCCTGGAGCGTGATGAATATTCGCGTAATCGTCCTGTCGGGAATAATAAACCCTTCCGTTGCTTTAATCGTTGCTGTTCCCATGGTTCTCCTGACGGTCATTTATTCCATCGTCGCCTTTCGCTCTCTGAGGGGGATATTCGTGGAGCGGGAGGGGGAGGAATTCCAGTTCTCCAATCCTTTTCACCTGAGGAATGCCCTGCAGTTCGGTCTGATTTATATGGTGGTGATATTCGTGGCGAAGGTCCTGTCCTTCTACTACGGTGAAAGGGGAATCTATCTGGCGAGTTTCATATCCGGGATAATCGATGTAGATGCCATAACCCTTTCCCTGTCCGGACTTGCCCGGGAGGAACTTTCCGAAATCATCGCGGCGAGGGGAATTCTCATAGCCGTTGCATCCAATACCCTGTTCAAGTACATCTATGTCCTTATCTTCGGAAGACCCCCGTTGAGAAAATCCCTTCTGATATTGACGATTCTGACCTTC
>WGAQ01000088.1 GCA_015494735.1 Caldifarciminota bacterium | reverse complement strand
GCTTCCCGGCGATGATAAGATGAAACTCGCAATGGAACTTCTGAAACGTCTCAAGGGATAGGTGAATGTGGGAGCCTCTGGCTCCCTGAATTTCTGAAAGGAGCGGTAATATGCAGTTCGTCGAGAAACTGGGTGCATTTTATATCGGGGGGAAGTACGACATAGAGAAAGGGGAAAGGCTTCAACAGCCGGTCATATACGATGCCAGGGATTTAACCACACACGGTGTAATCGTGGGTATGACCGGAAGTGGAAAGACGGGGCTCGCCATAGGTATTCTCGAGGAAGCTGCTCTCGACAGAATTCCCGCCATAATCATAGACCCGAAGGGCGATATGACCAATCTGCTTCTGACTTTTCCCGAGCTCCGCCCGGAGGATTTTCGTCCGTGGATTAATGAGGACGATGCCCGGCGGAAGGGGCTTACCCCGGAGGAGTATTCGAAGAAGATTGCACAGATATGGAGGAATGGACTGGCTGACTGGGGACAGGGGCCTGACAGAATAAGGGCCCTCGTGGAAAGTGTGGACAGGGTTATATTCACCCCTGGCTCTGATTCGGGTGTTCCCGTCAACGTTCTGCAGAGTTTCCGTGCTCCCGAACTGTCGTGGGACGCGGATGAGGAGTTGATAAGGGAGAAGATTCTGGGGACTGTTTCCGCAGTGCTGGGACTCCTTGGAATCGAGGCGGACCCGGTTCAGAGCAGAGAGCATGTCTTACTTTCAAATATATTCGAGTATTACTGGCGCAGGGGTGAGGACCTAGACCTTGCGAAGCTTGTAGTTTCCGTTCAGAAGCCTCCATTCAAGCAACTGGGTGTGTTCGATGTGGACACCTTCTTCCCTGAGAAGGACAGGTTTTCCCTGGCCATGAGGATGAACAATCTTCTGGCCTCCCCATCTTTCAAGTCCTGGTTGAGGGGACAGCCCCTTGATATAGATGCTTTTCTCTATGATGAGACCGGAAAACCCAGGCACAGCATCTTTTACATAGCACATCTGAGCGATGAGGAGAGGATGTTCTTCGTCACTCTTCTCCTGGAGCAGGTCATATCGTGGATGAGGACCCAGCCGGGAACCACCAGCCTGAGAGCTCTCGTGTACATGGATGAAGTCTTTGGCTTCTTCCCACCGGTGGCAGAGCCACCCTCCAAGAGGCCCATGCTCACTCTCCTCAAGCAGGCGAGGGCTTTCGGAATAGGGGTTCTCCTTGCCACCCAGAACCCTGTTGACCTGGATTATAAGGGTCTAACCAATACGGGGACGTGGTTCATAGGGAAACTTCAGACCCAGAGGGATAAGGAAAGGCTCCTTTCCGGTCTGGAGAGCGTTGCCGGGGACAGGATAGGGGATATAGAAAGGACCATATCCAGTTTAGGGTCGAGGGTGTTTCTCCTGCACAATGTTCACGATGATGAGACTCCGTACACATTCATGACGAGATGGGTTATGTCCTATCTGAGGGGTCCCATGACCAGAGCCCAGATAGAAAAGTTGATGGAGGGTCGAAGAGAGGAATTTCTGAGGGTAAAGGAAGAAGAATCCGATGGCGCTGGCGTGGATGAAGGGGTATCCGTTGATGTGGAGGACAGGAGAGGTGTGGAAGGATTTCTGGATGTTCCTCCTGCTGTCGCCCCATCCATAGATGAGGTCTTTATACCTGTCAGAATCTCCAGGGAGAAGGTTCTTGAGGAAACCGGAGCGGAGGATGCTTATCTTGTTTATCGTCCCATGATTTATGCAACCGCTATCGCCCACTACTACAATTCCCGTGCGGGTGTGGATGAGGAGAGGGAGATAAGTCTTCTGGCTGCTGTCCCTGATGGTCGTTCCGTTCGTGTGGACTGGGATGAGGCAATGGAAGTGGAACTGGGTATAGAGGATATGGAAGATGGTCCCGAGGAGGGTGCCCTTTTCGAGGAGATACCTCCCGGATTGAATTCCTCCAGGGTCTTCAAAAGACTGGTAAAATCCTTCAGGGACTATATATACAGGAACAAGCCCCTCGAGGTTTATTACAATCCTGCTCTCAAGATCTATTCCAGACCGGGAGAGGACGAGAGGGCATTCAAAATCCGCTCGCAGAAGATTGCCCGTGAACTGAGGGACAGGGAAGTAGATAAGCTTGCTGCGAAATTCGAGAAAAAGAAACTGGCTCTGGAGAGAAAACTCTCGAGAATGGAGAGGGAACTGGAAGAAGACAAGGCGAAGTATGCTGCTCTGAAGAGAGAAACCTATATGAGTGCAGGGGAGTCGATACTCGGATTTCTGCTGGGCAGACGCTCCATAAGTGCTGCTTCCAAGGTAAGCCGTAAGCATCGAATGGCTTCCCGCGCCAAGGCCGAAATCGAGGAGGATATGCATATAATAGAGGAAATCAGGGAGGAGATGCGTCGTCTGGAGGAAGATGTAAAGGCAGCGGTGGATGAGATTACCCGGAAGTGGGATGAGGCTGTCGAAGAGATTGAAGTCAAAGAGATACGCCCGAAAAAATCCGATATAGATGTGCTTACAGTGGCTCTTGCATGGGCACCCTTCTGGATGGTGAAGGAAGGAGGGAGACGCAGGTTCATAAGGGCCTTCTGAAGCGTTAAACTTTGCAGATGCGCAAATCCAGGAAAAGACTGGTCGCCGGGATTCTGTTGCCCGTAATCATCATGGTCGTGCTGGAGGTGGCGAGGCGATGGAAATCCCGGAATGGTGAGGACTTCGTCGAGGATATCCTGAAACCTGCTCTCTCCTATGCGGGAGGGGGAACAGTTATAATGCTCCTCATAACTGCTCTCAGGAAAGGCCTGATTCCTCAGAAGGTGGTGGACAGACTCCTGGGTCTCGATGATGAAGAGATGGATGAACTCATAAGGGAAATAGCCTCTTCCCTGAGGAATGTTCTGTGAAAATGATGTGAGCTGCGGGGGAACTTCCCCCTATTACAAATCCATCGAAAAGCACCGCCGGGAAATTTCCGAAAAGGGCCCACGTATGGATACAACGGATGTTTGTATTCCTTTCGGAAGGCATGAATTTGATTAGTTGAACGGAGCGGATGTTTGCTTTATACTTTTCCCACTGTCAGTTATATCCTTAAACGGGGACGTAGTTCAGCCCGGTTAGAACGCCGGCCTGTCACGCCGGAGGTCGCGGGTTCAAATCCCGTCGTCCCCGTTTCTTTTCATCAAAATTATCCGTCTCTTAAATCGCTCGGCCGGTCAATTTAAACTTATAAGGCCATGCATGAAAGGTGGAGGAGCCGTTTTATATCCAATTTCAGGAGGGCCATAGGTGCCAATGTGGGGGCCCTCTTCAATGACCCCTGGGCCATATTATTTCTCTTTACGGTCTTCATTCTGCTGGCCATTTCTGGAAGCTGGATTTCCGATGGATTGTTCCTTGCATTGTTCGATGGCCGTATAACCGAGGGAATGACCATGGTTTTAATTTCGGTAACTATCCTGCTGGTTCTCGGGGTTGCTATCAAAAATGTGGTAACGGATGTACATTTCGAAGTGGAGTCCAGGAAACCCAGAAATGTGAAGGTACTCGTTCTATTCTTAAGTCCGCCGGGCAGGGGTCAGTCAGAGATTATCGATGAAATTTATAAATTTGAGGATTTCGAGGGAAAGCGACTCTCCTGGGAGATGCCGGCCTATGCCATAAAGTACCATGCGGATGCCGGGACTCTGGAGAAGGTCGAGGTCATAACCTTCATGGACACGGATGAGCAGTTCGAGAAATTCAGGGACCTTATCGGGCGATTGTTCCCCAACTCCAGTTTTTCCATGGAAGCCCATCGGGTATCCGATTCCGAAGATGTTAAAGAAATGTACGAAGTCCTGGAAAGTATCTTTAAGGAACTGGGCGGGAAGTACAAGGATTCGGATATAATCATAGATGTGACAGGAGGAAAGAAGCCGGCCACCATCGCCGGAATACTGGCAAGCGTTTATCACTTTACGGAGGTGCAATACGTATCCACCACGACCAAGGAGGTCAAATCCTATTACGTGGAACCGGCCACATGATTCAGTCTATATCACCTCCGAAGAGGCGCCGGACATCCAGTATATTTACATCGATGCTTATGAGTTCCTTTTTCTCATCCTGCGTGAAGTATTCTACCTGTCGTCCGTCTCTCACAGCGGATATAATAAGGGCTGCTGTAACGGCAGAGGTTCCTCCAGAAATCATAAATGAAAGGTCCCTGTCAGT
>WGAQ01000087.1 GCA_015494735.1 Caldifarciminota bacterium | reverse complement strand
TTCAACGGGCGGGTACCCAAGCGGCCAACGGGGGCAGACTGTAAATCTGCTGGGCTTCGCCCTTCGTAGGTTCGAATCCTACCCCGCCCATCTCCCTCTTTCTTATAATCCAATTGAGTTTTTTCATCCTGTCTCTCCCCGGGATATGAATTTATATCGAGCGATTACTTAAAATAGGTGCATTTTGCAATGCGAAATTGCTGCCGCACACCATGAAAAACCCTCTCCTTTAAAATTAAACGAAGTGGGAGGTGGGTATAATGGAACTCTTAATAGTCATTGGATTTGCGAGGGAAGAGGTCTATTTCATAGACCCGAGCCTCAAGAACGTCATAACCTTCTCGGTACTCAAGAGGGACAGGAGGGGTGAGCTCGTCAGATTCTATCCCCACGACTACGATACCACGAGTATAATGTACGCCCGTCCCTATGGATATTCGTGGAAGGAATGCACCAATCCCCGGGGAGAGAGGAGTCTGTGCCTCACATTTCCGGAGAACTTCTCCTTCTCCATAATGGAGAGCGTTCCGGCAGAACGATTCCTGGAGCAGAAATCGGACAGTACCTACGTATTCCACACGAAACTGGGAATGTTCGGCGGTAAGTACGATGAGGTCACCGCAGCCATAATGATTCCCTCCGATTTCGAGATAGTGAACTTCTCCAGTTCCAGACCCGGAATATGGAAGAAGATAGGCAACACCATAGCATATTACTCTCAGGGGATAGACACAGCCACCCTGAGGGTAACCTTCAAATTGAAGGAAGACACATTGTACAAGAGACTGGCCCGGACTCTGGAGAAGGAGAAGCAGGTATATGTGACCAAAATCAGAAAGGGAATAAGGGTGAGATTGGACGAAAGCATCCTCTTCGAAACGGGGAGCGCCGAATTGAAACCTGAAAGCAAGGAACTAATAAGGAGGATTTATCAGCAACTGGACTTCGACAGGATAAAGCAACTGAGGGTCGAGGGGCACACCAACAATATCCCCATAAGGGGGAAACTGAAAGAGAAATACCCATCCAACTGGGAGCTGTCCACGGCGAGGGCATCATCCGTGGTGCGGTATCTAATCGAACTCGGAGCCCCCAAGGATAAACTGGTGGCCTGCGGATATGCGGACACCAAACCCATCGCCCCCAACGATACCCCCGAAGGCCGGGAGATAAACAAGAGGGTTGAATTCATAATAATAACGGGAGAAAGCGAGTACCTCGAAGAGGTGAAGACCATCGAGAAGATAAAGGGGAAATACGACGAATGAGAGCGAGCCCCATAGTGGCAACTTGTTCCGGTTTAACCTTTGTCGTATGGTAAAGGCAGTCGTATTCGACCTGGATAATACACTGGTGGACTTCACCAAGTTCAAGGAGAATGCCATAAAGTCCGCCATAGAGGCGATGATAGATGCGGGTCTGGACATAGACCCGGAAGAGGCCTATTCCCGCATATTCGACATATACAACGAAAAGGGCTGGGAATACCAGAATGTGTTCGACGACTTCCTGAAAGAGGTCATAGGTCGTGTGGATTATAAGATTCTGGCAGCGGGAATAGTCGCATACAGGCGGGCCAAGGAGGGAAGCCTGGCCCTCTATCCCAAAGTCACATACACTATTCTGGAATTGCTGAAGATGGGCATCAAACTGGCAGTGGTATCCGACGCTCCCGCCCTTCAGGTGTGGACCAGACTGGTACAGATGAATCTGCATCATGCCTTCGAGGTGGTCATAACCTTCGACGACACCGGCGTCAGAAAACCGGCCCCCCAGCCCTTCGAGAAGGCCCTCAATGCACTGGGGATAAAGCCAGAAGAGGCCATCATGGTCGGGGACTGGGCGGAGAGGGACATAGTGGGGGCCCGGAGTCTGGGGATGATTACCATATTCGCCCGATACGGAGACATATTCGGGACCAGGAATTCCGGAGCGGATTACGAAATCGACAGCATAGACCAGCTGTTAGATATAATCAGGAATCTGAACGGGCGGGAGTGATTATCCCGCCTCTTCCATCTCTACCTTCTTCTGGGGTGCCCCTGCCCACAGCCCCTCCAGGTCGTAATGCTTTCTGTAGTCGGGCGTCATGAGATGGACTATGATGTCGAAGTAATCGAGAGCCACCCACTTGCTCCTGAGTCCCTCCTCGTGCAATGGGTCCATGAAATTCTCCATGTGCAGAGCAATGGCCTCGAGATGGTCCTCGGTGAAACCCTCTGCGATGATGAAGAAATCGGCAAGGCCTGTACGCATGGGCCTCAGGTCTATGACCACTATGGACTGGCCATTCCTGTCGAGGATGAGTTCTATGAATCTGTTTAACTTCTGCCTCTGTTTCTCCGGAATGCTCCAGCCCGTCAGATAATCCTTTTTGTCTTCCATCCCTCGTTTACCTTCTCAGGATGCTTGCCGGCAGTGGGAATCTTGGCTTTCTGGGCAGCATCTATGGGCTCGGACCTCTTGGGGTCCTGCTCCGCCCTGAGGGTCTCACCCGTTGCCCATGCGCTCATCTTGAACCGGAGCCAGTTCTGCTTGAGTTTTTCGATATCCAGGAGGAGGTCCTCCCTCGAGAGGGCTATATCGCCCACGCTGGGAACCATGACGATGGAATCCACCGGACAGACCTGAACGCAGAGTTCGCACTTCATGCAGGCGTTGTAATCTATGATGAATTCCTGCGGATACGTCTTCTTCCTCTTTACTACCTGCTCGGTTCCATCGGGCTTCTTTATGACCTGCTCCACCTCCTTGAATCCCCTTACGACGGTGATGATCTGGGAGGGACATATCTGCTGGCACAACTGACACGCGATACAGTTAAGTTCCCCCTGCTCGTTCATGGAGAGGGCAAAGATTCCCCCACGGAATCGGGGAGGTATCTCCCTCCTCTCTATGGGGTAGTTGACGGTCATCGGCTGATGAAAAAGCCTCTTTATGCTAACCCACAGTGGCTTCAGGACATTTAGCATGGATTAATTTTAAAGGGATACAGGCGGAGGAAATTATCGCAGAGTCCGGGATGATAAATCATGCACATTTCCAGAACTCTAAAATTTACTCCGGATTGAGGATAGACAAGTATCTAAAGGTAATCGGCATAATACCCAGCAGGACGTACAGCAAGCGGGCCTGCGATAAGGGTTATGTGAGGGTGGACGGCAAACCGGTAAAGGCATCGCACAATGTCCGGGAGGGAGAGATTATAGAGATAGACCTTCCCGACAGATACATAAAGCTGAAGGTGACAGGGGTGCCGCAGAAGAAGAATGTGAAGAAGTCCGAGAGGGAGGAGTATTACGAACTGATACAGTACGTCAGGAAGAACATCATTTAATTCTCTTCACCCCTATCGGCAATCAAAATCCTCCCTCTGAGCAGCTCCCGAAGGTACGGGCTCCTGAAAACCCTTATCCTCAACCATCAGGAGCACACCATACACAGTTCTCTCATAACTATCCGGTTTTCCGCTGTCCTTTCTGAATATGTGATAGGAGCGTATGTGGGGCCTGTTATCATCTGGGCTAATGTAGTACCGATATTTTCCCATATCTCCAGATATGGTTTCCTTCCCTTTCCCTCACTATTCCTTCTTCTTCTGCTATCTCCCGGCACTGTACAGACAGCGCTTCCCATATCCCATTTATCCTCCATATCCCCCCTGCCGTGCCCATAAGCTTGTTTTTTCACTCGGGGTATCATTTAATCCTCTTCACCGCCGAATATGCATTCCGCCCACTGGCTTCCCTTCAACTCCTCAACGAAGGTCTTCCAGAATCTGAACGCATGGGGAATCCGCCCCATCCAGTTCCGGAGAATGTATTCGCGG
>WGAQ01000086.1 GCA_015494735.1 Caldifarciminota bacterium | reverse complement strand
CCTTAAAACCACCGTAGAAGTGGAGATTCTCCCTCCCCACCACACCGAGCCTCCACCCCCTTCCCCCTGCGAAGGCGAGGAAATTCCTTCCAGAATCCACATAGGCGGTCAAAAAACCGGTATTCAGGAGAACTGCAAGATTGGAGTGGGAGCGAATGGATATTCCGGAAGTGGCCCTGAGATAAGAACTTCCCAGAAGTCCGGCCGAATACGAAATACGAAAGTTTCCGGAGATGAATCCCCTCCATCTAACAATCCCCCTTATGGTATCTCCCCTGCCCCTCAGAGACAACCCCGCATCCCCGGCAGAGATGGAAAGGGCGAATCGTACACCCGAATTCCCCGCCGTATCCACCCATCCACTCCCCACCAGCCCCACCCTCCAGAAGGGCTTTCCGGATGTGTCCTCCACGGGGGAAACGTATGCATATCTCGAAAGGATTCTGCTTTCGATGCGGGACAGATGCAGAAGACGAAATACCTCATCCAGACTCGAGAACGGTCTGTGGGCCATTATGGAATCCACCTCGGCATCGCTCAGAAGTGGTATGGAGGCAATCTCAGCACGGGATGCAGTGTTGATATCGATGACCTCTGCTGCTTCATCCATGAAGATGAGGGCCGAATCCACCTGAAGAATCAGGTAAATTAACACGGGGAAATATTAAACGGCCCCCTACCTGAATCCAAAGGACGCCCACCAGAGAAGACCTATTATGGTCTTGGCATCGACGATTTCCCCCCTCATGACCATCCTTATGGCCTCCTCGTCCTCTATCCACAGGATTTCTATATCCTCGTCCTCCTCCGGTTCATTCTCCACCACATCGAATTCGTCAACATAGAACAGGTGTATGAGTTCCGTGGTGTATCCGGGAGCCACGTAGAACTTCGTGACGAACTTCATACTGTGGGCGATGATGCCCCCCTCCTCCCTCAACTCCCTGCGGGCAGTCTCCTCTGGAGATTCTCCCTCCTCCAGCGTTCCCGCCGGCAATTCTATGAGTTTCTGACCCGCCGGATGCCTATACTGCCTCACGAACAGGAACCTGCCCCGTCTATCCCTGACCAGCATGGCCACCGCCCCGGGGTGGTGGACCACATCCCTGCGCAGTACCTTTCCCTCCACCTCCACCTCGTCCACCGTGACGGTGAAAACCTTTCCCTTAAATACCAATTCCCTTTTCCTTAACATACTGCTCAGCCCTCCTCAAATCTTCAGGGGTATCGATGGAAATACCATCGTAGTCCTCCACCAGTACGGTCTTTATCCTCATACCATTTTCCAGAGCCCTCAACTGCTCCAGTCCCTCGGCTTCCTCCAGCGAGGAAACCGGAAGGTTTATAAAGGAAAAAAGGGACGTAAGGTTGTATCCGTACACCCCTATATGTTTGAAGTAAATCGCCTTCCCCGAACGATTGTAGGGGATGGGACTTCTGGAAAAGTAGAGGGCAAACCCCCTCCTGTCCACCACCACCTTGACCACATTGGGGTCAGTCACCTCCTCTTCCCCCATGGGTGTTATGGGGGTCACTATATCGGCAGAGGGGTCCGCCTCCAGTTCATCGAAAATCCTGTCCACGATTTCGGCCCTGATGAAGGGCTCATCTCCCTGAACATTGACCACGAATAAACTCTGGAAGTATTCAGCCACCTCCGCCACCCTGTCGGTCCCGCTCCTGTGGTTCGGAGATGTCATCGCAGCCCTGAAACCGTTCCTGCGTACCAGAGAGTAAATCCGCTCGTCGTCTGTGGCAACGATTATGTTGTCCGCCTTCTTAGACTTCCTCAGATTCTCCAGGACCCAGAGGATTACGGGTTTCCCATGCAGAGATGCGAGCAATTTACCGGGAAATCTACTGGAGTTATAACGGGCAGGAACTACGACAAGACGCTTATAATCCATGAGAGGCAGGAAAAGTTTAAACCCGCCCCTCAGACGATACCCACCACCTTCAGGTTGTGCACAAAGTTCCTCACATCGTGAACCACAATCTCATAGGGTTTACCGGAAATCCTCGAAAGCTCGCGGGCTATTTCCTCCACGCTCCTGCCATTCCTTATTCCTTCCAGAGCGATTAGTCCGGTTTCATTCACATGCAGAACCTTTCCATCGGGGAATATTACTTTGTATCCGGAGCCGGTCTCCACTACCCTTATATCTCCTCTTCCAGCAACCACGGGAGATATTCTACCCAAGGCCAAAAGAGCAAGTGCCCCAGCAATGACTTTGATAAATGCTCTCCTGTTCATGTTGACTAAATTTTAAAGGCAAAGGGAATATTTGCAATAGGGACTGACCGGAAACGGGAAGTTGTCGATAAGAGCGGTAAGCAACGGGAGGAATTTGCACTGAACCAATTTGTAAATATCCATAGACTTTAAAATTACGAAGTCATGAATTTAACATTCGAAAAAGTAAATGACGTCCTGAAAAAAGTTCTGCGGAACACCTATTTGGAGGCTAACCCCATCGAGACAATCGACACTGCCTATTATCCTCTGTGGGGTCTGGATATAAAGCACATCGATATGCTACACTTCTTTTCGAAGGTGGAGAAAAAGCTGGCCTCCCTCACCAGACCCGACCCCGAAGTCTTTAAGACCATGGTGGAAGCCGGAAGGAAAATCGTACCCTTCAGCATAAAGGAGACGGCATGGAGACGGCTCGCTCAGGACACCGCCGAGAATGCTATAGAAATCCTGAGGAATAATGGCAGACTTAATATGCTCATACTGTATGCCGGATTCGCCCATTACAAATACGGCGAGGTCAACTTCGTCGAAGAAATCCGGAACAGCCTTTATTCCGCGTTAATGGAGAAGGACCTGGACCCGAAGAACTCCCTCGAGGGCAGTTTGATAACGATACTGGATATAGACAGCAAGGCCACCGAGTACGCGAAGGAGCAGCTCCTCCAGTACTTCCCGGGTGTTCAGGTAGAGGTCATCAATACCTACGATATAGTGGGATTGAAGAGGCTCCTGAAGGATAGTGGAAGGATGGATTTCTACCATCTGGTAATCAACACCTCCCTCTTCGGAAAGCACCCCTTCTCCAATCAGTTCTACAAGGCCATATCCATGCTTCTGGTACCCGGACACTACTTCCTCAGTGCCAACAGTCATCATGCCCTGTGGAAGAGCCCATATACACTCGTGAAACTTCTGGAGAAACTCGAGGGGGCGGATGTCGAGCTCTTCGAAAGGGAAATACTGAGCAGGGTGGAGCCGCCCGATGAATTATTCGAGAACGAGGAGGAGAAACTCCAGACCGATATAGCCATTGCCTATTACGTGAGCCTTAACAGGAGTTTTCAGGAGCTTTCGGAGTCGAGGGGTACGAAGATAAAGGCTCCCAATCGTCTCCTCGATTCCACCACCACTGCATCCCAGAAGATGAAGCACATGAAGGAGGCCTTCTTCTCCATCAGGATGGTACCTCTGGTCAAGGTAAACTGGGAGGGGAAAAATATCACCTTCATGTACGCGATGGAAGGCCGAAGGAAGACGAAGTGACCTAAAAACCCCCGATGGTGACGAAGGTATCCCATCTACCGGAGGAGGGCTCCATTCCGATGAACAGAGAAAAACTTCCAATTATCGGATAGAATAGATTCACACCCGCCCCTACGGACAAGTGCCTGTCGAAATACTGGATTCCCATGAGTAAATCCATACCCCGCTTGCCCACGGGCATGAAGCCAGCATAGAGGACCTTTTCCATCAATCTGTAAGAGGCAATCAGCGTTATGGAATAGGCAAAGGTATTGCGAATTTCGTTTCT
>WGAQ01000085.1 GCA_015494735.1 Caldifarciminota bacterium | reverse complement strand
TCATGCTACTGCACGGAGCCACGGGAAATGGTGGAGACACCCCGGCCCTTTACCATCCCGTGAAGTTCGGATATACATTCCTCGTGCGCAGGATTTGCCGTGCAGGGGCAGACCCATCTGCAACCGTGGAAACGGAGAATGGCCCCTACCCCCTGATATTCCTCAGTCGCAATCTCCGGACAGCGAAACTGCTGCACGAATGCGGCGCAAATCCCACAGCCCGCCCACCCGATGGGAGAAATCCTCTGATAGCCCTGCTGGACCTCAGGATACGAAAACTGGAATTATGGGACAGACCCATAGACCTGACATCACCCCGTTTGATGCAGTGGTTTGTGGAAATGGGCAATGACCCGATAGACCATGAGTTGCTCCACCATGCGGTGTATTACGGAAATCGGAAGGTTCTGGACCTGCTGGTCGAGTATGGAAACGACCCTGCCGAACCGGATTTCTGGACTGGAGATACACTCCTTCACATCGCGGCAAAAAGCAGAACGGTAAATGCATCAGATTCGTTTCTTCAGGTCGTGGATTCCCTTGTGGAAACGCATAAACTGGATGTGAACAGCAGGGATAGAAGCGGTAAAACGCCGCTGGATATCGCGCTGGAAATGGGCCATTTCAGAACCGCCCTGAAACTTCTGGAAAGGGGAGCCCGCATCACCAGAATCCCGAAGGACAGGCATTACGTGAACAGAAAAGTGGAAGAAATCCTCGTGGAAAGAGGAATGTACGATTCGGTCATAGAGAAATCGCTGCAGATAAGCGAAAATCACGCCCGCAGAGCGCTGACTTATCTCAGGGAAGAAATCGATGAAATAAAGAGATACTCGTCAGAGTGGGATATACCCCTTACCTGGAAAAGGGCACTGGTCGTCTTTCCCACCCCCGTTTCGGAGCAAAAGAACCCCTATATGAAACTGGGAGGAGTACCCCCGGCCATAGACCTGAAGTCCTGGCCCACCGCGCCCCGGAAACACTTCGCCCGCTCCTACAGGGAACTATACGGCTCCCTAAAGGGATTCAAAGAGTGGTGGGAAATGCAAAGGGAAAGGTACAGGGATTTCCCGGAGGGAACTCTGCCGATGGAGCACTTCATGACGATAGACCTCAGGACACTTCCGGAAAGGCCGGAGGGGCTGTCCCCCGATATCGCCGCCCTGTCCATCTTTGCTCCCCGGAGGGAAGTTCCCACGATACAGAAACCCCTGCTCAAGATATGGACAGAGGAGGACCTCAGGAGAATGCCCATGAACCCCGAAGAGGTGCCTGCCTATGTCAAATTTCCCACCGTATATCTGGATTATGTGGAGGTGGAAATCCCCATGGAAGCGAGGCTGGTCATAGCACGGGAGTACAGACCGTATGTGAACGCATATTCCCTGATAGAAGAGGCCCTGATATTAACCGCGGAAACGAAGGATGAACTTCTACCCATGATGGAGGCCATGAAGAGGATGCCTGTGGAAGTCCTGAACGATTTTCTGTGCGAAATGCAGTTCCTGATAGAATCGCTGAATATGTTCCCCATGATTATAGGGGGAATATCATGGGTCAGTCCGCTGGTGGTGAATGTACATGAGTCGTTCCTGCCAAAAGCCCGCAAACTGGCCAGGAAGTTGATTCCCGCGAGCAGGGCACGCCGCCTGCTTCTCAAACTGAAGCCCCAATATATACTGCCGGAGCCATTCCATGAATACAGTCCTCCGTTAATCCTGTTCACAGACGACCTTTAAATTTTCCACAGTTTGAAAGTCCTCCTGATAAGACTGGGCCAGCTGGGAGATGTGGTCCTGACGACGGGAGCGGTGGAAGCACTTTACAGAAGAGGAATAGAGGTCCACTTCCTCACCAGAAAACCCTTCGATGAGATATTTCGGGACGATTACAGGGTGAAGAGGGTATTCGTGGAGGGGGAGGTCTCCATATCGCAACTGAGAAGAGAGGGATACGATTACGTGTTCGATTTGCACGGGAAGATAAAGACCTTTCTGCTGTCCCGGATGATCAATCCTGTAAAATCGCACACCTACCGCAAGTATTCCCTCAGGCGCAGGCTGTCCCTTATAACGAAGCGCCCCCACATCGACATACCCGTATATCAGATGTACAATGACGCTCTCAGGCGAATAGGCATAGAGACGACGCAGAAACCCCGACTCATCGTGAAGGGAAAGAGTCCAGTAGAGGGGGATTACATGGTCATAAGCCCCCCTGCCCGGTACGAGTCCAGAGTGTGGAGGCACTACGATAAACTGGATGCCCTACTGGACAGCCTCCACTACAAAAGAGTATATCTGGGAAAGAGCAGGGACCTCCACTTCCTCAGGGACAGGATTCCCCCCACAGGGGAGAAGGTCATAAACCTGATGGACAGGACCAGTCTGAAGGAGGCCATGCTCATCATCAGGGATGCCCGTCTATTCATCGGAAACGACAGCGGCCTGACCCACATCGCCAGCGCATTCGATGTCCCCACAGTGGCCTTCTTCGGCCCCACCATCCCCGAATGGGGCTTCGCCCCCTTCGCCTCCCGGAGCATGGTTCTGGAAGTGAAGTACCTCCCATGCAGGCCATGCAGTCTTCACGGAGAGAAGAAATGTACGAGGGGAGACCATGCATGCATGGACTGGATGGATGAGAAAATTGCCTTCGAGCGGATAAGAAGGTTCCTTGACCTCAAAAACTGAATCCGAATCCTGCTCCCACGCCCGGGGCCTCAAGGTACATGGCCACCAGCGAAACAGATAGAAAGATATTCATCGGGCCCATGTGGACGCTCCACCAGAAAACCGCAGGAGGCAACGTAAATCCGATGGTGAAAGGCTCTCCCCTGCCAAATCCCATGAGGAGCGAGACCCGACCCCCCGGAAGCACGATACTCTCCTCGCTGGAAACCGCACCCATTATCCCCAGTCCCACCTGCATGGCAATGGAAAAACTTTCCATTCCACCCGACAGTTTGCCATAGACATCCCCCATGAAACCGGACATGGCCCCTTCGTACGAGCTGATTTCGAAGAAGCCCCCATAGAAAGATGCCTCCACACCGTATTCCAGATGCCGGTTGACAGGTCTCCTGTATGCATACGAGAAACCGGAGGCGAGCCCGGAATAGGATGAGCCTGCGAAATAGGTTAAATCGGCCTGGAAGTAATTCTCCGCATCCTTCACCACCCCGGCCCTGTTGACCACCACACCTGCCGTGCACCCGGTGAGGAAGATGGGCAGAATCGCCACAACCCTCCTCATCCACTTCAATTTTACAGCAAGTATTTTACCGTGAAAGAGTAAAATTTTTCACCATGGAAAAGCCCTTAGTTTCCATAGTGATACCGGCGTTAAACGAGAAGCACTATCTACCCCATCTCCTCCGGGACCTGAAGAGACAGACATACAGACCCATAGAGATAATCGTGGCAGATGCGGGCTCCACCTATGGAACACGGGAGATAGCGGAAAGCATGGGTGCAAAGGTGGTCGATGGGGGGAGGCCCGCGGAGGGGAGGAACAGGGGAGCCCGGGCATCCAGGGGCGAATACCTCATATTCCTGGATGCCGATACCCGGGTCAGGAGCGATTTCGTCGAAAGAGCAATAAGGGAATTCGACAGGGAATACTACGAGAGCGCCACATTTCGATTCCAGCCCATATCCAGCTTTAGGATAGACCACCTCCTGTTCCGCATGACCAATATCCTGATAAGGGCAAGCAGCAGACTGTATCCATACGCTCCCGGATTCGGGATAATGGCAACCCGTCGTATATTTCGCCGGATAGGTGGATTCGACGAATCCGTATATCTCGCAGAGGACCACGATTTCGTCAGAAGGGCCAGCAGGATTGCACGGTTCGGTGTAATTTCCTCAACCCCCATACGGGTGAGCGTTCGCCGTCTGGATAAGGAGGGCAGGATAAACCTGATTCTCAAGTACATGAAGGCGGAAATTTACAGGTTCTTCAGGGGGAAAGTGGACAGGGAGATTGTGGACTACGAGTTCGCCAGATTCGAGGAAGGGAAGAGGGACCTCGCGAGTCTGGAGGAGTTTCTGGAGAGGGTCCTTCGACTGATGGAGAAGTTCACGGGCTGAATCGGGCATAAAATTTGTCAGTTCATGTCCCTGATAGTGCTACACGAGGACTCGAAATTCGATGGCAGGAGCGGGAAAGTCGTATATATCGAAAATGGCAACAGGAGGGAAATGGACCTGATTCCCGCATCCGAGGTGGATGAGAATCTCCCCTTTCCCGTGCTCAATCCCCTCCAGACCCTGTTCCACGAGAAGTACGGGGAGGGCTCTGCCCTCGTGTCCACACCCACATCCAGCGGAAAGACCGTCGTGGCGATAGATTTCATGAAGAGGCACAGGGGATTGAGGGTGTACATCGTCCCCACCAAGGCCCTGGCGGAAGAGATTCACAGGACCCTGCAGAAGATATTCGGAAGGGTGGACCTGAGGACGGGGGATGTGATGGAGGACTATCTGGAAATCAAATCCAGCACGGTGGTTGCCACATACGAATCCTTCGTACTGTCCCTCAGAAACAGGGGATGGGGGTACAGGGCCGGGAGTCTCGTAATAGACGAGATTCACCACGTATTCAGCGGGAGGGGAAATGTGGTGGAGGAAGCAGTTGCCATGATGAGGGACAGGGTGCCCATACTGGGCCTGTCGGCGACCCTTCCCCGGGATACGGAAATCGCGGACTGGATAGGGGCCCGGCTCCACATAAGGGGAAACTGGAGACCCGTTCCCATCGTAAAGAAGAACCACAATTTGAAGAAGGGGCAATCTCTGGAAGAGAGCCTCCTGGAATTCTACCTGAAGCAGAGGAAAGGGGACGAATTGACCATAATATTCGTCTATAAGAAGGAAATCGGATGGAATCTGCTGAGACTCGTGTACGAAAAGGGCTACACAATTGCCAACAGGACGCTCCCCTTCACGGTCCTGTACGAAGAGGAGCCGGATAAGTACGATTTTGCCTTTCACAACGCCGATATACCGGTTCAGGAAAAGCACCGGATAGAGAAACTCTTCAGGGAAGGGCGCATAAGGGCCCTGATTGCCACCCAGACCCTTGCGTACGGCATCAATTTACCGGCGGACAGAGTCATAATCCTCATGACCTCATACTACGACCGTCAGCGGAAGAAGAAGGTGGTAATTCCATCCCCCACCGACATACTCCAGATGGAGGGAAGGGCGGGCAGATTCGGGATAAAGGAAGTGGGATACGTGGATTTGCTCATGTACAGGACCTCCAGGAAAACCCTGGACCAGGCCAGCAAAGAGATGTTCGAGGAAGGCATAACCGAAATAATGGAGAGCCTGCAGAATATAGAGAGCCTGTTCGCCGACTATCTGGGCCCCGCGGCAAACCTCTCCTCCTTCGTCCTCTCCGCATACCAGATGAGCAGGGGGGAAGTGTATGAATTCCTCAAGAACACCTTTTCCTTCAGGCACTTCGACGACTACGCCAAGATAGACCTCATACTCTCCTATCTGAAGGAGAGGGGCTACATAGAGGGCGAAAGGCTGACGGAGAAGGGAGAATTCGCCCTGCACGCAGGCATCCCCCCGACAGCACTGGAGGAATTCCTCTCCCGCATGAAGATGGAGGGCAATCTATTTGTAAAAATCAGACCGCTGCTGTTCTCCAAGAGGATAAAGGGGTGCCTGGACCCCTTCATGGAAGGAGCGGAGGGCTACACCCGCCTGTACAGATACACTTCCCTCCTGGCACCATTCGACTATCCCGCCGATGGCTCCCTGGAACTCCTGTTTTACATCCATGGAGAGATGTTCTTCCTTCCCAACATCCACAACCCCCCATCCGAGCTGTACCTGTATTCCGATTCGATTCATCTGGCGAAGCACCTCATGGACCTGACTTCGAGGGGATACATCATCACATTCGAGGAGGAGGTCCTGAGAATAG
>WGAQ01000084.1 GCA_015494735.1 Caldifarciminota bacterium | reverse complement strand
TAAAGTCGACAAAAAGGGCGGCTGGAAGCCGCCCGGCTGAATCTATTCTTCGGGAGTTATTGCCAGGAATCTCTTCACTTTAGTTCCATCGGGACGGGTCTGGCGAACGACGACCAGGACCGGCTTTTTGGGCTTCCTGTATTTCTTTACGGCCTTTTCGAAATCCTTGAGGGTGTTGATTTCGATGCTCCCGATTCTCAAAAGTTCGTCCCCGGGCTGTATTCCTGCCTTCTTTGCGGGACCTTCGGATTTTACAACTATCACCTTTCCACCCCTGTATTCCACCTGCATGCCCATCCATTCGGTGGAGGTGGATTCCATCTCCTCCTGGGGCGCAGTGCTCTCACCACCCATGGATAACTCCTCGGGCATGCGGGACAGTCTGGCAGTCAGAGTCAGGTACTTCCCATCCCTGAAGACCTTTATCTTAACCTTCTTTCCGGGAGGAAGCGATGCCACGTAAAGGCGCAGGTCATTGACATCCTTTATGGGCTTACCGTCCACCTCCACGATAACATCCCCCTCCTTAATACCGGCCTTTTCAGCCGCATAACCCTTCTGGACCTGCACCACGAGGGCACCTCTGGGCTCTTTCAGTCCAAGGGCTTCGGCCAGTTCGGGAGTGATGGGCTGAATCAGCACACCCAGATAGCCCCTCTCAATCTTACCATGCTCGATGAGTTGCTCTGCCACATTCCTGGCGAGATTTATGGGGACGGCAAATCCGATTCCGGCGAAGGAGCCGCTCGTACTTGCAATGGCCGTATTCACTCCGATTACCTCACCCCTGATATTCAGAAGGGGACCTCCGGAATTGCCTGGATTTATGGCCGCATCTGTCTGCAGGAAGTCCTGATAATCCGGACCCTCCGGAAGGGCCACATTCCGCCTGTGGACGGAACTTATCACTCCCACAGTCACAGTGGAAGAAAGGCCGAATGGACTTCCTATCGCAATCGCCCACTGCCCTATTTTGACCTTATCCGAATCCCCCAGCTTCAGAACCGTGAGGGGTTTCTTTCCATACTTGAACTTGAGGACCGCAATGTCCGTTCTGGGGTCCCTCCCCACCACCTGCACATCCTCGATCTTGGTTCCATCGTGAAGGGTGATGGTGATATCCTTCGCTCCTCTGACCACATGGTTGTTGGTCATAACGTAATAGGTATCACCGTCCTTCCTGAAGATGAAACCGGACCCCATGCTGACCCCTTCGGGGACCTGAGGAAGCGGGAATTCGGGACCGAAGAACTTCCTGAAGAAGTCGAATTCCTCCGGAATGGGAGACCTGACATCTGCTTTGACCACTGCCCTGATATTAACAACACCCGGAAGGGCCTTTTCGGCAACCGTGGTGAAAGCATTTTCCAGGTCCTGAATGCCCTTCGTCGTGATGGAAGCAGTGGTATCCTCCGCAGCAGCGTGGGACATAATGCCGGTGTTGGAACTGATGACCAGCCCGGCAGCGACCCCTATGAATATGAGGGTGGCTCCCCAGAGCAGTCTGCTACGCATCTCGGACCTCCTTTTTGAGTTTTTCGATGACATCGTGAACCAGAACCCCGACCCCCATAATTTTACAGCAACTTATGTTAATTTGAAAGTCGAGGTAGGGGTATAACAGGAAAACCTTACTGCTTCCTAAAATCACTGCGTACGATATTGCCTGATATATGTCCCCGTTATCGATGGCGAACCTGTACTTGGCATCGGCAGGAGAACCATTCACGATGAAATCGGGTCTTATGGTCACGGGACCCGTCTTAAACTGCCTCTGATATTGCACGTCGAATCCTTTTTCCAGAAGATGTAGCACATAGGATTCGAATAGGCGCGCCGTATCGACGAGAAAGTAAAACGAAGGCCTCTGACCATATCCGGGGGCAATGCCCTCATCCTCCAGAATGGATTTCGCCAGGAGAACCAGCCCCCTGTATGGCTCATCCGGAAGGGGGATACTCGCATCCACAAAATGCCCCGCATCAATTTCCCCAACGAGGGACTCGATATCGCGAAGGAGATAGTATCCCTCACCACCGACCGCATCCGCACACCTGCGGGCTGCCTTGAGGAGGAGAGGGGTCCACGGACCGGGTTTCATCTCCCACACCTTCTGCCGCACCCTGTGGGGATAAACCCTCTCTATCTTCCCCCTCACGAATATGCTTTCCTGAGTACGCGGGGAGTAAAAGCGGGGAGGTCCATGGACGGACAGCACTTCCCTGAGCCGGCGCAGGTAGTAAAGGGCCATCTCCCTGAAAATCTCCACACCTTCGAATCCTGAGTTCTCCAGTCTGGACACCATGCCGAGATGGAAGAGCATCCTCATAAAGTCGGAGGATTCGATTCGCGGAAGTATGAGCACCTTCCACTCCCCCACCCCGACGAATCCCGCCACATTGCGGGGAATCAGTCTCCCGTCCGATACTCGAAATCCTCTGATGGAGAGGAGGGGCCCTATCAATTCTTCCGGTATGCGGGATAAATCCACCCCCTCCATCTCCACCAGACGTAAGACCTTCATATCAGAGTCCGAGCTCTTCCCTTACCTCTTTCATCCCCTCGAGGGCTATGGCGTAGAAGTCTTCCAGACTCAATCCGAGAAGTTCCTCGCACATCTTCATCTGCTCACGGCTGGCCCCCCTCGCGAAACTCTTCTCTTTGAATCTCCTCAGAAGAAAGGGGACATCAACAGCATCCAGACTCTTCTCTGGCCTTATCAGGGCCGCCGCCACTATGAAACCGCTGGTAGGATCGGAAACGTAAAGGGCTTTGTCCATGAGGCTCTCCAGGGGAGCCTTGTTGTTGTGGGCCAGTATGGCATGCAGTATCTCCTCGTCCTGAAATCCGTAATCCCTGAGAATCTGAACCCCCATCTCCGGATGATTCTCCGGATTCTCGTTAGTGTACTCGTAATCTATATCGTGAAGGAGCCCGGCCAGTTCCCACCTGTGCTCATCCTCTCCGAAGTGGCGGGCAAGGGCCCTCATTATACCTCCCACCGCCACCATGTGCTTTATCAGATTCTGCTTCTTTACATGCTTCTTCAGAAGCTGGAGTGCCTCTTCCCTCGTCATAGGAGAAAGTTTATACCAGCATCCCGTGGGAAATGGGGGTCCGGACATGCAATTCACTCAAAGGAATGTTTATTGGCCGGTCCGCATCCGTACTTTTACCGGAAGATGGGTTATAATTTCGATATGCGGAATTCCCACCAGATTCTGGCAGTTCTCCGGCAAATGGATAAGCAACTCAAGAGACCAGACGGGACGGCAGACAGTATGAAGGAGAGTGGCATTACGTACAATCTGGAAGAAGAAGCCTTTAAACTATTCTGAAAGAGCGATTATGTTCAAACTCAGGGCACCGTACGAGCCCGCAGGGGACCAGCCGAAGGCAATAGAGGAAATCGTCAGGAGGATAGAGAGGGGGGACAGGCACGTCGTTCTGATGGGTGCAACCGGGACTGGAAAGACATTCACCATTGCCAACGTAATTGCCCGCCTCAACCGCCCCACCCTCATCCTCTCCCACAACAAGACCCTCGCCGCCCAGCTGTACGGTGAGTTGAAGCAGCTCTTCCCGGAGAATGCGGTGGAGTATTTCATCAGTTATTACGACTACTATCAGCCGGAAGCCTACATTCCCGAAACCGACACCTACATCGAGAAGGAGGCGGACATCAACGACGACATAGAGAGATTGCGCCTGAGGACCATCGCCAGTCTCATGTCCAGGAGGGATGTAATAGTGGTGGCAAGCGTGTCCGCCATATACGCCCTGGGAGACCCGCAGGATGTGAGGGATATGTTCCTCTTCTTCGAAAAGGGAAAGGAGTACGACAGAAGGGAACTGATGAAGAAGCTGATATCCCTCCAGTACACCAGAAACGATTTCGAACTGGCAAGGGCCACCTTCAGCGTGAGGGGAGAGGTAATCGACATACAGCCCGCATACGAGGAAAACCTGTTCGTGAGACTGGAATTCTGGGGGGACGAACTGGAGAGGATAACCATACGGGAGAAGCTGACGGGGAGGGTGCTTCAGGAGGTGGAAAGTTATGCCCTTTACCCCGCAACCCACTTCCTGACACCGAGGGAAAGGCTGGAAATTGCCATAAAGAGGATAGAGGAAGAACTGGAGGAAAGGCTCCGGGAACTGGAATCCCGGGGGAAACTGCTGGAGGCACAGAGGTTGAAGCAGAGGGTGAAGTTCGACATAGAATTACTGAGGGAAACCGGAACATGTCCGGGTGTGGAAAATTACTCCCGCCATCTCTCCCTCAGGCCTCCCGGAAGCAGACCATGGACCCTCCTCGACTACTTCCCGGACGACTTCCTGACCATCATAGACGAAAGTCATGTGACCATACCCCAGCTGAGGGCCATGTACAGGGGGGACAGGTCCAGGAAGGAAACGCTGGTGGAATACGGATTCCGGCTCCCCTCGGCCCTTGATAACCGCCCCCTCAAATTCGAAGAATTCGAAGAACTGGTGGGGCAGGTCATATACATGAGCGCCACTCCCGGACCGTACGAGCTGGAAAAGGTGGGAGGGGATGTGGTGGAGCAGATAGTGAGGCCCACGGGAATAGTGGACCCGGAGGTGGAAGTCAGACCAACGGAAAATCAGATAGATGACATACTGAACGAAATCCAGAGGAGAGTCTGGAGGGATGAAAGGGTCCTCATCACCACCACCACGAAGAAAACAGCGGAAGAACTGGCGGATTTCCTCACGCAGGCGGGGATAAAGGCCCGATATCTGCATTCGGAGCTGGATGCCATCGAGAGGATAGAGGTGCTCAGGGAATTGAGACTGGGTGAAATCGATGTGGTGGTGGGAGTCAACCTCCTGAGGGAGGGACTGGATTTACCGGAGGTGTCCCTGGTAATCATCACGGATGCGGACAAGAGGGGATTCCTCAGGAGTTATACGGCCCTGATTCAGACCATAGGAAGGGCGGCCAGGAATGCCGCCGGAAAGGTGCTCCTGTATGCGGATGAGATTACCGATGCGATGAGGAAAGCGATAGAGGAGACGGAAAGGCGCCGCAGGATACAGATGGAGTACAACAGGAAACACGGCATAAAGCCCATGACGGTGAGGAAGACCATAGACCAGATAAAGGAGACCACTTCCGTCGCTGACGAGCGCATATTCACCCGGAAGGAGGACGAATTGAGGCAGGAAGTCATGGAGGAGTTCAGACAGCTGAAGAAGAAGTACTCCCGCATCGAGCTCATAGCACAACTGGAATACCGGATGAAGAAGGCCGCCGACGAATGGGATTTCGAAAGGGCGGCCCTCTACAGGGACCTCCTCATGTCGCTCAGGAACAAAATCATCCCTGCGGGCAGATAGATTACTTCAGAATCAATCTGGATATCAGGCGGTCGAAAGCCCTTATGTCCACATTCTTCATTATCTTCAACTTCAGATGGGCTCCACCCCTCAGCCAGAATTCCATTTCCGCATCGAAGTCGAATAGACCGGCAGCATTCTCCGAGGAATACATGTCGATGGAGCGGTACGGGATGGAGTATATCTCCACCTTCTTTCCCCTGAGTCCCTCCTTATCGGCCAGTACAATGCGCTTATTGGTAATCAGGGCCACATCCCTTATGGTTTTGTAGGCGGCGAGAACCTCCTCATCCTCCAGGAGAATGCTCCTCACCTCTTCGGGTATCTTCGATTTATCCAGTTCCTCCATTATGGTCCACTCGAAACTCTTCATGGCCATCACCTCCCGACGATGAAAGCGGGGGCCGCGCCCCCATCAGGCCTCTTCTGATGCCCTCTTCAACTCCCTGAGCAGTTCCGCGGGGCTCCTTATTTCATCGGGGAGTTTATCGTACAGCTCCTCGAACTTCCTGTTCCCGATCTTTATTCCCCTGAGTTTATCGTACAGCTCCCCTTTGGAAACGGGGAAATCGGTCCCCTTTATGCGGCGCAGAACCTCTATGGGCCATGCAATACCGTATATGTCGGAGAGCTGGGCGATGAAGTGGGAGAATATGGTGAGATTGTCCCTCCCCTCCTTGATTTCCCTGTATGCATACTTGGCCAGTCCACCCGCGGTGTGGGCCTTGGGAGCCTGCTCGGGATTCTCCAGCTCGCCGTGTATCTTCTTCATAACCAAGTCCACATCGGCCCTGAGCATATTCCTGACGGTGTTTCGGGTCAGACCCAGGAATTCCGCAATCTCGTCCTCCGTTTTGAAGTACTCCTCGTGGAGAACCACCGCATAGGATGCGGACATGAGACTGGGAAGCCACGTGAGGTTTCTGTACTCTATCAGGCGCCTGGGTCCACCCAGAATTTCCAGAGCCTTCAGGAACACCCGGACCGCAAGCGCATCCAGGTCCTCATACTTAATGTCTTCTGCTCCGATTATTACCATACCAGCACCTCCTTTTTTACGATTCTCCCCTGTGGTTGGGAATGTATTCCACGCTGGGCCTCAGCATGCTCGTGGGCTGAGGATAGAGTTCCATCAGCTCGTAAACCTCCTCCGGAACATCGGACTTTACATGCAATCCAAGTTCCTTCGCCTCCTTATATGTGATGGGATAATCGTGGGTCCACTTCCCCGATGTGAGGAGATGGGCAATTTCTTTCGCCTTCTCCTCCGGATACCTGTCCCTGAGAAGTTCGTAAACCAGATTATTCACCTGCTCGATGGCTTTTCTGGAAACATCCGCCAGAATGAGAATATTATCCGATGCATCCTTACCCTTCTCCTCCGCCACTTTGACGATGGAAGGGCCGGGAAGGGCTCCCATGTTGGGCACCTGAATCTGCGGGTCCACGGGTCCGAGGACAGCGTGCGGGTCCATCACGATTTCATCAGCGGCCAGGGCAATGAGGGTCCCTCCGCTCATCGCATAGTGGGGAACGATGACCGTGGTCTTCGCGGGGTGGTCCTTGAGGGCGTATGCAATCTGGGCAGCGGCCAGGACCAGCCCACCGGGAGTGTGGATTATCAAATCTATGGGCGTGTCATCGGGGGTGGTCCTTATGGCTCGGAGGATGGCCTCCGAATCCTCGATGTTGATGAATTTCACTATGGGAATCCCGAAGAAACCAATCTGCTCCTGCCTGTGCACCAGAAGGATAACCCTGCTCTTACGCTTCTTCTGGAGTTTCTTTATGAGACCCAGACGGGCATTAACCAGCATTTGGTATCTCATCTGGGGCCAGAGGAAGGCCCATATCAGAAAGAGCCAGAATATCAAACTGCCGTAATCCATCAACTCTTCCTCCTTTTCACTATTTCGGAAAGGGGCGGGCCTATATGAACGAGCCCGAGGTCATCGATTTCCATGATTCTGGTGCGGGTATCGTGTCCGCACATCCTGCATCCATCTATCCTGAACAGCCTCACCATCTCCCCTATGGGCCTGCCGAATATCCTCTCGTCGTATATGGTCAGTATGGTCTTCTTGGCAAGTACTATGGAGCAGTCCACTATGTGGCTGACCGCATAACCACCGGCCGCCTCCGCGGAAAGTTCCTCGTGGCCGGAGCGCTTCTGGGAGACGAATATTGCCGTCTGGTACCACTTCTTCATGAAGTTGAACAATTGCCTCACTATGGTTCGGGCCAGCATCTCCTTTGCCTCGTAAAGGCCCGTTATGGAATCGATGACCACATTCTTCACCTTGTAGGTCTTTATCACATGGGCGAGGGTATTGAGGAGGGTGGGAATCTCCTCCCTCAGGACGTGATAACTGGCCGCATCGATAATGATTATGTTGTTTTCTATGTCCTCGAAGGGCACATTCATCGCCGTGGCCCTTCCCTTCAGGCCCATCGAAAGGAAGGTTGCGGGCGTCTCCACCGTTATGAAGGCCGTTCTATTTCCCAGAGAGGCCTGCTTCACGGCGAACTGCTCCGCCATCAGGGATTTGCCCGTATCGGATACACCGGTCAGATTGACGACTGCATAGCGGGGAATTCCCCCCAGGGGTATCTTTACGGGCTTCCCATCCTTTATCTGAGAGGTAAAGAACAACTCATCCAGACCATCGATTCCGGTGGCCACCCCCTCCAGTTTCGGAGCCTTCTTCGCTATCTCCGATAGAGTGCCGAAGGAGCCCTCCACGATTTCCCTCTTCGATTCCCTGTCCGACATGAGAATTCCTCCCGTTTTCCGTTAAAATTTTAATGCAATCTATACCGTTAAACGCACATACTTCCACAGCATGCAGGTCATGTTGAAAACACAGTGCGGAACTTTAAAATTTTTTGCAGTATGAGAAGAATCTTCCTGTTGATGGCCTCCCTTGCCATCCTCACAGCCTGTGTGAAAATTATCCCCGAAGAGCCGGTTGTGGAGCCTGCATTTGAGAATTACTTCGGAAGGGTCTCGCTGCAACCCTTCGGATACTACTTTGCCGTCTATGGAACCCTGAAGGCGGGGGACACGGTGGATGCGGGATACATGGCATCCCTCATATCGGAATTCTTCTGGACGGACTCCGTCAACTTCGAGAAGTGGCGCTCGGGTGATACCACAGCCGTGCTCAGGGACAGGACCACAGGTCAGTCGGTCATAGACAGGTACATCGTAATACCGGAGGACGGCAAGTACTACTTCGTCGTGGTCAATTGGGAAGATACCACCATGCCCATAACTGTCAGGCTCATGAGGAGGGCCGGACAATGATAGAATTCATCCTGGCGCTTCAGTACATAGTCAGGCTGGACGAAAAGGCGTCCGTGGATGCCTTCACGAACGATGTCAGCAGGCAATTCGGCGTGAAAGTGGTGAAGAGGATTCGCAACTTCCCTGCAATAGTGGTGGATGCGGATAGTAACACCGTGAAGAAATTGAGGAAGGACAGGCGCGTAAGATATATCCAGAGGAATCAGATTTACAGGACGGTCTATATACCCAACGACCCCTACTTCACCAGGGAGCAGTGGGGACCATTCGTTGTCTTCCTGAACAGGGCATGGGACATCACGCGGGGAGACAGGACCATAACCATCGCCATAATAGATGAAGGGGTGGATTACAACCACGCGGAACTGATAAACCAGTTCGGAACCTACAAAGGCTACGACTTCGTGGATAACGACCCGGACCCCGCCCCCGATGACCCGGACAACGAACTCCACGGTACCCACGTGGCGGGAATCATCGCGGCAACCATGAACAACTCCATAGGGCTCGCCGGTGCGGGGAACTTCACCCTGGTGGCATACAGGGCGATGGACGAGACCGGCAGCGGTACGACGGACGACATATTCGAAGCCATGCTGGAGGCAGCCCGGAATCCGGATGTGAGGATAGTGAACATGAGCCTGGGAGCCTCGAGCGGCGATTCCCTGATGAAGGAAGGTATAGACACCCTCCTGGCGAGGGGTAAAATAGTCGTAGCCGCAGCAGGGAACAACGGAGGGGCTGTCAACTATCCGGCAGCCTACGATGGCGTAATAGCCGTGGCCGCATGGGATACGAGCAACACCATCGCCGATTTCAGCTCCAGAGGGCTGGAGGTGGATGTGGCTGCTCCCGGAGTGTGGATTATATCCACCGTCCCCAATAACTACCTCGCATGGATGAGCGGAACTTCCATGGCAGCGCCTCTGGTTTCGGGAATCGTCGGGCTGATGCTGACAGTCAATCCCGATTTAACACCGCAGGAAGTAACCGACATCCTTTGCGCGACGGCCATAGATGTACTGGATGCGGGGAGAGACATATACACGGGATGTGGACTGGTGAATGCAGAGGCAGCTGTCAGAGCGGCACAGGGGAGGTGAATCATGGAGTACAGGGTGGTACTCATCACCGCTCCGGTCGATAAGGGGGAAGAGATAGCCAGATACCTGGTGGAGAATAAACTGGCAGCGTGTGTTAATATGGTTCGGAAGGTAAAATCCATATACTGGTGGCAGGGGAAAATCGAAGAGGACGAGGAGACTCTCCTGATAGTGAAGACATCCTCCGACAGGATGAGCCAGCTGATTTCGGAAGTCCGGAAAATCCATCCCTACACCGTTCCGGAAATCATATCCCTGAAGATAGAAGAAGGCAACCCGGATTACCTGAAATGGATAGGGGAAAGTCTGAGGTAATCTTCTTCCCCTTCCGGGACGACTACACCTGGGAGGGGGTCCCCACGAAGAATTACAAGTCGCCGGACAACTCCTGGCTCGGGGTTCTGAGGAACGAAATCGTCAAAACGGACGAGATTCACTACCGGTATTTCGAGATACAGGAGGGAGGCTACTCCTCTCTGGAAAAGCACCAGCATCCCCACATAGTGATGGCTCTGCGGGGAAGGGGAACTGTCGTGGTGGGCTCCAGAGTTTACGAGATGGCCCCATACGACGTCATACACATCCCCTCCTGGCAACCCCATCAACTCCTTGCCAACAGAGGAGACGTATTCGGGTTCATCTGCGTGGTACCAGCGAGAAGGGACAGACCCACCAGGCTCACGAAGGAGGAAATAGAGGAGTTGATAAAGGAAAATCCGGAATTGAAGCACATCCTCAGGTATTGATTTCATGAATCGCTCCGGAAATCTGCTGAAACTCATATCCGCCCAGTTCATCTCGGCGATTGGAGACCAGCTGTACATGGTGGCCATCCTCTTTCTGGTCCTGAGCGTGGAGAGTCATCTTCCATCCCTCAAGGCGGGACTGGTGAACTTCTTCGAAACCCTCCCCTACCTCACCATAGGCCTGTTCGCAGGGGCACTGGTGGACAGATTCAGCAGGAAGAAGCTCCTCATCATATCGGACCTGGCAAGGGCCATGATTCTGCTGAGCGTTCCCCTCCTCTGGAAGATGGGGCTCATAAACTGGATAACCCTGTCCCTCATCGGATTCTCCCTGAGCTCCTTCAACACTATATTCGCCCCCGCGAGGGACATCTTCGTCACCTATCTGGTGGACAGGAGGGAACTGGGAAAAGCCAACTCCTACATCCAGACATCGTATCAGTTCGCCATATTCCTGGGCGGTATGCTGGCCCCCATCATACTAAGCATAAGGAACGACCTCATATTCCTGCTCTTCATAGACAGTTTCACATTCCTGATTTCCGCCATCCTCATCTGGAACATATGGGTGAAGGAGCCGGAACTGCCCGTCAGAAGGGATGGGGTACTGCGGGAAATTGCAGAGGGTCTCAGGTACGTGAAGGAAAACCGCATGTTCCTGTACCTCCTCATCCTCACAGCCCTGGACAATCTCTTCATAATGGGGCCCGCTGTGGTGGGAGCCAATCTGTACATAAAGGAATTCCTTGGACTGACAGCGAGGGAATACGCATGGTTTCAGGCCTTCATGTCCCTGGGATGGTTCCTATCGGCCCTCATCCTGTCCCGGATTTACAACAGACTCAACGACTTCGACGTATTGAAGTGGGGAGTGTTTCTGGACGGATTCACCTACTTCCCCTTCGTATTCATAAAACACTTTCCAACGGCTCTCTTTTTCATCTTCATACACGGCCTCTCCATCCCCCTCATAACCGTTTCCAGAACCACAATCGTCCAGAAGTATGCGGATGAGAAGTTCAGGGGCAGGCTCTTCGCCCTCATAAACCTGGCCGTGGTGGGATTCATGTCCCTCTCATCCCTCATCACAGGCATATTGGGGGAGATGGTCCCCGCCAACTATCTGTTCCTCTGGGCATCCGTCGGAGGAAGCCTTTCGGGTATCCTCGCATTCGTCCTCTTCAGGAAATACCGCTCCCTGTAAACTTTTCCCCTCATGTGGGATTTTCACACCCATATCCTTCCGGGCATAGACGATGGAGCATCCAGCATGGAGGAATCCATCGAAATGATAGAGCACCTGAAGAAACTGGGATTCGAAGGGGTGGTGGCAACCCCCCACGCAAACCCCATGTACGTTCCGGACAGGCACATGCTGGAAGAACTGCGGGACAGGTTGAAAAGGGAAACGGGATTCGACATAATAATCGGATACGAGGTGGCGATGGATACCCTGTCGGTGCACGATCCGGAGAAATTGACCATAGAGGGAACCAGATTCATACTGGTGGAACTGCCGTGGTTCGATGAGAAATTCGATTACGAGAAACCCCTTCTGGAGCTGATTCGCAGGGGATTGAGACCCATACTGGCCCATCCCGAGAGACACGACCACATAACCATGGAGGACGTGAAGAGGATAAAGGGAATTGGAGCCCTGATTCAGTTGAACGTGAAGAGCCTGACCGGAGGTTATAGAAGGGAGGTCCAGAGGAGGGCCATGAGATACATGGAGATGGCGGATTTGATGGGCAGCGATGCCCACAGTCCCGAAGATTATGCCAGATTCATTTCAAAGGGGGTTGAATACTATGAAGGAAAGGATTTTGGACGATATAAAGAACAGGCGCACTGAGGTTGCCGTAATAGGTCTGGGATACGTGGGCCTTCCCCTTGCAGTCGAATTCGCAAGGAGCGGGTTCCCGGTAATCGGAATAGAGATAGACGAAAGGAAGGCCCGCTCCATAAACGAGGGGAAGAGTTATGTGGAAGATATATCGGATGAGGAGCTCCGGGAAGTGGTGCAAAGAGGTCTTCTGAAGGCAACCACGGACTATTCGAAGGTGAAGGATGCAGATGCAATCATCATAACAGTCCCCACCCCCCTCTCCAAGACGAAGGACCCGGACCTCAGTTATATAATGGCCGCAGTGGAGAGCATAAAGCCGCATCTGAAGAAGGGGCATATCATCGTCCTGGAGAGCACCACTTATCCCGGAACCACAGACGAGGTGGTGAAGCCGGAACTGGAAAAGACGGGCCTGAAGGTGGGGAGGGACATCTTCCTCGCCTTTTCCCCGGAGAGGATAAATCCGGGCGATAAGAAGTGGAAGTTCAAGAATACTCCCAAGGTTCTGGGAGGGGTGGACCCGGAGTCCACGGAAGTGGCAGCCGCCCTTTACAGCGAGGTCCTGGACCACCTGCATGTGGTGTCCTCCGCGAAGGTAGCGGAGACCGCGAAACTCCTCGAAAATACCTTCAGGGCCATAAACATCGCTTTAGTCAACGAACTGGCCATAATGTGCAATCTGCTGGACATAGATGTGTGGGAGGTGATAGACGCCGCAGCCACCAAGCCCTTCGGATTCATGAAGTTCACCCCCGGACCGGGAATAGGCGGTCACTGCATCCCCATAGACCCCCTGTACCTCTCATGGAAGTTGAAGACCCTCAACTACAACGCCCGGATGATAGAGGTGGCCAGCGAGATAAACACCAATATGCCGAGATACGTGGTGGGCAGGATTCAGGACATACTAAACGATATGGAGAAGAGCGTGAAGGGCTCCACGATACTGGTGGTGGGAGTTGCATACAAGAAAGACGTATCGGACACCAGGGAATCGCCCGCCCTGGATGTGATAGCCCTTCTGGAAGAGAAAGGGGCCAGGGTGGATTACCACGACCCCTTCGTTCCATCCATTACAATAGGGGAAAAGGAGTACAGCTCCGTCGAACTCAGCAAAGAGAAGGTAAAAGGATACGACCTGGTGGTCATAACCACGGACCACTCATCCATAGACTGGAAGATGCTGAGGGACAGCGCCAGGGTGATATTCGACACCAAGAACGTTTACAGGGAGCCCTCTCCCAACGTCATAAAGCTCTGAGGGGGCGCAGCCCCCTAAATTTCGATTTCCATGGTCTTTCCAGTGAGTTTTCCGGAAGCCTTCCTTCCCGTGTAGGATGATACGAATCCCTCTATCGCTCCGAGGAGAGGTTTCAGGGTAACTTCCGGTTTTCTGTCTATCTTCAGGAGAAAACTATCGAGCACCTCCACCCTCAGGATATTTCCGTCGAGCTCTATCCTCAGGTCCCCGAAACCCGCTTCCTGAAAGAAAATCCTGAGGAGTTCCGGAAGACTATCCACACCCACATCTCCCCCGTAGTTCTCCCTGAATATATTTCCGGCCTTCTCCCCCGCTTTTCTGGACAGGGACTGAATCAAACCCGCCAGTCCACCCGCAAACTTCAGGGCCTGAGCATACATCTCCACCACGAAATCCGCGGGGAAAATCACCCCTTCCTTCCTTATAAACTCCCTGACAGCATCTTTCATGGTCTGAACCCCCTGCTTAAAGAACTTCCCTGTATGCATCCGATATTATCTTCGACTGCTTTTTGAATTCCATGAGCATGGGACCGAGTTTTGCATCGGGACTTGCAACGAAGGCCAGGAATCCCACATCCACCCTCCCTATGAGGATGGAGAGCTTATCACCCTGAGAGAAGAGCAGTTCCATGGAAGAATCAGCCAGCTCCCTCAGGAGATTCTCTATGAGACCGGTGGCAGAAGATAGAAGCCCGGAAATTATCAGGGGGTCATCCACCCCTATAGCCTTTGTGAAAGCGTGGTCTATGGGAAGACCATCCTCGCTGACGAGAATAATACCCCACACGTTGGGGACGAACCTGTGAACGTCCTTTATAACTTCTTCTAAGTTCAGCATTTATCACCTCCCCGTTTATTTCACTTCAAGTTTAAAGCATTCCAGATCGGCACAATTCTTAAAACCGACATGCACAGGGATTTCAATAAAAAGTGCCCCTTTGGTTCAAGAAGAAGCAGAAAAACGGGCCCCCGCAACGGGAGAAGGCAGGCACCCGGATATCGAATCCCTTATCGGTGGCCCTTCGCAGGTTCGACCTTCTGGATTATGTCTGTTTTGACCCCGGGGTCCGTGTCCTTTCCGCAACCAGAACACGACAGTTTTTGTGCGTTTATTCTGTGATTTTAAATCTATCAATATCAGCGATTTTCTCGTCCAACATTATCGTCAATGCAACCAAAAACTTGCAGATTGTTGACACTATCCCATTCAGGACCTTATAATTTGAAGGCCATGTTGTTCATAGTATTTGCAAGTGCAGGTTTGAGTGCGCAGAGTGTACACACGGGCTACGAAGCCCTGAAAAAGGAGCCGGTTGCACCGGCAAGGGTACAGTCTCATTATCAGGACTCGTACAAACTCCTATCCGGTGGTCCCGATGGATTCGGATACATGTATTATTCAACTCAGGATGGTGATGCCGGGGTGACATTCAACTGGATAGACATATCGACGACCGGAACTTCCCTTGGTGCCGGCGACGACTGGTGCTCGGGCTCTTCGGCCTCCACGCTCTACTATCTGGGCTTTTCGTTCCCCTACTACGACCAGGTAAAGGACTCTATTTCCATATGCTCCAACGGAACCATAGTGCTGGAAAATCCATACGATTATCAGGGCCTGAGCAATGCTGCTCTTCCGGATAGCGGATACGGACCCAATGGATTCATAGCAGTCATGTGGGACGACCTCAATCCCGCCGACGCCAGCGCGGATGATATTTACTTCCAGGCCTTCTCCACCTGTCCAGATGGATATTCCGGTGCGTGTGCTGTTATTCAGTATCACAACGTACCCCGCTATGGTGGAAGCGTGTACATGAACTTCGAGGTCATCCTCTACGATAACGGCGACATCAAACTGCAGTACAACTCCGCCATAGATTACAATGACGCCACGATTGGAATACAGGACTCCACTGCGGCGGTGGGCATAAACCCCGACTGGTATCTGGAATACGTATATAATGGGAGCCCCTCCACCCACATCCCTGACAGCGGAACTGCCATACTCTTCAAGTATCC
>WGAQ01000083.1 GCA_015494735.1 Caldifarciminota bacterium | reverse complement strand
TCCGGGAGGTTATTTACCCTGACCCCGTCAGGACGGTGATGGAGAATGCCCTTAGCAAGGCCCTGTCCGTCCAGAGCCTCCATCCAGACCTGCCCATCCTTGCGAGCGATACCGTGGTCTTTCTGGATGAGATTCTGCCCAAGCCATCGAGCCCTGAGGAGGCTTTCGTGATGCTCCGGAAACTCTCCGGAAGGAAGCACACCGTTTTCACAGCCACGGTTCTCCTGCACGGAAACCGGAGATACAGCTATCTGGATTTCGCCCGCGTCCTCTTCTATCCCATGACCGAGCAGGAAATAGAGTGGTACGTGGGAACGGGAGAGCCGATGGACAAGGCAGGTGCTTATGCTGTGCAGGGTCTGGGGGCACGATTCATCAGGAGGGTGGAGGGGGACTTCTTCACCGTGGTGGGTCTCTCCCCTGCCATCGTGTACAGGCTCCTGATGGAGGCTGATTTAGTGGGACTTCTGTACAGATAGGGGGCTGTTGCCCCCTCACCTCGTTACGATGAACTTCCGGGTCGTGGGTCCGAGTTTGAGGATATATGCCCCTGCAGGCAATCGGTACCTCATCCTTGTCTCTCCGGGTTTCAGGTCCCTGCGGAGGATGAGTCTTCCCTTCACATCGTAAATCTGAAGCTGGATACTGGAATTCGCATTCACCATGATGTCCAGCATGCCGGGAGTAATCCATCGTACATCCACGGGGGAAGCAATGGGCCTCTCTCCGGTGTCCGTTCCGTAGAACTGATATACGTGGAATCCGCCCTCCATTCCCGCCACGAATATGGCATCCTCTGTGGCGTGGACCTCTCCCGGAGGAAAGGGCAGGGTATAAATCCCCACCTCCGAAGGATTCAGAGGGTCGTAGAGGTTTATGGCGATGAGTCTGGTAAAGAAGTCCTTCGTTATGATGAAGGCCACCGGTGGGGCGGTGGATAGGCTGTGGATGGTTCCATTCTCTCTTATGGTTGCCACCTCCACGGGGGACGTGGGGTCGGTTATATCGAATATGTGCATGAGGGAATCGTATTCCGTTATTACGGCGTAATCGTTTCCGAGGAAGGCCAGACCGCTGATGAAATCGTTGAACTGCATGGTCGATGCTATAGTGGGGCTGGATGGATCGCTCGCATCCACCAGATGAACCTTATCGTATTCCGAAATCAGGACCATCGTTCCGTTAGTGCTCACGCGGGACATGTATCCATAGGTGGATACGCTTCCCAGTTCCAGGGGATTCGCCGGGTCGCTCACATCCACTATTACCAGTCCCGAATATCCATCTGCCAGGTAAGCTTTTCCGTTCATGATTTCGATGTCGGATATGTATCCCGGAGCGCTGTACGTACCCACCTGAATGGGGATGTAGGGGTCGCTCAGGTCGTATATCCTGAGGTCGTATTCATCTGCCAGAAAGCCGTATCCATCGTACACGTCTGCATCCTGTACCCATTCGGAGCCCTGCACATGGGCAGTGAATACGGGGCTGGAAGGATTTTCGATGTCGAATACTCGCATTCCGTAGTCATCCAGAGTAACTGCTATGCTCCCATGGGCTCCGACCCTTTCTGAGGAGCGGGGCGTCGGGTAGGTGTCCAACAACTGCGGGCTGGAAGGGTTGGAGATGTCCACCATCATGAGGCTCGAATCCACACCGGTGATGAGAGCCGTGCTGCCCACTATGGATACCCCGGTAAAGAGGTCGTCGTTGTAATAGTAAACGGTCCTCGTGGGATTTTCGGGGTCGCTTATATCCAGGACGTACAGGGTTCCTATATTCTCCACTATGAGGGCCGAGTTCCCATATATTGCCAGGTCGCTCGGATATGCGAAGGACACGTAGGAGCCCACCTGGGATGGATTGGTGGGGCTGGACAGGTCATAGACCAGGAAACCCGCATCCAGACCTGTGGCGAATAGGTTGGAGTCCCTGACTTCTATGAGGGTAATGTTTCCGGGGGTTATTCTGCTTGCGAAGGAGGGGTCGGAAGGATTGGATATATCTGCTATGACGATTCCGGAATCTCCACAGGCCAGATATGCATAGTTGCCGTACGTGGCGATGTCCATGACAGGACACCCGATGTAGGGTACGAGTTGACCGAGAAATTGCGGATTGATGGGGTCCCGGATATCTATCACTGCCATTCCTGAGTCCATCATGCTGACGAACAGGAGGCTATCTTCGACGGAAATCCTGTAAGCGAGGGGTATGTCCATGATTCGGGAAAGGAGAGCAGGCCCGTCGGGGGAGGATACGTCCCAGATTTCCACTCCGGCGGCTTCTTCGGCTATGTAGAGGAGGGTGCTATCTGCTGTCAGGTCCTGTACCAGTCCGGATGTCTGGAAAGAGGAAACCTTCACGGGGAGCCCGGGGTCCGACATGTCCAGTACATGGACCCCCGCCCCTGCCGAGAGGTACGCAATGGAATCGCTTCCCTCCACCACGAAGGCCGGTCCATAGGACCAGGCTCCCACGTGCCTTATATTGAACGAATCTATTACCATCCCGGAAATCCGGGGTGCGGGATTCGAAGAGAGCCCCATTACACCTGAAACGAATACTGCGAGCATCCTGAAAGTATAAATCCGTTATATTTCCGTTAAAATTAACACCAATTGCGGGCAGGTGAGGGGGGAGGCACGGTTCTGTCAGAATTTTGTGTGAAGCCTTAATGCCGCCATACTCCAAAATGGGGCTGGTAGTGTAAATCGATTCCCACAGCTCCTCCGGAGAATCGTAGAAACTCGGAAGATTCGATACTTCCTAAAGAGCCTTTAGAGCCTCTTCCTTTGAGCCGGCCTTATGCACCCTCCGGAGACCCCTATATATGTGATTCCGGGGGACTGCTTACACATTAGATGGTAAGGGGCCGAAGAAACAGGACCCTCCCACTGTTTTTCTCACTCCGGTTATTTTCGTTGAAATGAACACAGCGACCTGCGTTTTTCAGCGACGGTCGTGGTGGCGATTATTTGCCGATGCAGAAGTCCCTGAAGACCCTGTCCAGCACCTCTTCGGGGAGGTCCTCGATTCCCAGAATGCTGGCTATGGAGAGAGCTGCTGCCCTTATGTGATATGTGACCATGTCTATGGGAAATTCCTCCATCTGGCGGGCGGTCTTCAACTGCTGCAGAGCTTCACGCAGGAGGTTCAGTTCACCGGTGGAGAAATAGAAGTCTCCGGAGAACATTTCCCCTGCAATCCGGAGGATTTCCTCTTTCAGACGGTCGAAGCCTTCCCCGGTCCTGGCAGACACCCTGATACTCCTGAACCCCTCTATGGAGAAGTCCGGTTCCCTCAGGTCGGATTTGTTTATGACCACTATGGTACGGGATGGAGGAAGACGGGATATGAGTTCCCTTTCCCTCCCGTCCATTCCCTCCGCCGATACCACGAACAGGATTATGTCGGAACTCTCCTTTAATTCCAGGCTCTTTTCTATTCCCATCCTCTCGATGTAATCTTCCGTTTCCCTGATTCCGGCCGTGTCTATGACCCGGAACATGAATCCACCCATCTGGAGGTTCTCCGATATGTAGTCCCTGGTCGTTCCCTCCATGCTGGACACGATGGCCCTGTCGAATCCCAGGAGTTTGTTGAATACGGACGACTTGCCCACGTTGACTTTCCCCAATATCACTATGCTTATGCCCTCCACCACCTTCTCCATGGGGCGGGCATCCCTTATCATACCTTCCAGGAGATTTATTACCCCGTCCAGGCGTCGATTTATCTCTTCTCTCGGGATTTCCGGAACATCGTCCTCGAAGTCTATACGGGCTTCTATCTCTTTCAGCAGGTCCAGCAGCTGCTCTCTGAGATTTGCGAGTTTTCGGGACAGATGCCCCTCGACCCGGCTCCTGAGAGCATATATGGCCTGCTCGCTTCGGGCATTGATGATGTTGTTGATGGTGGCCGCCTGAAGGAGGTTCATCTTCCCGTGCAGGAAGGCCCTCTTGGTAAATTCGCCCCTCTCTGCCTGTCTGGCCCCGAGGGATATGATGATATCCACTATCCTCTGTGCTATAAGGGGATTGCCGTGGGCGAATATTTCCAGCATGTCTTCCCCCGTGTAGGAGCGGGGAGCCCTGTAGTAGATAACGATAACATCATCGAGGACCTTTCCCGATTCGGGGTCCCTGAGGAGGAGATAGTGGGCCCTTCTGGGCTCTAATTTATCGACCGAAAAGAGTTTCTTACCTATCGGGAGAGCGGAATCTCCCGATACCCTGATAACGCTGATGGCGGAATATCCGTACGGGGTGGCGATTGCAACGATGGTGTCATTCACGCCTTTTCCGGGTTTTCGTCTCTGTTATCTCTCTCTTTCTTGAGGGGAGCGATGACGAGCCTGATGTCGCGACCCCTTCCCACGGTATATACCCTTATGCCATCGATCTCCCTGAGAGCCTCCTTCACCTTGCGCCTCTCGGATGCCTCCATGGGGTCCAGGGTGTATTCCATTCCCGTCTCCAGGGCCTGCCTTGCAGTGGCAATGGCTTTGTTTATAAGGTACCTCTCTCTCCTGCGCTTGTATCCTGCGACGTCTATCACGAAGGTGGCCTCTGGCAGTTTCTTCTTCAATATGATGGACATGAGATAACTGAACTCCCGCAGAACTTTCCCCTCCTTGCCTATGAGCATGTTGTCCAGCCTTCTGGTTCGAATGTTAACGTAATACTTGTTTGGCTCCATTATTTCGATGAATACGGTTGCTCTCCCGCCCATCTTTTCGATGAATTTCTTCACTTCCTCCTCCACCATGTCCAGCTCCGGGAATTCCCTCTTCAGATATACCCTGACCCGGAGCGGGTTTTCGCTTACTAATTCATATTCCACCTCCTCGTTTATGTCGAATCCGGCCTTCTCTAAGGCATTTTTGACGGCTTCCTCGATGGTATTACCGGTACCCTCTATGTAGCGTGGCATCACCTTACCTCCTGTTGAAGTGAAATTTTATAGGCGGGATAATATCTATAACTTTCCGGAACTTCGAAAGGGGCCGGAATCTCCTATCCCTTACTTCGATGCCGCCATGATTCTGCGGAATATGTACTGCTCCACGACGCTGAATGTGCTGTATGCCAGCCAGTAGAGCACGAGTCCGGAGGGGAAGTTCATGAATATGAATACGAACACCACAGCCATTATGACTCCAATCATGCGGGCATTCCTATCTGCGGTGGGTTGCAGGAACGTGTTGGCCAGGGTCACCAGTCCCATGATTATGGGCAGGACGTAGTAGGGGTCCTTTGCAGAGAGGTCTTTAATCCAGAGCATGAATGGGGCATTCCAGAAATCGATGCTGTCCTTCAGAACGTTGTAGAGTCCCCAGAATATGGGCAACTGTATCAGGAGGGGAAGGCATCCGCCGAATGGATTGACCCCGTGCTCTTTGTAGAGTTTCATCATCTCTTCCTGCATCTTCTGGGGGTCGTCCTTATAGACCTGCTGTATCTGCTTCAGTTTGGGCTGTATCTCCCGCATCTTTGCCATGGACCTGTAGGAGGTGTACGTGAGGGGTGAGAATACCAGCTTCATCAGCAGGGCGAAGAGGATAATCACCCATCCCAGGTTGGGGATGAAGTTATGCAGGAATCTGAAGGTGTAGAAGATAAATTTGGTGAACGGGGCGATGAGGAAATTGCCCCAGTTGAAGACGTTATAGAGGCTCGGGTCCACCTTCTTCATTATATCGGGGTCTATTGGACCCAGGTATGTTCTGTAATCCCTTTCCTTCATGCGGGCGGTTATTTCCACATTCCCTTCGTCATCCGCCCTGGCTTCCACCATTTCGGGGGAGGAGAGTATTATGAATGAGAAGAACTGGCTCCTGTATCCGAACCAGACGGGATTGTTCACGCTGAAACCGCTCTTGAGTTTCTTATCGTTGATGGAGTGAATCTTCTTTCCGTCGTAGTAAATGAATCCGGATAGACGGCCCTCCTCGTTCTTATTTCCCCCGTGGATGAGACTGTAAATCTTTACGATGGTATCGGAATTCTCAACGCTCATCGTGTAATTCTCTCCGAAGATGTAGGAGAATCCATCTGTGGAATCGGATAGGTCTATCCTGCTGTCTTTAGCCTCTATGGCATAGAGCCTTCCTTCCCTCGAGGGGAAGTAGAGCAGCGGATGGCCATCCACGATGGTGGCGCCGTACTTCTTTATTTCCAGATGGGAAATATAACCTCCGGAGGGGGAAATCTCCAGATAGTAATCTTTCATCTCTATGGGAACGGTGGTGTCGGGGGAGGGAATGTTGAGGACCACTTTCTGAATTTCCTTTTGTGTATTGTTCTGCTGCTTCGGACCGAAGAAAGCCATCCACAGGAAGTAGCCTGCCATGAAGATGAGAAAGTACCACAGAACCCTGTTTAAATTCATGGCCAGTCTATACCTCCTTTAGAGAATGGATTGCATCTCAATATGCGCCATACGGACTTGGCTCCCCCCTTTAGAATCCCGTACTTCTGTATGGCCAGGATGGAATACTCCGAGCACGTGGGATAATACCTGCATGTGCTCGGAAAGAGGGGAGAGATGAGGCGCCTGTAGAGTTTTATGAGGAAGATTACGAACTCCTTCATCGTATCACACCGTGAGCCTCTTTCTCCCCTTCCTTCTGCGTCTCTTTATGATTCTCCTGCCGCCTTTCGTCTTCATCCTTGCCCTGAATCCGTGGGTCTTCTTTCGCTTGCTGCGGTTGGGCTGGTAGGTCCTTTTCATAGTTGGAAAAGTTTAAAGGTCCACGATGCGGGATATCACAGCAACGACCCGGGCGAATATCTATCCCTCTTTGCCCCAGACAATCCCGGATACATAGCCGCGGGCGAAGAAAACGGGCAGGCCGGTCAGGGGATACGAAGTGTCTGTAGCAGGGGAAATCTATAATCTCGATAGCACCCTCATTCTCGACAGGGGTTTTGCATCACATAATATCATCAGGGGCAGGTTCAATCTTCACAGGGCCATGATTCAGGTCCTTCTTCCAGAACCCTGCGACCATTATTCCCACACATTGCATGGAGCACGATTTCTGAAACTTCATGCCCCCGTATTATTCCCGACCGCATGCTTCAGGTTTCGAATTTCCTGTGAATGACTGTATGGGCCTCACGGGGCCACATCCGGAAGGAAGAGATTCAGCATGCCCCTCGTCACTTTCAATTCGGGGATATCCTTCAGGTAAATTCGAATATCGTAGGAGGCGAATGGTCCCACCTCGCTCCACCTGAATACTGCTTCCCACCTGTGGAGTTGACGGGTGAGGCTCAGGTTCTGTCCGAATATTTCTCCGGTTTCCAGATTCCTGTTGATACTATAGCTGAAAGCCCAGTTTTCGGTCAGTTTCCCCGATGCCCTTATGCTCAGGGTCTTCTGTGGAAAGACCACGCCGCCGCTGATATTTATGCCCATGACCTTCCACCGGAAGGATACGTTTCCCGATATGTCCCCCAGTTTTCCCGTGTAGTAATCGTACGTGGTCCTTGCCCCCGCCGATATGCCTGCCACGCTTGGCAGGGAGAGGTTTATGGACAGGGGAGAGAATGGGCGGGCCGTGTCGGTCGGGTTGTAGGAGCCGGATAGATTCAGAGAGCCCAGGGAAATCCTCTTTTCGTTTACCTTTGCCGCAAACTGGTTCTTCAATCCGTACGTATAACTGAAGGAGGGGGTGAGGACGCGGCTCAGGGAATCGTTGTTTATGAAGAGGATGGGCCGGGAATAGCGAATTCCCACCGAAGGGGTCATGTCGTGGTAAAAGCGCCTTATCTTCCACAGGGAAAATATGCTCCTTCCGTATATGGTGGTGGATAAAGACGTGGAGTAGGACATATCGGTCCTGCCCTTCAATAGAGAGTCTCCCGATATGGATGTGCTGAAGGAGAGATTGTGAGGGATACTGAAGATTCCTCCGAACGAGAAGGTTCTGTTGAGGTTCAATCTGTGGCTGAAGGAGATGTTTCTGTAGTCGTTCAGGGTATCTCCCCTGTATGTATTCAGGAGAGACATGCTCTGGGATATGGATATGCCCCGAATGTTGAGGGTTTTGAGGCTTACGGATATGGATGGCAGATTGCTCCTGTACTCTCCGGTTATGAGATTCCTGTGATAATCGGCACTCATGGAGAGATTTCCCCATGTGAAGGATTTGCCCGTCTGAATATACGAATAGGTCTGTGTCTTGAGCCACTGGTCCTTGTTCTCCGCGTAATCCTGAAAGTATGTTCTGTCGGATACCACGTTGGCCCTGGCCGAAACCTTCCATCCCAGAAAGTTCTGCTGATGGGTGGCATCCAGCGCATATCTCCTCCTCACCTGTTTTATGAGGAAATCGTTGGAGAAGTTGAAGTTTATATTTCCGGACATGAGTCGGTATATGTTGTACATGAATCGGACTCCCATCCGCAGCCCCTTCTTCTCCACTATGTCCATGTATAGGGTGACATCCGCATAATTGTTCAATACCCAGTAGTATCCGAGATTCCGGACGTACTTTCCATCTATGGTTGTGAAGCCGAAATTGGGTGTCAGGAATCCGGAACTGCGCTCCCTCTTCAGAGGGAACATCCAGAATGGGGCATAAAGGATGGGGATTCCCATGATGCGCAGAACCACGTGCCTGACGAAAGCCATTTCATCGTTTATGGCTAACATATCCCTTCCGTGGAAAGCGTAATGGGGTCTCGGGAGGTCGCACGTGGTGAACCTGCCCCTTTTGATGGCGAGGGTATCTCCGCCCAGTTTGTAGAGTTCTCCAGAATAGAGCCATCCCTTCTGGATATAGTTCCTGGTGAAGTAGGCAATGCCCTTTCCCTGGTCCAGCATATATCTCAGACTATCTCCTGTTATGGTGTTGGTGTCTATCCTGAGTTCGAACTTCCCCCTTGCGATGACCTCTTTCCTGTCGGTGTAATATACGATGGTGTCAGCCGTTAAGGTTATATTGCCCCTCCTGACCCATGCGGAGTCCATCAGTATGACCCTGTTGCTGTCTGTCAGGTATTCCATCCTCGCCCCCCGGAAGTAGACCGTGGAGGTGTCGGTCTGGAAGATGAGGAGTAGAAGCACGGAGAAATTTTAAATGAATGCCCCGGTAATTGCCCGGAGTGTCCGGGGATTCACACTGCATTCATAGGGACAGGTTTCATGGCGTTCAAAGTAGGGCAGAGAATCGAACCCTGAAATGAGGACAATTCGTTCCCTTCCTCTTCGCCTGCCTGGAGAAGGTTTTTGAGGTACTTTCCCTTCATCGAAATTTGTCTCCCCGTCATATTGACCCTTCGAAACCCCTTACCGTTCCGTGTCCCGCCGGCAGGTTTGTGGACCAAGCATTATAATTTTCTTCCCTCTGAGGCGACGTGGCCGAGTGGCTCAGGCGGCGGATTGCAAATCCGCTTACCCCGGTTCGATTCCGGGCGTCGCCTCTTCCTCTTCAATCCCTTTAACATTTTCCCGAAATCAAGGAGGTTCGACATGCCCGGATACCCTGAGAAAGTCTTCAGAAAATACGACATAAGGGGAATAGCAGGGGAAGAAATAACCGAAGAATTTGCCTACAATCTGGGTCTTGCCTATGCGAAATACGTGGGAAATGAGGGAAAGGTTGCGGTTGGGGGAGATGTGAGGAAGACCACCCCTGCCCTGAAGAAGGCCCTCATGGAGGGTTTGACGGATGGGGGTCTGGATGTGGTGGATATCGGAACGGTTCCCACACCGCTCATGTACTACGCCACATTCAATCTCCCGGTCGTGGGTGGAATACAGGTGACTGCCAGCCATAATCCGAAGGAATACAATGGATTCAAAATAGCAGTTGGCCGGGAAACCATATACGGGGAGCAGATACAGGAACTCAGGAAGCTGATGGAGGAGGGAGCTGGAAAATCTCCTTCGAAGGGAAGGGTGGAGTCTCACGATATTGCATCCGATTACCTGAACTTCGTTCAATCGGGTATAAAGATCGGAAAGAAATTCCATCTGGTGGTGGATACCGGTAATGGAGTGGCCGGTCCATTGATAGAAAGGTTATTCCCGCTTCTGGGTATAGATTTCAAAGGACTCTTCCTTGAGCCCGATGGCGATTTTCCCAATCACCTTCCTGACCCCACTGTGGTCAAATACATGCAGTGGGCCATAGACGAGGTGAAGAGGGGGAATTACGATGGTGCCTTCGGATACGATGGTGACGCCGACCGCATCGGCGTTGTGGATGAGAAGGGGAACCTCATATTCGGGGATAAGATAGTGGCAATAATCGCCCGTCAGGTTCTGAGGAGCCATCCCGGTGCCACCATAATCCTCGATGTGAAGTGCTCCAGGGGAGTCATCGAGTACATAGAGAAACTGGGTGGCAGAGTACTGCTCTGGAAGACGGGCCATTCCCTCATGAAGGCCAAACTGAAGGAGACCGGTGCCCCTCTGGCAGGTGAGATGAGCGGGCACATCTTCATAAAGGACAGGTTCTTCGGATACGATGATGCCATATACGCTTCCCTGAGATTCCTGGAAGAGGTGGCCCACTCCGGAAAGAGCATCTCGGAACTCCTGGATGAGATTCCCCACTACTATTCCACCCCCGAGATAAGGGTGGAGGTGGAACCGGAAGAAAGGAAATTCGAGATAGTGGATGAGCTTGTGCAATACTTCAAGGATAAGGGATATAACGTAATCGATATCGACGGTGTGCGACTCGAATTCGATGATGGATTCGCCCTTGCCAGAGCCTCCAATACTCAGCCCGTAATCGTCCTCCGATTCGAGGGGAAGACCAGGGAGCGGATGGAAGAGCTCAGGGATATGTTCTTCGAGGTCCTGAGAAAATATCCGGAGGTCAAACTTCCCTGAGGGCGCTTTCGCCCTCAAATAAATCCTTAACTCTCAATATCTTCTCGATTCTGTTAATAAATCGTCAACACCTGCGATTAATATTGCCTCAAAAGGAGGAATGGCAATGGTTAAAATAGTGGTTCCCCGAATCAATAACGTGAGCGTGGTGGGACGCCTGGTGGACGACGCCGGGCTCCATGGTGATACTCTGGTGACTTTCCGCATAGCAATTCCCAACAGGTACAGGGACAGGGAAGGAAACTGGAAGGACGACCCCACTTTTATAAACGTGCAGACCGGTTTCGTGAAATTGATGGATAGATTGAAGAAAGGGGCTGCGGTGTACGTGGAGGGCTCCCTTCGACAGAGCGAATGGACCGATAAGGAGGGTAATAGACGCGCCTCCTACTATATCCGTGCGGATAAGATTCAGGTTCTGACCAGGGAGACCGAGGATGTTGAAATCGTTGGAGATGAGTGATGGGGAGGTTCTATTCCTCCCCCTCGTTGCCTTCCATAAGGGACTTTACGAATGTGTCGATCGCATCCGGAGCATCTTCAGGGGGTATAGCGATGGGAAGGAGTATTACCGTGGCTTTTCCATCGAATAGCACTTTCGACATCTCCTTTTCCAGTTTGTGGACGGCTTCCAGATCCGGTTTGTGGTTCTGTATCTCCAGAGGGTCTTCATCCGTTATAAAGAGACCCACCACGGCAAAGGGATACATGCGCTTTTCCTTTTCCATGGGGTAATTTTAAGGGGGTGAGACATGCTTCCCAGGGAAAAGTTGCTCAGGATGGGACCTTCTGCTCTGAGGGATGAGGAACTCCTCGCCCTCCTCATAGGAACGGGCAGGAGTGGTGAGCACGTTCTTTCCCTCGCAAGGAAGATTCTCAGGATGTTCCCGATGGAAAGGCTTTCCTCCGTGGATGTGGAACTTCTCATGATGGTGGATGGACTCGGCCCCGCGAAAGCCACCCGCATTCTCGCTGCGATAGAACTGGGAAGGCGTTTATTCGACAGAGAAGGCAGGATGATATACACTCTCGAGGATGTGTTCGATGTGGTCAGGAGATACGCCTCCTCCCGGAAGGAGCAGTTGATAGGTGTTGCCATGGATGGGGCGGGGCGCATGCTGGGAGTGGAAGTCCTTGCTGTGGGAGGAAAGAATGTGGTGTATGTTAGCATGAGGGATATAGCAGAGATGGCCATTAAGTATGGAGCACGCTCGATGGCTCTGGCCCACAATCATCCCTCGGGCAGCCTCGTTCCAAGCAGGGAAGACAGGAAATTAACTGCAAGAATCATGCGTTTTCTGAAGGAGATGGAGGTGGATTTCTTTGGCCATATAGTGTTTTCGGAGGAGGGATTCGTGGTCGTGGAACCTGCTTAGAAGCATTTGGAGAGGAGGGGCATTACAGCCCGGGCCTGTATTCATGCAGTGCGAAATATCTAACCTTTTGATTATGCAGGAAGGAAAAGAAGAAACTGAAGTGCCCTTTCGAATTCGTTGGGTCCATATCTTCCTGAATTTCCCGGGTTGCAGGTCGCTTCGGACTTTAAACTTTTTCGAGAATGACTTTCAAAATCTACCTTGCCAGACCCAGGGGATTCTGCGCCGGTGTCGATAGGGCTATAAGGACGGTAGAACTGGCCCTGAAGAAATTCGGCAAACCGGTGTATGTGAAGCATGCCATAGTTCACAACAGGCACGTGGTCAGGGAGCTGGAGGAGAAGGGGGCTATATTCGTGGAAGACCTCAACGATATTCCCGAAGGGGCTGTCGTCATATTCTCTGCCCACGGCTCCCCTCCTGAGCATTACGAAATCGCCCGAAGGAGACGATTCAGATTGATCGATGCCACGTGCCCCCTCGTCCACAAGGTTCACCGGGAGGCGAAGAAATTCGTGGAGGAGGGCTACCACATCATATACGTGGGCCACAGTAATCACGTGGAGGCTATAGGAGTGAAAGGCGAAGCACCTGACAGAATAGACATCATAGAAACGAAGGAGGAAGCCCTGAATTACGACCCGCCATCCGATAAACTGGCCCTCCTTACCCAGACAACCCTGTCCGTGGACGACACCAGGGAAATCATAGAGGTCCTGCGCAGAAGATTTCCCGGTATAGTGCTTCCACCCCGGGAAGATATATGCTATGCGACCCAGAACAGGCAGGATGCTGTCAAGAGGCTTGCCACCATAAGCGATGTGGTTCTCGTGGTGGGCTCCCGTGAGAGTTCCAATTCCAACAGGCTTAAGGAGGTGGCCCAGAGATACGGTGCCCGCTCCTATTTGATAGAGGATGAGGGGGCGATAAGGGAGGTGTGGCTGGAGGGAGTGAGGGCTGTGGGTATCACTTCCGGAGCCTCCACCCCGGAGAAACTGGTACAGAAAGTCATAGACCGTCTGAAGGAGATGGGAGGTGATGGGGTGGAGGAGATAGATGGTATAGTGGAGAAGATAAGATTTGCTCTTCCCAGGGAAGTCCTGTAATTCTTTTCTGCAGGAGGAGGGCGAATGCCCTCCAGTTCACGAATTTACTGTCCCTGAGCCAGAGTGTACGCCCTTTCGCCATCTATGTAATAGAGCTTCTCGACGTTGGTCCATTCGAGGCCTTCTTCCTCTATCCTCCTGAGGAGCTCTTTGATATCGTCGTTGGTCACCTTGCCGGGCTCACCCTCGAATCTGGCGCTGAAGTGGTCCGTGGTAAACACGCCGGGATAATCGGCCGGATAGACCTTCTGTCCCCTGTTGGCCAAGATGACGAATTTCAGGGCTCCGGTGGAAAGGCCTTCCAGTTTCTTGCCGAGGTCTTCTGCGGATATTCCGGGGGCCTTTATATAGATGTCCACCCCCTTGAGGACCATATCCTTTCCACCTGTGAGGGTGACTTTTATCTTCGGGAATCTTCCGGCTGATGCATAGGAAGCGGGTTTCAGATGCTGGGGCTTCTGACCGAGCCTGTCTATGACTGCCTGTGCGAATTCCCTGGTGCCCACCTGTGTGAAATCGGTAATTCCAAACTCCTTCGCCCTCCTTGCAAGGTCATAGGTGAAGATTCTATCCTCCAGGGTCTTGAGCCATGCATTCTCCACCTTCTCCGCCACATCTCCCTGTCCTATATAGACCAGCATCATGATAGCAGCATTGAGGAGACCGGAGGGGTTGGCCTCGTTCTTTCCTGCATGCTTGGGAGCGGAACCGTGGACGGCTTCGAACATGGCATATTCGTCCCCTATGTTGGCACTTCCGCCCAGTCCCACGGAGCCGGTCATCTCCACCACCATATCGGATGCTATATCACCGTACAGGTTGGGGAACACCACCACATCGAACCATTCGGGTTTGGTGGCCAATTTGGCCATTCCGATGTCGATTATCCAGTGCCCCTTTTCGATGTCCGGATATTCCTCTCCAATCTTCTCGAAAATCTTGTGGAATAGGCCGTCCGTCATCTTGAGGATATTGTCCTTGGTCATGGCGGTCACGCTCTTGCGGCCGTAGAGTTTTGCATATTCGAAGGCAAACCTGATGATTCTCTCGCTTCCGGGATAGGTGATGACCTTGAGGGCGTATATGTTCTGGGGACTCATCTGATACTCGATTCCAGAATACAGGTCCTCCTCGTTCTCACGAATCACCACCACATCCATTTCGGGATACTTGGAGGGGACGAATGGATGATAACTGCGGGCGGGTCTCACGTTGGCGTAAAGTCCCAGGGCTTTACGAATGGTTACGTTGAGGCTCTTGTATCCTCCACCCTGAGGAGTGGTTATGGGGGCTTTCAGGAACACCTTGTTCTTCCTTATGACCTCCCATGCCTCCGGGGGAATTCCCGTGGTGATACCCTTCTTATAAATTTCTTCTCCAACGGTGATGAATTCGGGTTCTATTCTGGCACCTGCTGCCAGGATGATGTCGAGGGTTGCGTCCATTATCTCGGGGCCTATTCCATCCCCCTTTGCAACGGTTATCTTTACTTTTTCCATGCTGACAATTTTAAATTCAAATGCCGGGAACTTCTTTCTCTGATGTAAATCCAGAATCGAGCCCGTTACTCTTATCGCCATAAGGCTGGAAGTTGTTCCAAATGGGGCAATCCGCGGACAGGATCCTTTGCGTCCCGGGAGCGGCTGCGTATTCGACGGGAAGGGGACTTCTTGAAAAACTGGAAAAACATCCCCTGTGGTTCGACATCCGAATGGCTAACTCCTGTAAGGAGTGCAAGATTCCACCGGAGGCTGGGGATAGACCTTCGGGACCCTTTAAGATTCAAGCAGGTGGAGTTCGATTTGGGCGTTCCCCGCCCGAATTCCCCGACAACCTCTTCGATCGTAATCTGTGTAATATCGGTCGGATTGCCTGCGATGGACACCAGCTCTGTCTGGCTGGAGATATCGAGCCGGGGAAGATGGAGATTTACGAATATGCCCTTTACAGGGGAAAATTGAGGGTTCATATCGTGGGATGCAGACCATATGGATTGCCATAAGCGATGGGGTGGATGTTGACCTTAAGGACAGGTTCAATCTTCACAGGAAGCACTCGAATTCTCGAAAGGCTTATTGCTCTTATTTTCATCGCCCTCCCTCATCGAGGAGAGTAATTTCATCTCTAAATCTTCCAGAACCTGCGTCCCTTGACCATCACCAGCATGTCTGGTTTCATTTCCGAGGGTGGCTCCGGTTTTCCGCACTCAAAATATCGTGAAGGCGTTAAACTTTTCCATCAGCATGAAGATAGACTGGAAGGGTTTGTTCTGGGGAATAAAGTGGGCATTCATCACCTATCTGTTCATCATCCTCCTGTCCATTCCCATAATCATCTACCTGTCCCGG
>WGAQ01000082.1 GCA_015494735.1 Caldifarciminota bacterium | reverse complement strand
GTTATGGATGTATCGGTTCCCTCCCAGTAGAGGACTCCATCCAGATAAATCGAGTAGTAGTCCACCCCCTCCACCGGAGCCCAGTAGAGGACGAGGGAATCTCCCGTTCCTGCTGCCTCGTAATTCAGGAACACGGGGTTACCGGGAAGCCCTCCATCGCTGCAGGAAGAGGCGAATAGAGCGATGGCAAGTGTGTATATCCTTCTCATGGATGCGAAATTTTATAGGGGAACCTTAAACTTTCCTGTTCCGCAATGAAGGTCTGGTTCCACGCGGCATCCGTGGGAGAACTGAATGCACTGAAACCCCTGATAGATACCTTCTCCTACGGAGGGCACCGGTACATCATTACCACCTACACCCATTCGGGGGTGAAGCATGCAAAGAAGATTTACCCGGATGCCAGCATCGAGAAATATCCCTTCGTGGACAATCCCTTCTTCGTCGGGAAAATCATCGGGAAGCACCATCCGGACATATTGGTGATTGCAGAGACGGAACTGTGGCCATTCCTCATAGGGGAATCCAGAAAACGGGGACTCCGGATATTCATAGTCAACGGCCGGATTTCCGACAGGACCTTCAGAAGGTACTTCCGATTCAGGTGGTTCTTCGAAAGGGTGCTGAAAAACGTATCCAGGATATACGCAAAGAGCGATAAGCACAGGCGCAGATTCCTCCTTCTGGGAGCGGGGGATGTGAGATTCATGGGCGACCTGAAAGTGGATGCGGTCATGAAACCGGTAAAGGTCATATCGAGGGAGGAGGTGGGATTTTCGGAGGAGGACGTGCTCATAACCTTCGGGAGCATCAGGAGGAAGGAAATCCCCCACATTATCTCCGCCCTGAAGAAGATGAGGGGCCTGTCCCGATTCATACTGGCTCCGAGGCATCTGGAAAACGTCCCCTATCTGAAGAGGAAACTAAAGGAAGAGGGTTTCATCGTGTCCATGAGGACATCTCCCCAGACCGGACCGGATGTGCTGATACTGGATACCATAGGGGAACTGCGCAGCATCTATCGAATCTCCGATATAGCCTTCGTGGGGGGAACCCTCGAGGACTACGGAGGGCACAACGTTCTGGAACCCCTCTTCTTCGGCATCCCCACGATAGTGGGAAAGTACTACTGGAACGTCAGGGAGCAGGTGGACTACTTTCGCAGGAGAAAAGCCATATTCACGGTGGAAGATGCCCAGGAGCTGGTGGAAACCGTTCGATTCCTTCTGAAGAATCCCTCCATATCCCGGCACGTGAAGGAGGTCTCGCAGGAATTCTTCCGAATCTACGGAAATGCTTCCGCCCGAATCTACAGAGACATAATGGAATACATGAAAGAGGGGGACAATCCCCCTACCTGATTACCTTCCCTGTGAAGGTCCCCCTGTCCGAAGAAACCCTGTATATATACACTCCGGAAGGCACCTTCAGAGACCTGCTGAACTGAGACCCTTCGAAGACGGCGCCGAAGACCTTCCTTCCTCTGATATCGTAGAGTTCGACATTGTACCTGTCCGCGACGGGAGTCTGGAGATGCAGGACACCGCCATCCAGAGATATCCTGAAGGGCCGTAAATCCTCCGAATTTCCTGTCACGCTGAGCACCTGGTCCAGATAATCGCTGTCGGGGTCCATGATTATATCATCCACTATTCCACTGACGGAGAAGGTGAAGGTTTCGGAGTAATTCCCCTGAAGGTTCAGGACCGTGTCCAGCGTTGTGTAGTCGGAGAACACGATTCTGATTGGATAGTCCATCGTGTAGTAGCCCCAGTAATAATTCTGCACCTGATTGACCGTTATGGTCAGAACATTCCCCTCCTGACCCCAGTAAACCTCGAATTCGGGATATCCAGGGGTGTAAATCCACTGCTGGAAGAACCAGTCCCAGTCCACTCCCGTGAAGGCCTCCAGGTCATTCTTGAAGTCCTCCGTGGTGGCATAGGAATAGGCGTGCTGATTTCCGTAATACCTCAACGCTTCCAGGAACATGGAATCGCCCACCGCGGCATCCCCGTACAGCCTGCGGAAGGTCATGCGCATCATGTGGAGGACGGAAGAGCCCTTGACGTATATCACGTACCACCCATCGTCGTAGAAGTCCGTCCCGTAGAGGGGATAATCCCCGTAGGACAGGGCATAACCCATGTCGCCGTTTATGTAATCCTTGTAGGAGGCATACCCCTCCGTGAATTCCCTGTAAAGGG
>WGAQ01000081.1 GCA_015494735.1 Caldifarciminota bacterium | reverse complement strand
GGGGTAGAACTTTCGCCATCCATCGAACACCAGCCGCTTTCCCGTTGCCACCAGCTCCACCCCACCGGCATCGATATGGGCTTTCGTATGCTCCCATTTTGCCTTTGCCATCTGGGAAGCGATAGCCCTGTACCATATCATGGTATAGAGCCGAAGATGTTCCCCCTGAAGGTCTATATTCTCCGGACTCCTCTCGGGCGAGATGATGGTGGGTCTGATGGCTTCGTGAGCATCCTGCGCCAGACCCTTCGCCCTGTATTTAAACGCTCTGGGGGGCAGGTATTCCTCCCCCACGAATTGCTTTATGTACTTCCTTATCTGCTTTATGACTTCGTCCGATATTCGGGGGCTGTCGGTTCTGTGGTAGGTTATATAGCCATGCTCGTATAACCACTGGGCAATCTGCATGGTCTTCTCCGGTGAGAGTCCCAGATGGGCGCTCGCCTCCTGCTGGAGGGTGGCTGTCCTGTAGGGCTCGGGGGGATGCTCCAGGGACTCCTTCACCTGAACGGAGCGGATATGGTGTTGCGGGGCAGATTTCACCCTTTCGTAAAGCTCCTTCGCTTTCGCTTCGTCCCTCAGATTCTCCGGATACTTTGCCGCAAACTGGATTCCATCCTTCTCGTAAGTGGAAACTATCTGCCAGAAGGGCTCTGGCACGAAATCCCTTATCTCCTGCTCCCTCTCCACTATGAGCCTGAGAGCCGGACTCTGAACGCGTCCCACAGAAAGGCGCCCCCCCAGACTCTTGCTGGCAAGGGGGGAGAGGAAATAACCCACTATCCTGTCTATGAATCTGCGGGCGAACTGGGAATTGACCCTGTTGTAATCTATATCCCTGGGATTGCTCAGGGCTCTTTTAATTTCGGATGGAATGATGGCATGCAGTTCTATCCTGCTGTAATTCTTCGGTTTCGTCAGATTGACCACGTGGAAGGCAATCGCCTCCCCCTCCCGGTCCGGGTCCGTGGAGAGATAGACCTTTGAAGCCTTCTTCACTGCCTTCTTCAGTTCATCGATTACCTTCTTCTTTCCCCTTATGGGGACAAATTTCATGTCGAATGTGCGGATATCCACCCCCAGTTCCTTCTCCGGTAAATCCACAATGTGGCCAAGGGTTGCTTTCAGCTCGTAATCGGCATCGAGAAATCGCTTTATGGTGCGGGCTTTGGCAGGACTCTCCACTATTATCAGTTTCATGCGGGAAAAGTTTATAGGGAAGGAAAACGGGGCGAAGCCCCGAAGGGAGTTATCGAAGCGTATCTATGACCACCTGAGTCAGATTGACCGTACCCACTATGAGATAGGAACTGTCGGAAAGCTCCGGAATCGGGAACCTGTTGAAACTGGCAACAGCCAGAACCCTTTCCACACCCTGCTCCCTCACCACACTGAGGACGACGGAATCCGGTATGGTGAACTCTGTCTGACCGACCGGCACCTGAAACTCTTCATTACCGAAGAGAACGAATACCGGCGCCGACGAATTGCCAAATACGTTCCACCTTATGGTCAGGGAATCGTAGGGGATGGTATCCCCCATCTGTGGGGAGACTATCAGAATGGAATCCACATCCGGAGCCGTGATGCTCCCCTCGAAGTAATTGGAAGAGTCTATATAGACACTTATGTCGTATGTGGCTCCTGCCATGTATTTAACATTCACCGTGTCCATGTAGATGCCATAATACTCTGGAACCGTATCTCCATTTACAGTTATTACTGCCCCTGATATGTTATTGTTGGCAGTATCTTTCAGCTCAAATGTGGTTCCATCGAACCTCTGATTACCGGGGAAAATTCCCAGGTAGATGGACCCTTCCATATAAAAATTGCCCATCGCAGTATATGGTGGGGTTGTACCCCCACTGCCATCGTCCGGTTCCGTGGTTCTGGAGCATCCCATTGCGCTTATCAGTGCCACGCTCAGGGCTAAAGCCCATTTGCTTATGGATGTACTATTCATCATAGGGGAAAATTTTACAATTCTATAAGAAAATTGCAAGTGATGGGCAAAAAGACATAAGATTAAGCAGTTAAATGAGAACGGGTTTTGTATAATCCATGGCGGAAAGTTGCTTTACTCCATACGGGAGGAAAATGGAAGGGTGAGAGCCAGCGGGGGGACTCGAACCCCCAACCTGCGCATTACGAATGCGCCGCTCTGCCGATTGAGCTACGCTGGCGGGTGATAAATTTTAATGTATCCAGAGCCGGAGGAAACCCGCGCCGGAAGGTGCCGGGAAAGTTCGAAAAATCCGGGACCCGATGGCATCGCAGGTGCAAACCATTTGCGCAAAAGACACTGCCCCACATGAATTTATACAAAAGTGCATGAAAGTGGAATATTAACTCAAGGTGTTCGGCTTTAAAATTTATTTGATTTAGCATTAAAGGAGGTTCTGCTATGTGGAATGAGTTCAAGAAATTCATACTGAGGGGAAATGTAATAGACATGGCGGTAGGTATCATAATCGGTGCTGCCTTCGGTAAGATAGTATCCTCGCTGGTGAGGGATGTCATCATGCCGCCGATAGGCCTGCTCCTTGGAGGTGTGGATTTCTCCAGCCTGTTCATAGACCTGTCCGGTAAGGGATACAAAACGCTGGCAGAAGCCACGGAGGCCGGTGCTCCCGTTATAAAGTACGGTGTTTTCATCAATACCGTCATCGAATTCCTCATCATAGCATTCGCCATATTCCTGGTAATCAAAGGAGTGAACAGGCTTCAGGAACTCAAGAAGAAGGAAGAAGAGGAGGCACCACCCGCCCCCACCACGAAGGAATGCCCCTATTGCCACATGCAGATACCCATCGAAGCAGTGAAGTGCCCTTACTGCACAGCAGACCTGAAGTAGAAGACCCCTCCTGCGAACCCGCCTTTACGGCGGGAACCACCCTGTCTCCCCCGCCTCCTGCGGGCGGGGGTTAAGTATTAAAATTTCCATGGGATGCTCCTCATTCTCCTGAATCAAACGGTCAACGGAATAATCATAGACGTCCGGACGAGGGAGCCCGTTCCCTATGCGGCGGTCGAGGTGGATGGAAGGGGCACCTATGCGGACGAAAAGGGCTTCTTCTCCCTCAACCTTCCCCATCCCGGCACCTACACCCTGAAGGTCTCTGCCCTGGGATACGAGGATTACGAAAGGAAGATAAACGTGAAGGACGTTCTGAGTGTTAAGGTGTACCTGAAACCCTCCGCCATAAGGCTGAAGGAGGAAGTGGTCACAGCCAGAAGGGAAACTTTCCGAAAGGACTTTTCCCTGAACATCCAGCAGAATATATCCAGATACAGACTCCTGCCCTCCCCCTTCGAGAAGGATTTGATGCGCATAATTCAGGTACAGCCGGGAGTGGTGTTCACCAGCGATTTCTCTGGAAGGTTCTCTGTCAGGGGCTCAGCCCCCTTCGAAAACCTGACCATACTGGATGGCATGTACCTGTACAATCCATACCATCTGGGGAGCTTCGTCTCCATCTTCGATGGGGATGTCATAAACCGATTCCAATTCCTCAAAGGAGGATACACGGCCCGTTATGGGAATGCCACCGGCTCCATAATCTACGCCGAACTGAGGGAAGGGAATTATCAGGAAACCCGATTCACCACCGTAATCAGCCCCCTGACCACCAAGGTAATGCTGGAGGGTCCCATAAGCAGCAAATCCAGTTTTATCTTCAATATCCGCAGGAGTTATATAGCAGAAGTCCTGGATATGATGGGAATTAACTTCCCTTACTACTTCTACGACATCACCGGAAAACTGACCTACAACTTCTCCGATATCACCATGGGGAGTCTGTCCTTCATCAACAGTCAGGATAACTTCACCTTCCAGGATATCCTGGATGTCAACTGGGGCAACAGGGGAACCTCCTTCATTTTCAAAACCATACTGGGCAACCTCCTGTACCGCTCCTACATCTCCTATACGGGCAACTCCATAGAGATGAATTTCCTGAGGGGTGTGTTCAGGGTGGACAACAACTTCGACATATTCTCCGTGCGCAACATATTCGATTACATAGGTCCCCAATGGAGCAGCACCTTCGGAGTGGACCTGGCTGTGATTTCGGGATACTACAACTCCAATCTAATAGGCATTCCCCAGTACACAGAGGGAACCCCGATGGTGGCCAGCGTATTTTCCGAATGGAAGAGGGAGTGGAAGAAACTCACCTTCAACGCCGGTCTCCGGGGGAACTATTACAGACTGAGGAGCAATAAGTATAACAAGGACCACTGGTCCATAGAGCCCAGGTTCAATCTGAAGTACTTCGTCAGGGAGGACCTTGCCCTGAAGCTGGCCGCCGGACTGTATTACCAGTATGCCATAGCCATCACGAATCCGCAACTCCAGATTTCATCCTTCTACTACTGGGTTGCCCCCTATGGAAGGATAGACCCGGTGAGCAATATCCACATAATAGCCGGAATCGAGGGGATACCATCCTTCGGGAATTTCGATATAAACTTATTCGTCAAGCCCTATCTCTTCACGGCCACGGTGAACATGTATCCGGACATCACCAACATAGAGGAGAGCATCCTGATGCCCGCGGAGGCCTTCTCCTGGGGAATAGACGTGTGGTTCCAGAATAACTGGCTGGATTTCGCATACACCCTCATGTTTGCATACAACAGGGCCGAAAACGAAGAATACTGGAAAAGGGCCGAATGGGACAGGCGCCATACCCTCAACATAACCGCCCATGGGAAGGCCCTGGGAGGGCAGGTGGGGATGAAGTTCACCTATGCCACGGGCAATCCCTATACGGATATCCTGGCCAGGTACCTGTACATCAGTCCCGGTCCCTTCGGATATCACGACTTCATCATCTGGGTGGACATGTTCAGCGACAGGAATGCCATGACCATGCCCGATTACAGGAGAATAGACGTGTACTACGAGAAACCGATATCCTGCGCCGGATTCTGGAAGTTCTGCACTCCTGTGAAGGGGGGAAGTCTGGGATTCGGGATAATCAATCTCTTCAACTTCAAAAACCTCTTCATAAGATTCTACGACTACAGCACGAATCCGCCCACCAGAAGGGAAATATACCAGATACCCCTTACCCCCTACTTCCAGTTGAGATTCTCCTTCTGAATCATCACGTCTGCACGAATTCGTCCACCACCCATCGGGCGAAAGCCATGGAGGTGGTGAATGCGGGGGATATGGCATTGAGGATGTGCAGGGTGTTTCCGTCCTTCAGGACGACGAAATCCATGACCAGTTCCTTCGTCTTCCAGTTCACCAGCTGAGGCCTTATGCCCACCTTCCTGGAGGGAATCAAGTCCCTCCTCTCCAGTCCCCTCAAAAGGCTCGCCGCATCTCTGTAAAAGAACCCGGGGATGTACTTGAGAATCTCCCTCATGGCATTGTACCTGAAAGGGGGATTTCTGAAGAACATAACGGCATCCCTGTACAGAATGGATACAGCCTCCCTGATGGATTCCGGAAGGAATCCGTAATGCTCCCTGCCCAGAGCGGGGAAGGCAGTGGGTCCCGCATACACAGTCCCATCCACCCCCTTCGTGAAGTGGACCCCGAGAAACGGGCTCCTCAGGTCCGGAACGGGATATATGTTGCCCCGCACCAGATGGGATTTCGCATCCCTGAGCCTCCTGTAGGTGCCCCTGAAGGGCAAAATCAGCAAATCACGGGCAAGGGAAAAGGAGTGGGCAATCCTGTCCGCATGGGCACCGGCCGCGTTTATGAAGAAGTCGAAGGGATATCTGCTACGGTGAGTGATAATCTCCCCGCCCCTGTGTCCCGCACATGCCTCTCCGAATCGAAATTCCACCCTGCCGGATGCCCTCAGCTCATCCACCATGGATTCGAGTATGGAAATGGGGTCTATGACAGCAGTGAGGGGCGTGTACAGGGCCTTTTCGTGGGTGCGGGCATGGGGCTCTATCTCCCCGAGGGTCTTCTCATCCACAATTTCCGCCCTGCTGCCAGCAGCATCCGCCCTCCTCTTCAATTCGTAAAGGACTTCGATTTCCTCCGGACGTCGGGCCACAACCACCTTTCCCGTCTCCCTTATGGGAAGTCCTCTCTCCTTAACGTATTCCTTCATAAGGCGGTTACCCTCCACGGCAAATCGGGCTTTCAGGGAATCGGGAGAGTAGTATATGCCGGCATGGAGGACACCGCTGTTCCTTCCCGATGCATGCTTCCCCACCACCCCTTCCTTCTCCAGAATCAGGATGTCAGATATACCCCTTCGGACCAGTTCCCTCGCGATGGTGAGGCCCGTTATTCCGGCACCGCAGATGATAAACACAGAGAAAGTTTATGGTCGCATAAGGGGGATCCCCGGCGGGAATGGGCATTCGGGCATCGGAAAAATCGTACGGGACCATATCGGTCTATTCGAAGGAAGGTGCAGAAATTTCTGTAAAATTGTGAATATGGCAAAAAAGGATTATTACGAAATACTTGGTGTTTCGAGAGATGCCACACAGGAAGAAATCAAGAGGGCTTACAGGAAACTGGTCTTAAAATACCATCCCGACAGGGTTCCGCCGGAGAAGAAGAAGGAAGCTGAGGAGAAGTTCAAGGAGATTTCCGAAGCGTACGATGTTCTCTCGGACCCGGAGAAAAGGAAACTGTACGACATGTACGGAACGACGGACTTCTCCCAGCAGACGGGCTACAACTTCAACTGGCAGGACTTCTTCAACACGCATTCCACGGAATTCTCCGACATATTCCGGGACCTGCAGGATATCTTCGAGAACCTGTTCGGATTCAGTTTCGGAGGAGGAAGGACAGCCACGCGCACCCGCCGGCGCAGGTCCAGGGGACAGAACATCCTGTATAGATTGCCCCTCACCCTGGAGGAACTGGCCAGGGGGGTGGAGAAGGAAATTAAATACAACCGGTATGTGGTATGCCCCTCATGCGGGGGAACCGGTGGAAAGAAGAGGGTCTGCCCCACGTGCAATGGAAGTGGGAGGGTTGTAAAAACGTCGAGGACCTTCGGATTCCTCATACAGAGCGAAACAGTCTGTCCCACGTGTGAAGGGACGGGGGAAGAAATCTACGAGAAGTGTCCCACGTGCAATGGGAAGGGTCTCATCCTGAAGGAAGAAAGGGTGAAGGTGAGGATTCCCGCAGGAATGAGGGGCGGTCAGAGGATAGTTATAAGGGGAAAGGGGGACGATGGGAAGGATGGAGCACCCGCCGGGGACCTATACATCGAGGTGGAGGAGAAACCCCACCCCATCTTCAGGAGGGATGGGGATGACCTGCACATGAAAATGGACATAACCGTTTCCCAGGCGGTGGTGGGGGACGAAGTGGAAATTGAGGACATACTGGGAGAGAAGACCCGGATAAAGATTCCCGAGGGCACCCAGCCCGGAGAATCCATAAGGGTGAAGGGGAAGGGTATGCCCCGGGTGGATGGAAGGGGAAGGGGAGACCTGATAGTCCATTTCAACATCAGGATTCCCAGGAAGGTAAATGGAAAGGCGAAGAAACTCTTCGAAGAATTGAAGAAGATGGGGTATTAGATGCTCATATACGGACGCAATCCCCTTATGGAATCCCTCAAATCCCCCTTCAGGCCATCCAGGGTGTACCTGTCCGGAAGTCTGAGGGACCTGGATGAACTGGTGGCCCTCCTCGAAAAGCACTCCATTTCTTTCGAAATCACATCCAGGGGTCGTCTGGACCAGATGAGCGGAGGGGAAAAGCATCAGGGAATCGTGGCCCACCTCGAGAGGGAGCCCCTGTACCCCCTGAAGGAGAACATCGGGGATTTCCTGAAGAATCGAACCAGAATCCTCCTCATACTGGACAGGATACAGGACCCCCGAAACCTGGGCTCCATCATAAGGACAGCCTCCCTGACCGGAACCACCCACATAATAGCCACGCGGAGGGCATCGGCCGGACTCACACCCGCAGTGGTGAAGGCCAGCGCGGGGGCCATTTTTCATGTGAAACTTTCCCTCTCCGACAGCATAAAGCACATAATAGAGAGCATGAGGGAGAAGGGTATCCAAACCATGGCACTGGAGCGGGGAGGGATTCCGGTGGAGGAGCATGCCCCATTCCACAAGGGTGTTCTGGTGGTGGGCTCGGAGCACTATGGAATAAGGCAGTCCGTATTGAGGAGCGTGGATGCGGTGGTCAGCCTGCGCCAGAATCCATCGGTAAACTCATACAACGTATCCGTAGCGACCGGAATAGCCCTTTACATCCTGAATTTCATCGTGTAATCCACTTTCCATTCCTGTCCGCAAATGCCATGAAGAAATTCCCCTCCTCCGGTATATTTCCCACCATAACCAGCTGTCCGTTGAATCCCTGCACCATGTCCATGATAATCCCCCTGTCCGATTTGAGGGACCACATGGGCTCCATATCCTCGTCGAAGAACCTCACCAGGAATCCCCCCAGGGGAGCGTTATAACCCACGATTATACCCCCTTCGAAAATCACCGCATCCCCCACACTCCCCAGTCCGTCTATCTTTCCATAATCCTTCACATCCCCCTCCTCCATCACCACCACATAGACCGGACTGGACATTTCTCCCCTGACAGCATCGGCAAACAGATACAGATTTCCCTTCCTCCACAGGAGGGACACGGGTATCCCCCTCTCGCTTCCGAAGAGTCTTCCAAAATCCAGAATCCTGCTCCACACCACCCCGCTGTCCACCACCGTCATCACCGTCACCCCTCCATCCGGCCCCTCGAGGGCCACATGGACATGACCGCACGAATCCACCTCCAGTGCGATGGAGCCCGTACCATCCGCCAGGTGAAGACTCCTGAGGAGGGTCCCCTCCGTATCGAGCACGTGAAGGTTCCTGCCATCGTCCACGCTGACAGCATAGTAGTACGAATCCCGAAAGCCGCCTATCAGGTCCGTTATATCCGGACTCTGCCTGTTGTCCAGATGAATCTTCCACAGGAGAGACATGTATCCATCGAGGGACAGAAGGGTATCGTACATGCGAATCACGTAGGAATTACTCCCCCTGTACGCCGAACTGCAATAGGGTCCCTCGAGTATGAGATTCCTGCGCATCATTCCCATGCTATCGACTATAGAAATCAGACACTTCGACTCACCACCCTGTGCGGACGCTCCCAGCACGAGATATCCATCGTAACCATTGGATATTACCTCGTAAATCTCCTGATAACCATCCATATCATAAGTCAGAAGAAATTTTTCGCTTTCTGCAGGCGACATCCTGTAGCCCAGAAGAACGATAATCAGCATTGAAATTGCGATTATTATTGCGCCCCATCTCATGTCTCGAATTTTAAACAGGCCATTAAATGTTTTCAATACAGAATTTTTCGCTGACTAAGATTTTTATTTCCAGAGACATAAAAGATAACAACTTATCGAGAGTCATTTTCCATCCAGCATGCGCAGGGCGGAAAGCCTTATCCCCTCGATGATTCTGGAG
>WGAQ01000080.1 GCA_015494735.1 Caldifarciminota bacterium | reverse complement strand
TCACAGCACCGCTGGTGTAATCTATGAAGAAGGCTCCGTCGAAGTAGGAATTACCCCCAAGGTCCACCGTAAATCCAGGCCTCAGTGCAAAGACTGTGGCAGATTCCTTGTAATTCGCATTGTAAACCTTGTCAGAGTACTTGTTTAGCGTCAGGTTCAGTCCAAAAGATACCCCCCCAGAACGAACCCCGAATACCAGATCAATCGGTGCCACGTTTATGGTGGTGGTAAACATGTCTATCGTCCTGGAACGCCCCAGATAAAGCCCAAACCCGACGTCCTCACTGGTGTAAAACGCAGATGCATACCTGTAAACACCCGCTATGCTATTCCCCGGCACCACCGGATTCTCCACAGTCACAAAACTGCCAAATCGAAACATCTGGCCGGGGAAAATCTGTATGAGCACCTCATCGTCCGTAAGGAAGCCAACTCGCCCCTGCGCAAGGGTCCACACCCTGGTCTCCGTGGCTCCCAGTATCCCCACGAAGGCCAGTACGCCAATTACCGATGCCAGTTTCCTCATATCACACCTCCTTTTTATCCACGTGAAGTTTAAAGGCACATATTTCGAAAATCCGAAATCCACGATGAGAATTCAATTCCTGAACAATTCGAAACCTCCCAGGAACGGGGAAATATCCCTCCTTATACCGGGCCCCACCGGTACACCATCGATTCTGGTGCCCAAGAGCCTCCTCAATTCCACGGACATGGATGGACCGAAGAAATCGAATGCCCCCGAAAGACCACCCCCCAGAAAAACGGCATCCGGGTCGAACACATTCACGAGGGAGGCCACCAGGACAGATAGTTTTTCACCGTACCATCTCCAGCAGTCCAGAGCCAGCGGGTCCCCTTCGGCAGCCATATCCCTCAACACCTTTCCATTTAACTGACCGGGATTCCTCCCCTCCCTCTCCATCCAGACCCTGCACCTGCGGGGAAAGTAAGATTCCCCGAGAAATGCCTCGGCACATCCGTAATTCCCGCAATCGCACCGGGGACCATCCATATCTATGATGATGTGCCCCACCTCCCCTGCTCCGCCCCTTCCCCTGTAGAGCTTACCCTCGATTACTATACCTCCTCCAACCCCCGTTCCCAGCGTAATTCCCACCAGATTCCTCACACCCCTCTCCCTCGTAAGAACATACTGACCCAGAGCGAATAGATTGGCGTCGTTATCGATTCGAACAGGAAGACCTCCAATCTCCTTTATACTCCGCCCCACCATGGAGGGGATGTGGGGAGCGAAAAGCACCACGCCATCTGCGGAAACTATTCCGGGAAATCCGATTGCGACACCATCCAGACCATCGAATTGGTCCACTATGGAGGAAATGACTCCGGGGAAATCTTCTCCGGGTGTGGGAATCGCATCCCGACTCAAAACCTCGTAATCCTCAACGAGGGCATACTTGGTAAAAGTGCCTCCCACATCGAAGACCAGAACCCTCATGGATGAATTTTAAATCCGAATCAGAAGGTGGGGTCTATGTTGAGCAAAGTGTTTTCCACGAATTCCTCCACACCATCCCTGTACCTGAAACGGAGATTCTCCCCGCTTCCATGGGCCAGAATCAGGCATCTTTCGAAACCGGCATGGGCAAGGAAATTTCTGGCTATGGGCCTGTAATCCGCACCGCACTGATTCCTCGACAAATCACCGGTGAAGGCAGGGGAAAGGGGGTGGAAGGTCCTGGAGTACAGCGTCCTCACCCTCCTGTTCCTTTCCACGGCCTCCCTTATATTCTCCAGTTCATTGCTCAGCAGGTATGCGTTCATCTCCAGATAGAATCTCTGATAAATCCCCTCGACGAACACCTCCCTCAACTCTTTCATGGAGATACCCCTCTTCCTGTACCTGTCCCCATAATCCTCTCCCAGATACTCCTCGAGAATTCCGGAAATCCTCCTGTAAAGCGCAAGGGACAGTAAAACATTGGTCATCTTCCTCCTGTCGAAAGGAACGGGAAATTCCACGATACCTTCCCTGACCGAATAGGCACCCGTATCACTCAGAACCCTGCCCACCACCGACTTTATCTCATCCAGCAGGAGAGAGGATTCGTCGAACCCAGCATGGTAGATGTAAAGTGGAGCATTCCGGTACAGGGATGTGAAGACGAGCAGAAATCTCCTCAACAGAGATACATTTACACCGGCAGGGAGGTCTTTCAGGTCGGGAACGTTCAGGGGAGACAGGAAGAAGGCCTTGGCCCCTGTCCCCTTTATGTGGATTCGATATGTTCTGCCGTCGTATCCCTCCATGACCAGTTCCGAAAATGCCCTGTAAAAGTGCACACTGTCCTCTTCCCCATAGGTGTACAGTTTCACCCATATCAGGAAATACCTGAAGGCCTCCAGGAGGGCGGAGACATTGACATTCAGACCGGTGGAAACATCCACCACAACTTCATTGGGATTATACTCCAAATAATCACGAATCATGCGGCTCATGATGCGGAGCACTATCAGGTCGTAATCGCTTCTGAATTCCACATCCCCGTACTTCCCCATCGACTGAATGACGAAGGAATCGAAAGGACCCTTCATGTATTCATCGAATCGCGATGCGAATTCCTCCTCCAGGTCCTGGAGATGCCCCCATTTCTCCACCACATCGAATTCCCTGTACAGAAGGCTTATCGGGAAGAGGATGACAACTCTGGAATCGTCCGGCTCCATGGACCTCAGGGCATCGGAGGATATGCGAAAATCCCTCAGGACTTTATCGCCGACGCGATAGTCTATTATACTGTAATCCTCGCTCCCACCCGGCAACCTGCCCGCCACCTGATAGATGAGTCTCATCCCCGAAAGTATAAATCCCTACTTGTTGAAGGTGGGGAAGAATGCACGGTAAATCTGCTCGAGGAGCATGACGCGCACCATCTCGTGGCTGAAGGTCATGGTGGACAGACTGAGCAGAAAATCGGCATCCCTCTTAAGATTATCGGAAACACCCCACGGCCCACCGATGACGAAGGAGGGCTCCCTATGAAGATTTTTTTCGAACCATCGGGAGAATTGTCCGGTATCCATCATCCTGCCCTCCACATCCAGAACCACGAGCATCCCCCTTATATGCTTCCTCATGACCCTCTCTTCCTCCTCCATAATCCTTCGGGGGTCTCCCTTCGCCTTCACCTCCGGATAGATGAGCCGAATCCTGTGGAATCGGGATATCCTGGAAACGAATTCCTCCTCCATGGACGCGATATGGGGATTCCTGGTTCTTCCGGGACTGATTATGCGAATCATACTGCCGGCTCGAATTCGAATAGGCTTTTGAACAGGAGATGCACGAGGACTTCCACGGAGGAATGGCGGAAAATCATATCCTCTATTTCCCTGCTGTCCTCGAACAGATACCGATACACGGGTTTACCGGTTTTCGCATACTTCTTCATCACAGCGACCCGAAAGGGAATGAGGAAGAGGAGCAAATCCTTCGAGTTCTCTATGGTGGAATATATGGCAGAGACCAGTTTCACGGATGGATGCTCCAGGATTTCCGCCAGATACCGGGCCCATAGGTCCAGTGGTTTCCTGTCGAGCATGAGGGCAAGCCCTATCGAGCCCCTGGACAGATTGTAGAGCCTCTCCGGGTCGTGCTTCCATTCGTGGTCGTAGGACATGAATTCCTCCCTGGACAATCCGCCGAATGCCACGGGTATGACCCGGGAGCGAATCGTGGGGAGCAATCTGTAATAGTTGGACGCAATCAGGATGAATGTGGTCCGGTCATCGTGCTCCTCCAGCACCTTGAGGAAAGCATTCTGCGCCTCCCTGGTCATCATATCGGCATCCATGAATATGATGAATCGCCTCTCTGCTTCCACGGGCGGTTTCCCCACCTCCTCCCTCACACGTCTCACCACATCGATGGATATGCTCTTCGTCCTGTCGAAATCCTCCGGCCTGGGACCCTCAGGGATGGTATTTCCGTACGAGACCACCATGACATCGGGATGAGTCAGGTGGAATATGGATTTCCTCTGCGATTCGGGATTGCACATGCCCGCAATATAGAGAGCCGTGGTGGCCTTACCGGCACCGATCGGCCCATGAAAGAGCATGGAAGGCAATGGGCCCTTCCTCCTGCAGGCCCTGAGCAGTCTATCGATGATTTCCCTGTGACCGATTACATTCATGATAAACGGGGGACACCCGGTCCCCCTGCAGATTACTCGCCTTCATCGGAAGTTTCAACACACCCACAATCCACCGTGGGGGTAAACTGGTACGTAACCGTCACATTCACCCTGTCATCACCGCATCCGGAGTTGGGATATACATAGGTGAACGGATAGGTGAAACTGAAGGGCCTGAAGCTCCTGAGTTTGTTGTAGTCGAAAGGTATGGTGGACTTTGCGAACACATCGTAATCGCCGAATTTAACCCTCTCGCCCACTATATGGAGACCCACCAGGTCGAAGTAGTCCTGCGTATCCCCGTACTGGTTCTGCATGTAATATCCCCCGAAGAAGTATCCGAATTCGGAAAGTCCCTCCTTCCTGTTGTCGAAAGCCACCACGTAGAACTGGTCTATATCGTTATCCACAGGGGTCCAGGGGTCCAGAATTCCACAGTCGGAGAACCTGGCGCTCTTCACCGGGGGCTTATCCTTGGGCTCGTTGTAGAGGAAGTTATCGCTTATCCAGTCCGCCTTATCCACATGCATCCCCTTGGCATAGAGGCTGGGCTTCACCTTGCCCTCGCAGTTGGCCTTCAGGTGGAGCTGGTAGCGGGTGGTGAACTCCATTGCAGTGTGCTGGCCGGAAAGTCTCCACGTTTCCACCACTTCGTACGCGAGGGGAGCATTCACCCTGAAACTGGTCACATTGGCCCTGTTTATCCAGCTGACTATGACATCGGCCCTCGGACACATGTACCCATAGGAGAGGTTCACGGTTATGACTCCGCTGGGGTCGAACTCCTCACAACTGGGCAACTGTATGACGAATTCCGGATTCAATCCCCTGATGAACTGGTATCCATCGGGCAGTTCCGTTCCATTGACCACCCTACCCTTGTCGGTCTTCAGGGCGAATCCGGTCTTCTCCGCAAGGTAGTCGAATACGTTATCCCCATAGTAGTTCTTTGCCTTCAGGATTCTCAGGCGGGCGAATTTCACATCCCTTATGTTGGGATTGGTGGGAGTGATTCGGGCTTTTACCTCAACCACCTGCTCGGTCCTGTCGATTATGGCGCTGATGTAGTTGCGGGTTCCCTCCTCCCTTATTAATTCCGTCGAGAGCTGATTTATGAGTTTTATGATGGTGGCAATCACGTACCTCTTGGCCTGCTCGGGAGGGGCATAAACGTGGGCCATCTTGTAAAGTTTTTTGGTCTTGACGTTTATCAGGAAACCATACACGCTCAATCCTTTAATGTCTTCACCGATTACGATGTCGAACAGGAATTCCGCGTCTGAGGGTATATTAATGGTGTTTATGAAATTTTCTGGATTCACAGGCTCCCCGCCCACAAGGCTCAGGAATTCGTCGCGAGTTATCCGCTTCACCGTAAATCCGGTGGACTGAAGTCTGGCATCCTCCACGGTATCCCTGGCCTTCTTCATTATGACGTTGAGACTGCGCCGGATGGCAGCATCACCACCGCGGAGATTCCGGGCTATGATTCCGTTGGGATCGACGAACATGCGGATGTTGTAGTGGACCTTTGGAGAAGGACACTGCTGGGCAGCAGCCGAAAGGGTAAGGGGCACGAACCCCAGGACTATACCGACCATTATTTCCCCTATTAGCCTTTTCATCACAGAAATTTTAAAGGTAGAAGCGGGCTGTTCCAGCACTCCGGCACAGAATGGTTAAATAACCACCATATCGAACGCACGGGAACACACGGAAATACGAGGATTCCGGATGAGGTAAAGGGCCCCGCATTCTGCGGGGCCAGAGGATTTATCCACCTTCTCCCTGATTCAGTTCCCCTATGATTCTGAACTCCACTCTTCTGTTCATCTGATGCTCCTCTTCGGTCTTCGCGTTGGGAATCACCGGCTGACTCTCTCCATAACCCTTGGGTATCAACCTCCTCGGGTCTATCCCCTTCTTTATGAGGTAATTGACGACGGCTTCTGCTCTGGCCTGGGACAGCTTCATGTTGTAATCGTATGAGCCCCTCTCATCCGTATGACCGGCCACTTCCACTATGATACTGGGATTCTCCTTCAGCAACTGGGCGATGGAATCCAGAACGGGATACGATTCCGGCCTTATGGTGGCCTTGTTGAAGTCGAAGTAGATATTCCTGAAGGTCAGAACCTGCTTTTCCTTGAGCAACAGGAAGTCCTTCCTGTATTTCTCTGCGGGCTCCAGCTCCAAAGTGGCAACCCTCTCTATGTATTTCTTCGCAGAAACCCTGAAGGTGTACTTCCCGGCCGGTAGCTTCACGTAATAACTGTCGGCCTTCATGGACTTCACGAGATTTCCATCGGAATCGTATATCTTTATGTCAGCCCTGACGCGGGTACCCTTTTCGTGGTCCAGCACGTATCCGAACACCAATGCATATTTGCTCTTGAGGGGTATGGTTATATCCACAGTCTGATTCTTGGCGATTTCGATGCTCCTCTCTGCAGGCAGATAATCCATGGCATTCACAACCAACCTGTAGGTCCCCTTGAGCAGTCTGGATTCCACGCTTCCCTTTTCACCCGTGGTGAGAGTAAGCACGGTATCGCCCTTATCGGATATGGCCATCACATTGGCACCCGCTATGGCATCTCCGGTGGTGGCATCTATCACCTTCACTATGAGTTTTCCGGCCTCAGGCTCCAGTTTCCTGAGAGCCACTTCCTTCTCTATGGTCATGCCGGCCTTTACGGAGATGACCTCCGAAAAATCGTAATAGCCCTTTCTGGACACCATCAGTTTATAGGCACCGGCTTCCGGAAGTTCGACGGTGACCATGGATGCGCTCGTATCCACAAGGGATTCCCCTTCCGCAGTCATAACCCGGATGGAAGCCACGAGTGGATTGCGATTCCTGGAATCCAGAACCTTCACTATCAGCTGAGCGGTGGCAGGTGCCATGCGTATGACATAGGGATACTCTTTCCCCGCTTCCACAGAGAATACGGACGCATAATCCCTGTACTTATCCATGTATGCAGATATACTCACGTCGCCCGCTCTGGCAAAGACCCTGAGAACACCTCCGGGATACGTGAAAGAGGAATCCCCCACGACCACCCTGGCTCCGGTCAGAGTATCTCCGGTTATACTGTCCAGAACCACGATATCGAGAAATCCTCCAGCGGGAATCAGATTCACGGTCCTGGATGT
>WGAQ01000079.1 GCA_015494735.1 Caldifarciminota bacterium | reverse complement strand
GTGTGGAGAAGGGGAAAGCCCCATTCCTTCGATGAATTGATACGAAAGGTGGAGGGATTCGCCGGAAGGGATATCGACATCGTATTCACCGGAGGGGAGCCCCTACTTCACCGCAGATGGATGGAGAAGATAATAGAAACATTCGACCAGGAATTCCTCATATACCAGATAGAAACCAATGGAACCATTCCACCGGGAGAGTTCCTGGTCCGGAGGGAAGATGTATTCTTCAACGTGTCTCCCAAACTGTCCAGTTCGGGGATGCCCGAAGAAAAGCGTGTGGTGCCGGAAGCGCTCCACACCCTCGTGCAATTGGCCCGGGAGGGAAGAGCCATATTCAAATTCGTGGTTCTGGACAGGAAGGATGTGGAAGAAGCACTGAAAACGTACATCGAACCCTTCGCCATCCCCCGCCACTCCATATACCTGATGCCCCTGAGCAGCACACGGAAGGAGTTCATAGAGAGGAGCAGGAATGTGGTGGAATTGTGCAAGGAATTCGGATTCTCCTTCTCACCACGTCTTCAGCTGGTCATATGGGACAGGAGGACGGGTGTATGAAGAAAGTGGTTCTGGAGGAAGCGATATCCACACAGGACGAAGCCTTTCGACTCCTCGAAACCCATCCATCGGTACTCGTAATGGCCCGCAGGCAGTCGGGGGGAAGGGGCAGGAGAGGCCACAGATGGCTCAGTCCGGAGGGAGGGCTATATGTATCTTTCGGATGGAGAAATATGGAACCTTCCAGAGCACTGCTCCTAAACCTGACAGCCCCGGTATCCATAGCGAGATTGCTGAGCAAATTCGGAATCGAAGGTCAGATAAAGCTCCCCAACGATGTTCTGGTGAATGGGAGGAAAATCGCGGGGATTCTGGTGGAGGTGAGGGGCGAAAGGACGGTCCTCGGCATAGGGCTGAACGTGAATCAGGAGGGCTTCCCCGAAAATCTGAAGGCCACCTCCATGAAACTCATTACGGGCAGAGAATATCCCCTTGAGGACATCCTCGCTCTTCTTGAGAACGAACTCAGGAGAAATATGAGCCTGAGCACCGGGCGATTGATTGCCATGTTCAACGAATTCCTCATGAGGGGCCCGGTGCAATTCAGGTATATGGGAAAAGAGGTGAGGGACACCATAACGGAGATAGATGAGGGATTGAGGGCAATAGGAAGAGATGGAAAGTACGTCATTCACTGGATGGAGGATGTGCGATACGATGGCAGTTGACGGAATCCCGGCAGGTGGCTTGTAAAATTTATCTATGGGATTCTACAAAAACGTGAAACTTTACTTCGAAAGGGCCACCAGATATCTGGATTACGATAAGGGCCTGCTAAACCAGATTCAGATTCCGGATGCCATCTTCAAGGTGAACTTCCCGGTCAAGACCAGAAGGGGCATAGAGGTGATTTCCGGCTGGAGGGTTCACCACAGCCAGCACCTCCTTCCCACCAAGGGAGGGATAAGGATAGCCCCGGAGGTGGACGAGGATGAGGTCATAGCCCTTGCTTCTCTTATGACATACAAGAATGCGGTAGTGGATGTTCCATTCGGAGGGGCAAAGGGGGCCATAAAGATAGACAGGAGGATGTACACGGATGAGGAACTGGAAAGGATTATTCGAAGATTCACCGTGGAACTCATAAAGAAGAACGCCATAGGGCCGGCCATCGACGTCCCCGCCCCCGATTATGGCTCCTCCCCGAGGGAAATGGCCTGGATTGCCGACACATACAAATCCTATCACCACACGGACATAGATGCCCTGGCCAGCGTGACCGGGAAACCGGTGGAGAATGGAGGCATAAGGGGAAGGAAGGAGGCAACCGGAAAGGGGCTCTGCATAGCCCTCAAGGAGGCCCTGTCCATAAAGGAAGACATGGATAAGGTGGGCCTATCCACGGGCCTGAGCGGAAAGAGAGTCGTGGTTCAGGGCTTCGGAAATGTGGGGTACCACGCAGCGAAATTCCTTCAGGAGAACGGTGCCGTAATAATAGCAATTGCAGAAATAGATGGAGCCATATACAACCCCAACGGGATAGATGTGGAAAAGGCCAAGGAGATACACAGGAGCGAGGGAACCATAACCAGGTACCCGGATGCGAATGTCATACCCACCGCCGAGGCCCTGGAGCTCGAAACCGATGTTCTATTGCCCGCCGCAAAGGAGAACCAGATAACAGTGGAGAATGCCCCACGGATAAAGGCGAAAATCGTTCTGGAAGGAGCCAATGGACCTACCACACCGGAGGCGGATGAGATACTGAGGAAAAGGGGCATAATGATTATCCCGGACATATACGCCAATGCCGGAGGAGTTGTGGTCTCCTACTTCGAATGGCTGAAGAACCTGTATCACATACGCCTGGGAAGGCTGACCAAGAGGGTCGAGGAGATATCGCAGATGCGCATGCTCCATGCCATACTTCAGTTGATAGGCAAGACCATGTCGGAAAACGAACTGAAGAAATACATATTCAGCGCTGACGAGAGGGAAATCGTCTTCTCCGGTCTGGAAGACACCATGGTAAACGCCTATCACCAGTTGAGGGACACATCGATGAAACACGGGGTGGACCTGAGGACAGCAGCCTTCATCACAGCCATAGAGAAGATAGTCCGCTATTACCTGAATATGGGGATATTTCCCTGATGTGGGGTCCACCGGGACCCCCTCCCTCCACGTTGTCCCTGGTCTGGATGAGAATGGAAGGAAGGAAAGGGATGCTCAGGAAGCCGGAATCTTCATAACCCATGCGCTGAGAGACCTGCTTATCCGGTGTGTGTTATTCCAGAAAGGAGGTTCCGGGTATGGCTGCATTGAGGCTTCACACAAAATTCCGGACAATGTCACCTTCGGACATGAAATTGGACATAGTAGGAATGATTAATGGTTGCAAGGTTCTGGAAGAAGGATAGAATACCATTTAGAAGGACTCGTCGTTTATCTGGGGGAACTCTATGGGAGAGTCTGAAGAAAACAGAGACTGCACTGTACCTATTGGCATACCTCTTTGAGATGAAACCACTCTCCCTGATGAAAGAGCCAGCAGCGAGAGTAAGGATATAGGCGATAAAAATAAGAGCAATAAGCCTTTCGAGAATTCGAGTGCTTCTAATCATAGCCCTGTGAAGATTGAACCTGCCCTTAAGGTCTTTAAAACCATGCTCGATGTAGAACCTTTTGTAATACACATCCACCCCATCGCTTATGACAAACCACATGGCCTGTATCCCACGATATGAACCCTTAGTTTTCCCCTGTAAAGGGCATTTTCGTAAATCTCCATCTTCCCCGGCTCGATATCTGAAGTTCCATGTCTTAACCTGACGACGAATTTCAATCCCTTAGAGAGGAGGAAGGAGATGATACTCTTTGGCAAAAAGCCATTATTGTCCGTCTCCTGCTTCCGACTTTCCTGTAAAATGGGTCCTGGCGATTCCTAAAGACCGCCACAGCCACTTTATCATTGCAGATGTTTCCTCAGCACTCCATTTTGAGGGTTCCTTCTCGAATCCAACTGTTCTTATGTCTCTTCCGAAGGGAAATTCCATGCAACCCATCCATCCCCCCGTGTCCAAATTTTTGTCCGGATCTGACTGGACAATGCCTCCGGAAGTCGGTTCCATTTCCTTTATACTTTTGGCGATGCTCTGGATTCTTTTGAGTTTCAATGGTTCTGTGCAGGCCTTTGCATCGAGCAATGGTCTATTCGGGCTGTCCACATCCTACAGGGTGATACAGAAGCCCAACTACACGCTGAATCTGGGTTTCTCTTCCCTCAACTACCGGGGCACATCCTACAACTTCGCCACCTTCGACATGGGAGTGAAGTTCAAGAACTTTTCCATACGGATATACGGCAACATGCCCATAAACACCAGTTTCAACAGCAGAACCCCCTTCAACATCGTAAGATAAATTGAGCAGACCACGCATAGGCGTAGTAGGGGTCGGCTACCTGGGCAGTCTTCACTCCAGGGTTCTCTTCGAATTGAACAACTCCCATTTCGTCGGCGTTTACGATATCAACAGGGAGCGCATGGAAAAGATTGCCCGCAGGTACAGGGTGAAGGCCTTTCCATCCCTGGAAGAACTCCTGTCCAATGTGGATGCTGTTATATGCGCGGTTCCCACGGTGGAGCACTACAGCGTGGGCATGGAGGTGCTAAAAGCCGATAAGCATCTCTTCATCGAGAAACCCATAGCGGAAACGGTGCAGCAGGCGGAGGAGCTCGTCGCAGAGGCGAGGAAGAGGAACCTCAAACTCATGGTGGGACACATAGAGAGGTTCAACCCCGCCATACTGGCAATCAGGGATAGAATCGATTTTCCCCTTTACATCGAAGCCCTCAGAATAGCCCACTTCAACGTGAGGGGAACGGATGTGGATGTGGTGAGGGACCTCATGATTCACGACATAGACCTGACCCTCCACTTCACGGGCGAGGAACCCTCCTCCATCCATGCAGTCGGCGCACCCGTGATAACGGACAAGGTGGATATAGCGAATGTGAGGATGGAATTCCCTTCGGGAACTGTGGCCACCCTCACCGCAAGTCGGGTTTCCATAAAGAAGACGAGGGAATTCCGGATATTTCAGAAGGATGCATACTTCTCCCTGAACCTGATGTCCAGGGACGGCCACATGATAAAGAGGGGAGACGATGCCATCATACCGTACTTCATAAACGTGGACGAGACCGTTGAGCCCCTGAAACTGGAGGATGCGGAGTTCATCGACGCCATCGTGGAGGACAGGGAGCCCCATATAACCGGAGAGGACGGACTCAGGGCCCTCAAGGTGGCGAAGAAAATCGAGGAGGATATACAGGAGAAGCTCAGGAAATTCTCGGGAGGTGAGAGGTGATACCCATAACGGATTCCATAAAGTCCTTCACCAGACCCGTGGTGATGTATGCCATCATCGCCGTGAACGTGGCCATATTTATCTGGCAGTACTTCATATACCCTGACCCCCGCAGCATCATACTGCAATTCGGGTTCATCCCGCGGGAATTCTTCCAGATGACGGACATGATGTCCATATTCACATACATGTTCCTCCACGGCAACCTCGGGCACATAGCAGGGAATATGCTCTATCTTTACATATTCGGTGACAATGTGGAGGATGTCCTCGGACACATTGGATTTCTCATAGCCTACATATTCTGGGGCGTGGTGGCCGCTCTGGTACAGGGGTTTATAAATCCATCATCCACCATACCCATGGTAGGGGCATCCGGAGCCATATCCGGAGTCCTCGGAGCATACATGGTCTTCTTCCCTGCATCCAGAATAGTGACGCTGGTGTTCATTCCTCCCTTCTTCGTGGAAGCGATAATGATTCCCGCATGGTTCTACATAGGATTCTGGTTCCTGATGCAGCTGTTCTCCGGAATAGTGTCCATACCGTTCATGAATTCGGGAGGTGTGGCATTCTGGGCCCACGTCGGGGGATTCGTTGCAGGTTATATCACCGCAAGGGTACTCATGATGTTCCCGTCCATAAGGAAAGACGTCAGCGTGAAGAACTGGTACTCCAGCGAACTCTACTGAATGAGGCTCTTCATGAATTCCTCTATCTTCCCCCTGTACATCCTGAACTTCAGCATCATGGGACCTAATTCCACATCCGGATCAGCCAGAAGGGTAAAGGAACCCCCCTCCACCCTGCCCGCAATGAGAACCAGTCTGTTCCCCTTCGCAAAGACCATGTCCAGGGATGAGGAATTGAGCTCCTTCACCAGTTTCTCCATAAGTTCAACGGCAGAAGCGAGCAGACCCCCCAGGATGACCGGGTCCTCCATCTCCAGATGCCGGGC
>WGAQ01000078.1 GCA_015494735.1 Caldifarciminota bacterium | reverse complement strand
GTTCCACCTCATCCCCTACCCTCAAACCATCCCCCTCCACCACCATGAGGTCCATCGATACCCTTCCCAGGACCCTCCTGTATCTTCCACCGGCATACACCTGAAGGAGATTGGAGCCTTCCCACGGATAACCGTCCGCATACCCAACGCCCACCACCGCCACCTCCATATCCCTGTCCGCCACGAAGGTCCTTCCGTATCCAGTACCCTCCCCCTTCCTGAGAATCCTCTTCTGAACCACCCGTGTCCTGAAACTCATGGCCGGTCTGAGGTCCAGCCTGTTCCTCAGAAAACCGGAGGGAACCACCCCATACATCCCTATCCCCACCCTGACAGCATCGTAATACACGGATGGATAACGCAGGGTGGCGGAAGTGTTGGCGGCATGAATCAGGACACCCTCGACCCCGGCCCTCCTGAGGGCATTCTCGAAGCGCTCCGCCTGAACCCCGGTGAAATCATCTTCCAGCACATCGGCACTGGAGAAATGGGTGAAGACCCCCTCCACCTCCAGAAGGCCTTCCTCCGAAAGGGCCCGGGTCTCCCTGTATAGTCGGGGGAATTCCTCGTACCATACACCCGTTCTGCCCATTCCGGTATCCACCTCTATGTGGACCCGCACCTTTCTGCCCAGTTTCCGGATTACGTCCAGCTGTTCGAAGGAGGACAGATTGAAGGCAAAACCCCTGATAGAGGATTCCTCCACCTCATCGGGGGAAAAGAGGGGCTGGAATATGAGAACCCGTCCGGACTCCACCTCCATGGCCTCCTCCAATGTGGCCACGGCCAGCATCAGAACGCTGCCGGAAATATGACGGGACACCATGCCGAGGCCATGGCCGTAAGCATCGGCCTTTACGACGGCGATGAGGGGACGGCCCGTATGGGCCACGATGGTCCTCACATTGTGAAGAACGGCATCCAGATTTATGGACACGAAGGATCTCTGCGGCATCGAGGGGCAAATTTTACACTACTCCACCTCGAATCCCACCTCCAGCACCACCTGAAACTCCTTCACCTTCCCCCCTTCTATCCTGCCCCGGACCTCCTTCACCTCGAACCAGGAGAGGCCCCTCAGGGTCTCCGAAGCCTTCGCGATGGCGTTTTTTATAGCCTCTTCCATACTGTTTTCGCTCGTTCCCACCAGCGTTATCTTCTTGTAAACTTTCATGCTCAAATTATACAGGTCCCTAACTTTAAAATTTCACACCAAAATTAACCGGAGGGGTGTTATAATGAATGAGGACAAACTCCTGGAGCTCTGGCAGAGCATAACCGGATACGTGGAGGACTGGGAAACCAAGTTTGCGGAAATCCTGGAAGAACTGGATAGTCTGAGCGTAATCCTGGAAGAGGAATCGGGAGAAGAGGATTTCGATGCATACTTCGAAGATGAGCAGGTTTCCATAGATTCCCTGAAGGAAGAGGTCCGCAACATGCGCCGCCACATCAGGCAGATAGTGAAGCAGGCTCTCGCGGGGGAACTCACCACCATAGACGTGGAGGAGGAATTCAGAAGGGCCGGCGACCTCCTCACCAGGATGGAGGACGAAATCCTGCGTCTCAGGGAAGAGGCAGACCAGTACGATTACATAGATGACGATTATTACGGAGACGAGGAGGAGGAATATTGAGCAGGTTCAGGAGATTGCTCGTAACGAGCGCTCTTCCCTATGCAAATGGCCCCCTTCACATAGGACACATAGCGGGGGCATATCTGCCCGCTGACATATACACCCGATTCCAGCGGGCGAAGAAGAGGGATGTGATTCACATCTGCGGGACCGACGAGCACGGTGTGGCCATCACCATAGCCGCCCGCAAGGAGGGGAAAACCCCCAGGGAACTGGTGGATTATTACCACGAAAATATCAAGAAATCCTTCGAAAATCTGGGAATTTACTTCGACAACTTCTCCCGGACCACCCGTCCCGTCCACTATGAACTGTCCCAGCAGTTCTTCCTCAAACTCTACAACGAAGGCTACATCGAGAAGAGGGAGGTTCAGCAGTTCTACTGCCCCAACGACAGGATGTTCCTCCCCGACAGGTACGTGGTGGGAACCTGTCCGTACTGCGGATACGAGAAGGCGAGGGGCGACCAGTGCGAAAAGTGCGGCAGATGGCTGGAGCCCACCGACCTCATCAATCCCAGATGCGCCATCTGTGGAGCAACTCCGGAGTTGAGGAACAGTTTCCACTACTTCTTCCTCCTCAACAAACTGCAGGACAGACTGAAGGAGTGGCTGGAGAGCAAGAGCAAAAAGTGGAAGCCCAACGTGGTTAAATTCGCTCTGGGATGGGTAAAGGAAGGCCTCAAACCCAGAGCCATTACCCGGGACCTGGACTGGGGAGTTCCCGTTCCTCTGGAGGAGGCGAAGGGCAAGGTCCTGTACGTATGGTTCGATGCTCCCATAGGATACATATCATCCACCAAGGAGTGGAATCCCGAAAGGTGGGAGGAATTCTGGAAGAGGGATGACACCCGTCTCATACACTTCATAGGAAAGGACAACATAGTCTTCCATGCGGTCGTATGGCCGGCCATGTTGATGGCCCACGGGGAATACGTCCTCCCCGATGAGATTCCCGCCAACGAATTCCTGAACCTGATGGGAGAAAAACTCTCCACCAGCAGGGGATGGGCATTCTGGGTGGATGAACTGCTGGAGAGGTTCCCTGCCGATTACATCCGATTCGGGATAGCCTACATCCTCCCGGAGAATAAGGACTCCGATTTCGACCCGTACGAATTCAGGGACAGGGTCAACAAGGAACTCATAAACAAGTACGGAAATCTGGTGAGCAGAATCTTCGGATTCATAAACAGGTTCTTCGATGGGAGGATTCCGGAGAGGAGCGATTTAACTCCCCGCCAGAAGGAGGCATTCGACCATCTGGTGAAAATCATAGAGGAGACCGAAAATGCCATCGAGAACTTCGAATTTAGGAAAGCCCTGTACACGCTGATTTCGGGAGCGGAATACATCAACGCCTATATAGACAGAATCAAGCCGTGGGCCCTCATAAAGGAGAATCCGGAGGAAGCCGAAAGGGAGCTCTTCCTGATGGTCAATATGCTCAGGAGTATCACCATAGGCTTCGAGCCCTACGTTCCATTCTCCACCAGGAAGGTACTCTCCGCCATGGGAATAGATGAGGTGGAATGGGACAAAGCCAAGGAAATAGACGGGGCGCTGGCGGGGAGAAGGGTGGAGAACACAGGCCCCCTCTACAGGAAGATCGAGGACCATCAGATAGAGGAACTGGTGGAACTTTTGAAGAAAAGAGCATCGGGAGGTCCAGAGGTGGAGGAGAAGAAGGAAGAGAAGCAGTACATAACTTACGATGAATTCATGAAGGTGGACCTGAGGGTTGCCCGCGTCAAACATGCGGAGCGCATACCCAAATCCAAGAAGTTGCTCCGTTTGATAGTGGACCTGGGAGATGAGGAGAGGCAGATAGTGGCCGGAATAGCCCAGTATTACGACCCGGAGGACCTCATCGGGAAGAATATAGTCATAGTGGCCAATCTCCAGCCCCGCAAATTGATGGGATACGAGAGTCAGGGGATGCTCCTTGCAGCGGGAGAGGAGCCCATACTCCTGACCACGGAAAAGTGGAATGCAAAGCCCGGAGAGAGAATCAAATGATGGGGAGGATTCCCTCCCCCTTTATATCCTGAATCTGCTGAAGAGTCTGAGAGAAAACACGTGCTCGCTGTAGTCCTTCAGGACATCCACCAGCTGACTCTGGGGGACTGTGGAATTGCGGAAGGAGTAAGTATATCCAGCCTTCACATATAGCCACCTGTTCAGATGGAACCTGTAGGACAGGTCGAATTTCCCCTCCATGTCCACCCTCTGGTAATGGGTATCCAGCGTATTGGACGTGGTATAGACCCTGCGCCTGACCAGGAAACCCATGTCCAGTCCCCCTTTCCTGAGATCCAGACCCCCTCCAATATAGTAATTGCTCCAGTCCCTCTGCAGAGCCGGGTCGGGATTTATGGCCTTTATATACGCCAGTTGCAGGGTGGGTCTGAATACGGGAATTGCCCTGAAAGTGGCCTCGAATCTGTAGAGATTGGCATCGTAGTTGTCGAATGGGGCACCAAAGTCCATCTTCCCGTAGGTGAAAGAGGATTTAAGGAATCGGGAAGAGTATGCCAGTTTTCCGTACGCATAGGAGAACCACAGAAGTTCATACGTTAGAGGAGCCACGTAGGTGGGCCTGACGGGTCTGCGGGGTATATATCCCACCCTCACCTCGAATGGAGAATAACCGCCATACAGAGCAAAGGACCACCTGTCCAGCTGGCCATTCCTTATGTACTTATTGACAGTCGCGGAGGCTCCCGCATGGAATCTTCCGAAAGACCATCTTCCTCCGAGTCTGGCGGTTATCACATCATCGTATATGCTTTTCACATTCGGATACCTGTAGGTCTTCAGCCCCAGGTAGAAGGTGTCTATGGCAGGCTGGGAATACCTGTATGCGTTGGTGGTCCTGTACATGCCGAACATGAAATCGATTCTTCCAGCCCTTCTGCTCCGCTTCTTCTTGAGCATCTCCCTGTAAACCTTTATCGCTCCCCTGCTTCCCTTCACCTGTATTTCGAATTCGTGAACCCCCTCCGGTATGTCTATCTTCAGAATGAGGGGTCTGGATGCCCTTATGGTCCTCTTTCCATCGAAGAAGGTGTACTTACCGGATGCCCTCAGAACTTTCCTCTCCTTTATCACCACCTTACCATCCCTCTTCACCACTATTTCGACGGAGGTCTTCTTCTTCCCCGACTTCAGGAAAGCACGATAGTATATGTAGAGACGGGCCGGTCCCCTCGACCTGACGCGGGCAGTTCTGGAATTATCCACCAGATAGTAGGTGTATCTTCTGTCCCCCTTCTGAAGGATAATCGGATAGCCCCCGCCCAGGAGTTGAAGGGGCTGCCACTTCCTCTTCTTCCAGACGTAAACCCTGGCTGTGGCATCCACGGTGCTTACTATATCGTATCTGCCCCGCAGGAAGTGAAAACGAATCACGTTCTTCCCCTTCTTCAACTTCCTCGAAGCATACCGGCGACCATCCTTCAAAACCACGATTCTGCCGTTTCCCTGAGCTCTCACAATCCACCGGGTACTCCTTTCTCCCCGGAACCGAATGCGGAAGGTATCCCCCGCAGAGAGTTGAACATAGGGCTTACCATCTATCACCACCTTGGGCCCTTTCAGGGATGGCGTAATCTCCTTCCAGTAAACGAGCAAAAATAACTCCATCATAGCATTTCCTCCTTTTCAGGCGGATTTCCAAAGAACTTTCCAAAGACCCCGTTGAGGGTCAAAAGAATCACGACGAGATATGCGATGAGAAGGACGACGTGAAGCACTACTGGATACCTGGGCTGATAAAACAGGGGGCCGGTTCCCACCTCCGGCATGGAAGCGGGAGACACGGGAAGTCCATACCTGCGTGCAAGTCTGACGATTTCCAGGAAATTGATAACGTACTTCCCCTGTTTCAGGAATCGGGCCACCAGCCCTTCCACAGGCTCATCCATAATCAGCGGATAGATAGAGGGTTCGTTTATCCCCTCCCTGAGTATCCTCTTGACCTCCACCGTACCCAGACTGACGACTCCACCCCCGATGTTTATGTAGATAACGGGCTTTCCATTGCGGGTCAGGTACCTGTACTCCGAATCCACAGCCGCCTGGAGGGGCAGGACTTCCATCAACCTGAGGCCATTCCTCCTTATGGCCTCCCTTATCAATTCTCTGCTCGAGTCGGGCAATCCAGCTCCGATGTCGTTATTGCCCCCGATGGAAGCCACGACGGACCTGTGGTGTATGAGGCCCCGGTCGTACAGGACCTTTTCCATATCGGCCCATGTGAACTGGGGTATGTTGGCCCCCCAGCTGGAAGAGCCTATAGAAGAACCCCATACGGGTATGGCTCCATAGGTTTCCACCCCGATTATTACGGCCACGTTCAGGGCAGGAAATGAGCCGGTCATGTGCATCGCCACGGTGTCCCCCTCCTTCACCCCCAGTTCGTGGAGCATCTGAACCACCAGGGCAGACCAGTTGGGGTTTATGGATGTGAGCTTTGCATCGTAGTTGCCACCGCTGGTGGTTATGGGGGAATCCTTATAGCCTATGAATCCGCTCTCCATGGGGTCATCCACCGGGTCTATGGGTATGCCCCTCCTGAGCCTCTCCTGCTTTATAACGCGGAAAGCTTCCAGTGTTCTGGTCGCCGCCTTCATCTTGAGATCGTAAAGGGGAGCCTCCTGAATGGTCAGACTTATCCGGGAAATGAATATCAGCAGAGCCCCCAGGAAACCCAGGAATAGAATTTCCCCTCTGCTGAGTTTATGCTTACGGAATATCATATCACCTCCTGCCCCCCATGCAGTATTATGAGGATGAAGCGCACTATGGTGACGTTTATGGCCAGCATTCCCAGAGTGGCAAGTATCCCCTGCTTATCCATCCAGTATGCGAGGAGTCCGGGAATGATGAATCCGAAAGCCTGAAGTTGCATGAGGATGGGAGAGGGATAGACGTTCACCACTTCCCTGCTCAACTGTGCCAGTATGAATCCGATTAGAACAGCCACGAGCAGCCTTCTCCTGCCGTACAGGAGCATGAAGTTGGACAGGAAGCGCAGTATTCCGTACGAAAGGAGGGCGGTCATGATGGTCGCCAGAAGCATCATGGGTTTCGAGGATATAACGACGAAGTATCCGGGGACCACCAGTCCCCCCGCGAGCAGACCCAGATATTCTGCCGTATAAAGCGAAATCAAAAGCCCCAGCGCTATAGCCTGAACCAGTATCATGCCATCTCCTCCAGTTTATCCAGTATCGCCTGTCCCAGTCCCACGATATTGCCCATGGCCACCACAACGCTACCATCCCGAACCCTCTCGGACAGAGTCCTGACCACCTGCTCTGCTTCCGGATTCTCCAGGACTATAATCCTTTCGGGAGCAACCCCCCTCCTGAGCATGGCCCTCTCCACGAATCCCGTCATGCTCCCCGCCAGTATGTAGAGGTCCGCCACTATATCCTTCCCCATAACCCTGGCGAAGCTCTCTGTTCTCTGGGGCCTGTCCTTCCTCAGGGTCAGGAGAGCCACGGTGTAGGCATCGGGATGTCTGTTTATTGCCATCTTCCATATCTTCATCGTGGATTCCACATCGTTGGCAGCCATGGCATTGAAGAAATAAACCCTCTTCCCCTCCATATTCAGAGTCATCTCCCTCAGGGCGCCCGGGTCCGGATTCACACGGTACATCCTCCTGAGGGCTTCCTCCCTCTCCACACCAAAGTGATGGGCAACCGCAAGGGCCAGGGCCACATTTTCCTTATGCTCCAGATAGGGGAATCCCCTCATCTCCTCATCGGAGACATCATCCGGCGAAACCCTGAACAACTTCGTTCCCCTGCTGCGTGCCACCTCTTCGAGGACGGGAAACCACCTCTCCTCCGCGGTGAATGCCACACCCCTGTATGGAAGAGAAAGGGCTATGTGATAGGCGACGTGCTCCATCGTGGGGCCCATAACATCCAGATGGTCCTCCCGCACGTTGGTAATGACACCCACAGTGCTCTTTATGATTTTCTCCTCCAGTATCCGTATATAATCCGGAGTTATGGCCATGCACTCCACGACCAGAGCATCAGCCTTCAATTCGTATGCCTTCTTTACCACCTTCAATTGTTCGATTATATTGGGTTTCCCGGGCCTGAAAACCGGAATCTCTCTGCCATCCGGATATATGAAGCGGGCACTGGTTCCCGTTGTTTTGACAACCGTGCGCATATCCGGTCTCAGGACAGCACCGATGAGCCTTGTGACGGAGGATTTTCCCCTCGAACCATTTACATGTATGCGATGCCTGATACGCCTGAGGCGATAGAGGTGGCTCTGATACCTGAAAGTCTCCAGAAGGGTAAAGACCGAAAATACCCCCGCTGGAATTATCAAAGATAAAGCACCTGCTTCCATATCCCTCCGTTCGCCCTATATTATAACACCCATCCGACTCATTTTCAAGGGTTATTATCCAATCATTTTTCGGCTGAAAATTAACCTCCGAGTGGCCATAGATTAAAGGTGACTTCCAGGAGAAATTTCCACAATCAATATAAAAATTCACAACCGCAGGGCCATGGACTCACTTGGAGCAACGGGGTGGAGCCGGTCCCGGGAAACATGCCCTTCGGATTTCCGCCATAAACCGGCATCCGCAGGGAGTCAATTTACAACTCCACTTTAAAATTAACGTATGGCGCAGATTAGAAAAGGAATGGCTATTCTCTACAGGGATGAACCCCATCTGGTACTGGATTTCAAGCACACCCACAAGGGAAGGGGAGGGGCCACCATAACCGTCAAATTGAAGAACATCGTGAGTGGGAATGTGATAACCGCCACCTTCAAGGCGGACGAAGATGTGGAGGAAGTTCCCGTTGACAGACACGAAGCCGTGTATTCATATCGGATGGGGGATACATTCGTCTTCTTCGACAATCAGACATACGAGGAAGTGCACTTCGGAGAGTCGGATATAGAGCATGCCCTCGGATACCTGAAGGAAGGCATGGAGGTGAAGATTCTATACGCAGACAACAAACCCATCACCATAGAGCTGCCCACCTTCGTGGAGATGGAGGTGATAGAAACGGAGCCCAACTTCAAGGGAGACACCGCCTCCGGCGGAACCAAGCCCGCCAAAATCGAGACGGGCAAGGTGATAAAGGTGCCTTTCTTCATCGAAACAGGCGACATCATAAAGATAGATACGAGGGACGACAGGTATATAGAGAGGGTCGGAAGGAAGAAGTGATGGAGGGAAACTCCCTCCTCAGGACTCTATCCTCATCAGATACTCGCGCATGCCTACGGCCTTCCCTTCGGAAACCTTTATGTCCTTCACCACCCCATCCATGGGGCTCTTTATGTGATTCCTCATCTTCATGGCCTCTATGATTACAAGGGACTGGCCCTTTTCCACCCTCTGACCCTCCTCCACCAGAACCTTCACCACGAGACCGGGTATGGGCGAGCGGATATCCGCATGAGAATGCTGCTTCTGGAAGGTTTCCCTGCTCCCTATTGCCCTCTGAATCCGCACGTGATACTGTCTGTGACCGTCTTCCAGAACAATGCCATCCTGCCCCTCCTCCATGGATATGAGCCAGGTCCGTCCACCGGATGATATGGAATAGACCCCATTCATCACCTGATTGATTTCCACAGGGGCATCCGATTCCACCTCGAACAATTCGCCATCCACCTCCACCCAGTACTTCACGGCCTGATAACCTCCTCTCCCACATAAGGCCTCAGGACTTCCGGAATAACGATGGAGCCATCCCTCTGCTGATTGTTCTCCAGAAGGGCTATGAGCACCCTCGGAGTTGCCAGTCCGGAGCCATTGAGGGTGTGGACCAGCTCCTTCCTGCCATTTCTCCTGCGGACCCTTATACCGGCTCTGCGGGCCTGGAAGTCCTCCACGTTGCTTATGGAACTGGCTTCCAGCCATGCATTCTGACCTGCAGCCCAGACCTCAATATCGTACGTTTTGGCAGCAGCGAATCCCATATCACCCGTGGAAAGGAGAACCACCCTGTACGGGATACCCAGCTCCTGAAGGATGCCCTCCACATTCCTCACCATCTTCTCCAGTTCATCGTAAGACTGCTCCGGAAGGGTGAATTTGTAGAGTTCCACCTTGTTGAACTGGTGCATCCTCTTTATACCCCTCACATCCCTTCCATGGGCTCCGGCCTCCCTCCGGAAACAGGGGGTATATGCAAAGTAGTACAGGGGAAGCCGGTCCTCATCCAGGGTTTCTCCGGCATGCAGACTGGTAAGGGGCACCTCCGCGGTGGGAACCAGGAAGAGACCGTCTCTTTCGATATAGTACATCTCTTCCCTGAACCTGGGCAGCTGGCCGGAATTGAACATGGTTCTCTCATTGACGAGAAATGGGGGAAGAATCTCCACGTATCCATTTTCCCTGGCCTTATCCCTGAAGTAATTGATTAAAGCCCACTCCAGACGGGCACCCAGGCCCTTATATACCACGAATCTGGAGCCGGCCAGTTCGCCCCCCTTCTTTATATCCAGTATTCCCAGTTTCTCCCCCAGCTCCCAGTGGGGAAGGGGCTCGAAGTCGAAATCGGGAATCTCTCCCCAGCGGCGCACCTCCACGTTGGCACTTTCATCGGGACCAACGGGTACGCTTTCGTGGGGAACATTGGGAATCATGGACCACAGGTACCAGAATTCCTCCTCCACCTTCTTCCTCTCTTCCTCCAGCTCCTTCAATCGGGTATCGATTTCCTTCAACTGGTCGAGTATTTCATCGACGGGTTTCCCCTCCCGCTTAAACTGCCCGATGAGCTTTGATTTCTCATTCTTGAGGGCCCTCAACTCATCCGTCTTCTTTATCAGTTCCCTGCGACGGGCATCCACTTCCAGCACTTTATCCAGAATCTCCAGGTCGTAATTCCTCTTTCTGAGAGCATCCCGGAGTACGTCCACCTTATCCCGAAGATAAGACAGGTCCAGCATAATTTCAATTTTACACCCGGAGGAACGGTAAGGGTTTCCGGGTCATCTTCGGACATGAAACTGGACATAGTGGGAACTATTAATGGGTGCAGGCTTTAGAAAAAGGACCGACCCTATGGGAGCATAAAGAAACTGGAGAAAAGCAAACGAACCTGACGGACGAAACAAGAGCAATGAATATCAACCTGACCATTCCGGATTTCTGACGGATTCGTTGATTTCCGCCATTCCCATTAAAATTATGCCATGTTCATTATGATGGCAACATTCGTGAATACCCCGAAGGTGGAAGTGAAGACCCACCAACTGAAGAATGGCCTAAAAGTCTTCGTCGTGGAAGACCATTCCGCTCCTGTGG
>WGAQ01000077.1 GCA_015494735.1 Caldifarciminota bacterium | reverse complement strand
GGGATATCCAGGGGTGTAAATCCACTGCTGGAAGAACCAGTCCCAGTCCACTCCCGTGAAGGCCTCCAGGTCATTCTTGAAGTCCTCCGTGGTGGCATAGGAATAGGCGTGCTGATTTCCGTAATACCTCAGCGCTTCCAGGAACATGGAATCGCCCACCGCGGCATCCCCGTACAGCCTGCGGAAGGTCATGCGCATCATGTGGAGGACGGAGGAGCCCTTGACGTATATCACGTACCACCCATCGTCGTAGAAGTCCGTCCCGTAGAGGGGATAATCCCCGTAGTACAGGGCATAACCCATATCACCGTTTATGTAATCCTTGTAGGAGGCATACCCCTCCGTGAATTCCCTGTAAAGGGCTTCGGTGTATGTGGCGAATCCTTCATTGAGCCATACATCGTCGTATGTTCCACAGGTTACCCAGTCCCCCCACCACTGATGTCCCATCTCGTGAACGGCCATATCCAGGTGATCGGACACTATGGTGAATGTGTTGGTCTGATTCTCCATGGCACCGCTGAAGAATCCCTGGGCTATCTCCACCTGGGAGTACTTTTCCCTGTAGAAGGGATAGAGACCATAGGCATCCGAAAGGACCGTGAGTATATCCGGAAGCGTGCCCAGGAATGTGTGCAGAGAGTCCACCCATTCATAGACGGGCATGGCAATAAGGCCATAGTTCCAGGTCTGCTCCAGGACCTTCCACCTGTTGGAGGCGGCCAGAACGATGAGGTAGGGGGTTATGGGATACGACTCCAGCCATGTGTAGGCGTACTTATCACCCAGGGTGTCCACATTCACCAGTTTCCCATTGGCAACGGCGAACCAGGGTGTGTCCACTATTATGGTGGCAATCACGGTATCCGCCTTCTCATAGGGCTCATCGTAGGAGGGCAGCCACCTGCGGGTACCGTACATCTCCCCCTGAGTGTGAATATAATTCTCCTGAAACTCCATCCCCTCCCCCACGAAACCATCCTGCCCCACCTGTCCGTGGTAATAGAAGGTCAGATAGAATTCGTCCCCCGCCGAGACCGTGGTGCCCAGATGGACGATTAATTTCGGTTGAATGGATGTGTAGGAGACCGGATAGGAAAGGGAACCGTATTCGAATACGACCGAATCTATCGTGAGGTTGTTGTACGAATCGCTCATCACGAAGTGAAGCCAGACGCTGTCCGTGGAAGATGTGGCAAGGAATTTTATCCTGTCTATGGCATACCCGATGGTGTCCCCATTCGTGTCCAGGTATATCTCGTACTCGTATTTCTTCACATCGAAGGGCTTGTTCTCCAGATCCATCAATTCGTACCGGGGCCACTGGCGATACCTCTCAATCTCGCTCCGATAAAATTCATCCATCGAAGGAGAGGTTAGTATCAAAAGTGCTATCATGATAGGGGAATTTTACTCCCCCACCTTCGAGTTTGCAAATGATTATCAGATAACTTCGGGCATTCCGTTTCCAGCAGACAGGGGAATGTGGAAATTCCCCCGAAGACTAATGCCTCTTTTCCAGTTTATCTGCCTGGTCGTAGAGGAAGGTCAGAAGAAGGGGTATCTGACCCTTGATATCATCATCCGATATATCCTCTTCCTTCAGGGTCTTAGCAAGGCTTCCCAGAATTTCCAGAAGTGCTTTGTAAAACCCTCGGGGATCCAGTTCTCCCCTTTTCCTCTTTTCCACCAGTTCATCGAGTTTTCCCATCATAACTGCTCCTTCCATTTTCCCCCTCCAGGGAAATTCGGGTTTTCACAGTATAATGTCCCTCAACTTTTCTATCATCTTGGGGACGACGAGCCTGAGTATGCCGAGGTTTATGTCCTTGTTCGTTATAACAGCAAGTATTGCTGCATCCTCTATGGAGTAGCAGAATATCTTCCCTTCCTCAGCCTCCACCGCTATAGCCTCCATTCCCCCCACTTCCAGTTCCGAAGTGACCTTCTTGGAGAGAGTTACCAGGGCGGAGACCATCGCGGCCACTTTATTTTGCCTTTCCACGGATTTTATATCGGAGGCGACGGGAAGACCATCGTAAGTGGAGAGCACGATGCCCCTCAATCCCGGGATATCAGTCCCCACCTCCCTGAACACCTCCTTTATCCGTTCGTCTATTCCAAACATACCTTTAACCTCCCCTTTTCTTCAGAATCCATTAATGCTCAAACATTTTCATGCACACATGGAAAGTTTAAAGGGTAAATGCTTCCCAAAAGAAGTTTCCGAACACTTAACTGACAGACCCCTGTATTTCTCCTATTTTTTCTTCGAAACGGGCCTTAACACCATGGTCATTATCCGCCCTTCACCCTTTATATCCTGCTCCACCTCCGCCATATCGGAGAGTTCATCAGCGATTCTCCTCATCAGGTCCCTTGCAATCTCCGGATGGACGATCTGCCTTCCCCTGAATACCAGGCGGAATCTCACCTTGTGCCCATCCTCCAGCATCTCCCTGGCCTTGCGGAGTTTGACCTCCAGGTCGTGCTTATCGATGTTGGGTGTGAGTTTCAACTCCTTGGTCTCCGCAGACGCCTGCTTCTTCTTGGCCTCTTTGAGCTTCTTCTTCTGACTGTAGAGGAATTTTCCGTAGTCCAGAATCCTCGCCACGGGGGGATTGGCATTGGGGGCCACCTCCACCAGGTCCAGTCCCATCTCGCGGGCCAGATTTATGGCATCTATGGTACGCATTATCCCCAGATTGTTCCCGTCGGGACCGATTACCTGCACCTCCCTCGCCCTTATCCTCTCGTTCACCCTGTAGAACAGGTCCTTATTCTTCTTCCCCTTATCCTTCCCTTTTCTCTTTCCCAAGAATTACCTCCTTGTTTTCCGTTTTCTCATTATCGCATACGCAGGGGATATGTCCGCACTTCGGACATCCACCGGCATAGCGGGCAACCGCTTTTTCCACATCGATATCCAGAAGATTGGCAACGCTGAAAATCCAGGCTATGAGGTCGGAAAGTTCCAGTTCGATTTTCTCCCTGCTCTCCCGATTCACGGCCCGGGCGAATTCCCCGAACTCCTCCACGAGCCAGAGGAAAGTCCTCTCGAGGCCCCTTCTGCTGTCCTTCTCGTAGTAAGTGGACTTTATGATTTCCTGAAACTCCCTGAATGTCATGACACTTCTATCTTCAGGAATCGACGCTTTCCGACTCTTACGACCATATTCCCTTCTATCAACTTATCCTCGAAAACCTTCGTCCCATCGATTCTGATAGAGCCCTGAGACAGCAATCTTCTGAACTCGTTCTTCGACGCCACCAGACCGCTCATCAACAATGCTTCCGATAATTTTACAGGCTCATCCACCCTGAGGACAGGCACATCTTCGGGGAGGTCCCTCTTCCTGAAAACGCGATTGAAGTGCTCCTGTCCCCTCCTGGCCCCCTCCTCCCCGTGGAATATCCGGGTTATCTCGTATGCAAGGCGCTCCTTCGCCCTCAGGGGATCCCTCTCTATGAGGGCCCTTATCTCCTCCATCTGCTCCTCATCGTAATAGAGGACCAGGCGGTAGTAATCCTCCATCAGTTCGTCCCGGATGCTCATCACCTTTCCGTACATATCCTCCGGGGAATCGTTGAAGGCTATGTAGTTGTCCTCCGATTTGGACATCTTCTTCACACCGTCCAGACCGATGAGCAGGGGAACGGTCAGTATCACCTCGGGCTCCTGCCCATAGGCCTTCTGGATATCTCTGGTGAGGGCGAAGTTGAAGACCTGGTCGTGTCCACCCACCTCCACATCCGCCTCCAGATAAACCGAATCGTAGGCCTGAAACAGGGGGTAGAGGAATTCGTGGATGTATATGGGCTCCTGAGATTCCATCCTCTTGTGGAAATCGTCCCTCTCCAGCATCCTGGAGACCGTGTATTTTGCAGACAGTTCCACGATGTCCCGGGGGGTGAGGCGGGAAAGCCAGGTGGAGTTGTACTCCACCCTCGTCCTGCTGGCGTCCAGCACCCTGAATACCTGCTCGAAGTAGGTTCTGGCGTTCTCCTTCACCTCCTCGGGGGTGAGGCGGGGTCTGGCCTTGGAGCGCCCGGACGGGTCTCCTATCATGGCGGTGAAATCACCGATTATCATGATGATTTCGAATCCCAGGTCCTGGAGGTCCCTGAGTTTCCTCAGGCTCACGTAATGGCCCAGATGGAGGTCGGGTCTCGTGGGGTCAGCCCCGAATTTAACCCTGAGGGGACCCCTTCTGCCGCTGGCGAAGGCCCTGTACTTCTCTACGAACTCCTCTTCCGGGAAAAAGTACGACGTATTTTTCTTTACTATCCGAAGGACTTCCTTCAGGTCCATATCAGTTGTCGAAGTAGAGGATGAGGCCGCAGATGTTGCACTGCACTATCTCATCGGGACCCGGAGGCTGAATTCCGACCGGGAGTTTCGCGAAGCAGTTGGAACAGGTGTCCCCTTCTATAACGATAGCCACGGCGCGCCCGTGCATCTTCATCAGGCTCTTGAAGAGATTCAGTTTGTCCTTCGGAATCTCGGCCTCCAGTTTCTTCTTGGCCTCTTCCAGGGCCTTTATGCGCTCCTCATCCACCTTGCCGAAGGTTTCTATATAGCGAGGGTCCCGCAGGTCCCTCAACTTCAGCTCTATATCCTGAAGAACGAGCAACTTCTTGCTTAAGCTGTCCATGGGTTTTCTATTCCTTCTCCAGAGAAGAAAGGAGTTCTATAAGTTCCTCGGGGCTCTCCACGGACAGATAATCCACGTTATTCTCCACAATCTTCTTTGCCAGTTGAGCCACCCTGCCCAGGTATATCAGATACCTGCTGCCGGGGTCGTTGGGGGGTGCCACCAGGAGGAAGAATATGTGGACGGGCCTTCCATCCACCGCATCGAAGTCCACACCCTCCTTGCTCACCCCGATGACCAGATAGAGATTATCGATTACAGTGCTTCGGGAATGGGGTATTGCTATGCCCCTTCCGATTCCCGTGGAGCCAAGTTCCTCCCTCCTCTTGAGAGCCTCGAGGAGAATCTCCTTATTCTCTTCAGGTATATCGAGGAGGTCCACCAATTCCCTGAGGACGCCCTCCTTATCCTTTGCCTGAAGTCCGATTTTTACCCTCTTGGGGTTCATAAGTTCGCTGAGTGCACTCATCTTCAAACCTCCTTCCGATATATTGTTGAAGTCCCAAAATTATAAACCACGCTTTCTTACGAAACCGGGCAGAAGCAGAAGGACGGGCACCATGGTTCCGGCGACGAACAACAGGAGCGAGAGCATGAGTCCTTTCGAATCCATATAGAATTCCACCACATGGCTCCCCTTCTCCAGTTCCAGACCGGAAAAAGCCCAGTTGGCCCGTACGACGGGAACCTCCTTCCCATCCACCTTCGCCCTCAGGAGACGCTGATACGTCTTGGAAAGGTACAGGAATCCGTCGGACCTCGCGTTGCAGGTAAGGACAATCCTCTCCGCATCGTACCTGTCAACCCTGCAGGGGTCGAACCCCTCCGAATCGTAGGTGGATTTGAGGGGCATCTGCACGTAAGCCGTCTGCATGAAGTTCATCCTGTCGGCCATGCCGAAAAAGGTGGCGCTATCGGTTATCTCCCGCACGGAGTACACCACGTAGGCCCTCGGCAGTTCCCTGATGCGGGCAAAACCCTTGTCGGTTATGTAATAACGGACATTCATGACCTCCAGGAGATTGAGGTACCCCTTCTTCCTATCCAGAACATGCTGGTACAACTGGGCGTAGTGATAGGGCATCATGGGATTGTATCCCTCCGTCAGCTCCAGACCGGTAATCATGCCTGAATTCCTCCTGAGAACCATACCGCGGGAGGAGCGGGCATTGATGCGGAACAGCCCCTTATCCATCCTGAACCTCTGCGCCAGACGCATGTTATAATATCTGTAGAGGTCCTCCTTCCACCTGAGATAGGGATTTCCCGCCAGGTATAAATCGACGAAGGTTATCGCAATCAGGGAATAGAGGAAAGCAGTGGAGGGAATCGCATTCCGGACGAAGGCGAAAACCAGTATCAGGATGAGGGTCAGGAGCAGGAAGAATTTGAACATCTCCCCCTCCATCGGAGGCATGCCCGGATTGGTGAGCATATACGCGACGGCCACAAGCACCATCGCCGCAATCGTATATACGACAGGTCGAAACAGTCTATCCCTTTCTTTGAGGAAGGTATTCAGGCCATAGGAAGCCAGTATGGGTACGATGAAAGCCACGAGATACATGGCCCTGGATGGATTCCTTATTCCGGAGAAGAGACCGGTTTTGTACAGGGCCACCACCAATGGATTGGCCTTTCCGAGGGCGAAGAACAATGCCACGATGGCCACTATTCCAGAGAATCTCACCAGGGGCTCCTTCCATCCCCTCCAAAGCCCCAGCACCGCGAAGATGAGTCCGGCGAGGGAGAAATATTGCGTAATCTCTATGTAGAAGTAATACGGTCCTCCCACGAATCGGGCACCGGGCTCGAGGGCTCCGTAGAATTTGGGCACGAGGAGCTGGATGAAGAACTTCGGATAGAAGGATATCTCCAGTAGTTGCTCCAGCGTATAGGAGAGCCTGGGGGAGTCCTTCACCACATCGATGAAGGCAAAGTAGTAGGCTGC
>WGAQ01000076.1 GCA_015494735.1 Caldifarciminota bacterium | reverse complement strand
GTCCGAAGGTGAGAGGGAAACCAAATGTAAAATTTCTCCATGCTGGATATAATCAGGAGTCTTCCCGAACAGTTGAAAGAGGCAACCCGTCTGGAAATTCCAGATATTCCGGTGGGCAATTATAGAAGGGTAATCGTGGGAGGCATGGGGGGGTCTGCCATCGGAGGGGATGTGGCGCGGGATGTATTCAATGATGTGGATTTCTCCATCGAAACCATCAGGGGATACGACCTCCCCGCCTATGCGAAACCCAACGATACCCTCTTCGTGTCAGTGAGTTATTCCGGAAACACGGAAGAGACCCTTTCCCTCTTAAATCAGGCCCTCGAGAGGGGCCTGAGTATCGTTGCCATCACCAGCGGAGGTAAACTGGCAGATATCTCCCGCGAAAAGGGTATTCCCCTCATAACCATCCCTTCGGGATATCCTCCCCGGGGTGCCCTCGGATGGCTGTTTGGTGCAATGGCAATGGCTCTGGAAAAGGCGGGATTGCTGGAGGGGGTGGTCGATGCCATGGAGAGGACGGCCGGGTTTCTGAAGAGCGTGGAGGGGGAACTGGGGGGGAAGGAAAGCCTTTCCATGGACCTGGCCAATAAATTCTACAGGAGGCTGCCCATAGTCTATGTCCCGGCCGACATGGTGAGCGTTGCCCTCAGGTGGCAGGCGCAGATCAACGAGAATGCCAAACAACTGGCCCATATCAACGTCCTGCCGGAGATGAATCACAACGAAATCAACGGCATAAAGCATCCGGTGGATGTGGTGGAGAGGTCCTGGGTGGTCTTTCTGAAGGACAGGGACACCCATCCCCGAATCCTCAGGAGAATCGAAATAACCCGTCAACTCATAGAGGAGAGCGTTATGGGGATGGATGTGGTGGAGTCCATGGGGGAGAGCCGGATGGAGCGCATCTTCTATCTGATATGGCTGGGGGATTTCGTCAGCTTCTACCTGGCCCTGTATAACCAGGAGGACCCCATGGCCATCCCCCGGATTTCCAGCCTCAAGGATGCGCTGAGCCGGGAGGGGTGATTCCAGAGCCCCTCTAAAATTTTAAGATGTTCAAGGATAGAGCGAGATGGATAATTTTCGGCCTTATCACCCTATTCGTCTCCATCGTCTATTTCCTCACCACCGCTCCCACGGTCGTGTTCTGGGATGTGGGTGAATTCCTGGCCGCTGCCAGAAATCTGGGCGTTCCCCATCCCCCCGGAACACCCCTGTACGTTATCCTGGCCAAGTTCTTCTCCATGCTTCCCCTTCCCCTGGCGGAAATCCGCCAGCTGATATACCATCTCCCCCAGGAGCAGCACACCCTTCGCGTCACCCTCATCCCCATCCTCACCGGAGGTCTGACGGCCGGAATCCTTTACCTGATGTTCCTGGATGTGGTTTCCTTCTTCAGACACAGGGATGATTACAACAGCATCTGGATTCACATATCGGCGGCCTTCGTGGCCCTGCTTTCCTCCTTCATCTATACCCAGTGGTTCAACTCCATAGAGGCCGAAACCTACACTCCGGCCTATTTCTTCGCCCTCCTGAGCACCTATCTCACCCTTATATGGCTCAAGAGGAGGGAGGAAAAGGGGTCCGTACGCTATCTTCTCATGGCGGCCTATCTGGTGGCTCTGGGCTCCGGAATCCATCTGGGAGCCCTCCTGGGACTCATAGCAGTTGTCCTCTTCTTCCTCATATTCGAATGGAAGTTCTTCGTGGATGATGAGTTCTGGGCGGTCCTTTCAGTTGCCCTCGCCCTCATTGCCCTGTGGCTCAACTCCTATCACGTGGCGGAGTTGATGAATGCCAAGGCGGCCCTCAATTACATCTTCCTGCATCAGAGGGAGGTGGATGCCATACTGGTCAACCCCGATGTGCTCAGACAGGAGATGGCCACCATATCGGCCAGTATCCTCAAGTGGAATGTGGTCTATCTGCTGGCCGTCATAGGGATGCTCTGGAGTGCCTACAGGAAGGGGAAACTGGTCTTCAACAACTGGATTTCCCAGTTGTTCGTATTCTCCGCCTTCGTCAGCGTCGTGGCCATGTTCCTCTACGGCTCGAAGATTACCCTCTTCGTTGCCCTCCTGTTTGGATTCCTTACCCTGGTGTCCTTCTACCTGTATATGAATCTGCACAGGGGCTGGAAGGGGGTTGCTTTCCTCCTCATGCTCCTTGCGGTTATCGTGGAATTCTGGTTGATAGCAAGGGCATCCTTCCTCCACAGGTTCCCGGAACTGGTCCGTATAAACGAGGGCGACCCTTACACCTGGGTGGCCTTCATGGATGTGCTGACCCGTAAGCAGTACGGTCCCCTCGGCATCTTCCCCAGGAGGATTCCCTTCGTGGAACAACTTCAGGTCTTCTGGACCTACTTCTCCTGGCAATTCGCATCCGTTCCCTACTACACTCGGGCGCAGGCCGTTCCCATCATATACGCAATTGTGGCCCTCATGGTTCTGGGACTCGTGACCCACTTCTCCGAGGACAGGAAGTCCTTCTGGCTGGTCTTCCTCTTCGCCCTCACCGTGAGCCTGGGTCTCATCCTGTATCAGAATCCTGCCGATGTTCCTTCCCTGCCCGTCAATCCAGAAAATGCGACCCCCAATCCCCTGACCGGGGTTCCCCGTATGGAGGTGAGGGACAGGGAGTACTTCTACGCCCTCGGCTATATCATGATTATCTTCTATGCGGGTATAGGATTGATGGAGATTCTGCGCATCCTGAAGAAGTACATGCGTATTCCGTCCATCGCCTCTGCCCTCATCGGTCTGCTTTTCGCCATCCCCACCGTGGGCTATACCTTCGTCCACAACCTCAGATTCAACGACAGGCACAAGAATTACATAGCAGAGGACTTCGCCTACAACATCCTCTCATCCCCCGCAAAGAATGCCGTCATATTCACCAATGGGGATAACGATACCTTTCCCGTCTGGTTTGCACAGGAGGTTCTGGAATATCGAAGGGATGTGGTGGTGGCCAACCTGTCTCTCCTGAATACCAACTGGTACGTGAGGCAGGTGAAGGCCTGGGGTGCTCCGATGAACTTCACGGACGAGGAAATCGAAAAACTCCCCCTCTTCGTACCCCTGCCCAAACCCTTCGAGAGAAACAAGCAGAAGGTCACGTATCTGCTTTTGAGGGATATCGCCATAAGGGACATGATTGCGGCCAGCGTGGGATATAAGCCGGACAAATACATCAAATTCCTCACCGATAAGGGTATCGTGAAGATTCCCGAGATTTACCTGGCCGATGACGACACTTACCTCAGGGAGGTGGTTCTCGGCAGGAAATTCTCCGTTCCCATATACTTCTCCATGACCAGCGACCCTCAGGCGTATGCCTCCGTGAAGCCCACGCTCGTCCTGGAGGGAATCGCGTGGAGGGTGACATCGGAAATTCAGTCCATGCTCCAGCAGGGTTTCTGGGGTAAGGTGGATGTGGAGCGCACGGCCTACCTCCTGCACGGAGACATGGACCCGGTGGAATATCTGGAGAAGTATGCCAGACAGTACAGGATATACAGGGAGGGGGTATTCCGCTACAGGAGCATACTGGACCCCTCCGTTTACAAGGGAGACCCTGCCACTATGCGGGTCATAAGGAATTACGTGACCCTCTTCATGATTCTGGGAGACGCATACCGGATAAGGGGCGAATACGAGAAGTCCAACAGGGAGTACCAGGCTGCGAGAATGTTCCTCGATGTGTACGAATACTACAGGCCGCAGGACAGGGTTTCTATTAATCAGAGACTCCTCATAGACCTCAACATGGCTGACAACTATATGGATATGGGCAATGCCGATGAGGCCCTTAAAATATTGAAGCATTACGAAGGAGTGGGTAATCCCATGGTCAACCAGAAACTGGCCAGGGCTTACCAGATGAAGGGGGATACAGCGAAAGTCAACAAATTGATAGGAGGTTTTTGATATGGCGCACGCATATACTCCCGGTCTGAAGGTTTCGAAATATACGCTGATCAGGAAGGAAAGGAGGCTTCCCCTCAAGGGAGAGGTCCTCGTTCAGGAGGGGCAGGAGGTCAGGGCCGAGGATATAGTGGCCCGCACGGAAATTCCCGGAAACGTGATGCTGGTGAATGTGGCTGCCAAACTGGGTATAGACCCATCCGAAGTCCGCAGGGTGATGCTGAAGAAGGAAGGGGACCCGGTAAAGAGGGGGGAAGTGATAGCAGTTGCCAGACTCTTCTTCGGTCTCTTCAAGTCCGAACTCAAGTCCCCCATAGATGGATATGTGGAGAGCATATCCGAGGTGACCGGTCAGGTAATCCTGAGGGAGCCTCCGATAGCAGTCGAGATAAATGCATTCGTGGATGGAAAGGTGGTGAAGGTCTTCCCCGGTGAGGGGGTGGAGATAGAGACCACGGGAGCCTTCATTCAGGGGATTTTCGGTGTCGGTGGTGAGAGAATCGGGAAACTCAGGGTGGCGGTGGACTCTCCGGATGATGAGCTCACGGTCGAACACCTCCTCGAGGATGAGAGCGGCAACATCATCGTGGGCGGCTCCTTCGTGACGGGTGAAGCCCTCCTCGAGGCCCAGAAGAGGGGAGCCTACGGTGTGGTGGTGGGAGGTATAGACGACACCAATCTGAAGGAGTACGTGGGCTACGATATAGGGGTTGCCATAACGGGCAACGAGGATGTGAATACGACCCTCATCATAACCGAGGGCTTCGGGAGGATTCGCATGGCCCAGAGGACTTTCGACATACTCAAATCCCTCGATGGGTACAAGACTTCCATATCCGGAGCTACCCAGATAAGGGCAGGGGTAATGAGGCCCGAAATCATCATTCCATACACTTCCGATGAGCCCCTTCAGACGGAGGAGGACGAGGGCACCCTCGAAATCGGCAGACTGGTAAGGATTATAAGGGCACCCTACTTCGGCCTCATAGGGAAAGTGGTGGAGTTGCCTCCCCAGCCCACGAAGATAGAGACGGAATCCACCACAAGGGTGCTCGTGGTGGAACTGGAGAACGGCGAGCGCATAACTGTTCCGAGAGCCAACGTGGAATTGATTCAGGAGTGAGGGGGAGGACCTCCCCCTGCTTTCAGAAGGACTTGTAGAAGAAGAAGTATCCCCCAATCTGGTCCGGCGTATTGCTGAAGTATGCCCCGGGTTTCCAGTATCCCACCGTGAACCCATACGTGAAGACTCCCCTGTAATCGTGGGTGATGAGGAAGGCGATTTCATAACCCATGTCGTTGCTGCCTGAGGGAACATAGAACCTGTTGTACTTCCAGAAGTCCAGCCTTATGTCCACCGGCCCGTATTCGGTGGAAAATCTTCTGGACAGGTACAGGTCCATGTTCAGGGAATTCTGCATTATGCTTCCGGATCCCACCAGGGCAAAACCGTACGGTGTTCTGAGCAGATGGGCAGGTCCGAATCCCACCCACCACTTGTAAAAGCCATAGGTGTATGGACCCTGCAGGGCATTCTCGTAGGTTTTGATGGTCACCCTTCCGCCGGATGAGGTGGCCTCACCGCCGGAGAAGCCCACGGCCCCGAATCCAGCCCTGGAATTTCCGAAGGAGTAGGAGAAAATGGCCTCGAAGGCGTAGGCTGACACCGAGGTGTCGGGGGCCATTCTGCCCGTCAGGTATGCGAAACCCATCTGATAATCCAGACTCTTCACCCCTTTGCCATTGAGCCCTGCAAAGAGCCATACCGGGAGGTTCCCTCCGTATTCCCTTGCCATCGCCAGCAGTTCAACCTGTCCAAATGAAGGCCTGTATTTCACCGATAGACCGTAGAGATTCATATCGGGTTCGATTCCGGCCGGGTCACCCGCTCCTATGAATCCGGTTCCACCTCCCTCCACCACCCTGTATGCGAAGGCTTCACCCTCCACCTTTTCACCCCTGTGGAATACCTTCACGCCCCATGCACCATCCTCCCCTCCGTCGAATGCCACCAGACCATTACCACCATACAGGATGCGGTGTTTCCCTATGGAGACACCTATGGGGCTCCCCATGAATCTGTCCACCTCTATCCATCCTGTGAGCAGATGCAGGTCCCTGAAACCCTCGATTCCGTCTCCGGTTATGGGATGCATCCCGAAGGTACCCCACAGGCCCATCATGGTATACAGTCTCACGTTGTCCTCGAATCGGGCATCCACGGAGATATCCGCATGCACGTAATAGTGGTTGTCCGAGTAGGACGAGGTGTCATTCAGGACATTCTGCCAGAAGAACATATAGGAGTACAGGGTACCCCCCACCTTCACTTCCACCGATGCCGTCAAAAGTATCCACATCATAACCCACCTCCTGTTAAGTCGTCTAAATATTAAGGCACTGACGGTCAGACATTTCCTATAATTCCGATGTGTAAATGGTCATTTTGAAACCCTTTAAAATTCGAAGAGCGAAGGAGGTGGAGTTATGAAGAGACTGTCCTTTATAACCGTGGCCCTGGCGTGGGTTGTGGGCCATGCACAGGCCCAGAGCAATTACGAGCTGTGGAATGTTTATCAGAAGTATTTCGTGAAGGCCAGGTACATAGACCTCACCCACGCCTTCATGCCCGACCAGCCCGTGTGGCCCGGTTTTGGAAATGCCAAATTCTATCCGGCCAAGGCTGGAAAGGACCTGGGGGACTATGCCAAGAAGGGGGAGGTTTTCACGTACGAGAAACACGGATTCGTCGCCAATGCCTATTATCTGCCCACGGACCAGTACGGCACGCAACTGGACCCTCCGGCCCACTGGGATCCCTACTATGCGACCATAGATGAGCTGCCTCCCACCTACACCATAAGACCCCTGGTGGTCATAGACATATCGGAGAAGGTGAAGCAGGATACGGGGTATCACCTTCAGGTGTCCGATATACTGGAGTGGGAGAAAAAGCACGGGAAGATTCCCGAGGGCTCCGTTGTGATGGTCCGCTCCGACTGGAGCAAACTATGGCCCATGCCCGGAGACCCCGATTTCGAAAAGAAGAAGGCCCGCTTTACCCAGAAGCCCTTCCCCGGAGTATCCCTCGAGGCCCTGAAGTTCCTGCATGAGAAGAGGAAGATTCTCTTCCATGGACACGAGCCCCTTGACACCGATACCACTCCCAATCTGGAGGGGGAGTACTGGCTCATGCACCACGGATATGCACAGGCAGAAGGGGTTGCCAACCTGTGGAAGGTTCCCGAGGCAGGATGCCTCATAGCCATAGGATTTGCCAAACCCATGGGTGGGGTTGGTGGATATGCCCGGTACATCGCAATATGCCCTCCCGACTGGAAGTACGGGGTATCGGTGGAGGAGGCCCCCGGAGCACCGGCTCCCAAATTCGACAGTCCCCTCATATGGGATGAGAAACTGGATATGAGGAGGAGAAAGTAATCCACTGGCGGGGCTCCCCGCCTTTAACCTTTGGTTGTGAAAATCAGGGACGAAAGGGGCAGGGTCTATCAGGTGGAGGAATCCGGAGATGTTTCCATTCAGGATTTCGGGAGGTGGAAGAGGGCGGGGAGGTACAGGTTCGCCATATACAGGGAGAGGGGAAAGGTCTATCTGTTCTATCGGGGGATGCTGAAGGTATTCGAAAGGGTCGTGGAAGGGAGGCAGGAAGAGGATTCCGGCACGACCATTTCCCCCATCACGGGAAGGATAACCTCCGTGAAAGTGAAGGAAGGAGACAGGGTGGAGAAGGGTCAGCCCATTATGACGATAGAATCCATGAAGATGGAAACGGTCATCGAGGCTCCCCATGGGGGCGTGGTGGTCAGGATTTACAGGGGGGAAGGGGAACTCGTGAGCCAGGGGGAGAAACTCTTCGATATAGAGGAATGAGGCAGGAGTACCGTTATCTGGATATGGCCATAGAGGAGGCTGAAAAGGCTTTCGGAAAGGGGGAATTTCCCGTGGGGGCTGTTCTGGTGGATGGGGAGGGGAGGGTGATAGCCCGTGGCCACAATCTCGTATATACCACCGTGGACCCCACTGCCCATGCGGAGATAGTTGCCATAAGGGAGGCGGCCCGCCGGTTGAACAATTACCAGCTCAACGGGATTCGCATATATGTGACTCTGGAGCCGTGCATCATGTGCGCCGGTGCGATAGTCCTCTCCCGCATGGAGGAGGTGGTCTATGTGGTTCGCGAGCCGAAATTCGGAGGGGTGTACAGCCTCTATCAGATTCCAACGGATATCCGGCTCAACCACCTGGTGAGGGTCAGGCAGGTGGATTACCGCCGGGATGAAATCCTCCGCATGATGAAGGACTACTTCGAAAGACTCCGCTAATCCCTGCTCTTCTTCGCCGCCTCTATAAATCCATCGAACAGGGGTGATGTGGATAGGGGCTGGGACTTGAATTCCGGATGGAACTGGGATGCTATGAAGAAGGGATGCCCGGGCAATTCGATGATTTCCACGTACTTCCCCTGCGGGTCCATGCCCGATATGACCAGACCCCTTTCCCTCAGAACGTCTATGTATCGGGGATTCACCTCGTACCTGTGCCTGTGCCTTTCGTGAATTCGATTCTTCCCGTAAAGGCGAAATGCGAGCGTCCCTTCCCTCACGTCTATGGGGGATGCCCCCAGCCTCATGGTTCCGCCCTTCGCATCCACCCCCTTCTGCTCTGGCATCAAATCTATGACGGGGTGAGAGGCATCGGGGTCGAATTCCGTGGAATTGGCCCCTTCCAGACCCACCACGTTTCGGGCGAATTCTATAACGGAGAGCTGCATTCCCAGACAGATTCCCAGGAATGGTACCTTTCTTTCTCTGGCGAACCTTATGGCCTGGATCTTCCCCTCTATTCCCCTCCTTCCGAATCCCCCCGGCACCAGGACGGCATCGAGCTTCAACTCCTCCAGATTCATCCTTCCCTTCTCTATGTCCTCGCTGTTTATGAGGACCGTTTCCACCCTTACGCCATGGCGGGCTGCCGAATGTGTCAGGGCTTCGAAGATGCTCTTGTAGGCATCGCGTATGTGAACGTACTTACCAACTATTCCTATGCGGACAGCATCGGTGCTCTCCTTCACCCTCCTGACGAATTCCTTCCACTCATCCATCCGCCTGTGCTGTAAGCGGGGAGGCAAATTCATGAAATCCAGAATCACATCCGTTATCCCCTGCCTTTCGAATTCGAGGGGCAATTCGTAAACCGTTGGCAGGTCGAGAGAGAGAAATACCCTTCTGGGATGCAGATTGGATGCCCTTGCCACCTTGTCTATTTCTCCGGGACCCGGCTCCACTTCGCTCCGCAGAATCAGCGCATCGGGCTGTATTCCGATTTCCCTCAGCTTCATTATGCTGTGCTGCATGGGCTTGGTTTTCAATTCCCCCGCATTCCGCAGATACACGAGCATTCCCACGTGGATGTAAAAGGTGTTTTCCTCCCCTTCCTCCATCCTCATCTGCCTTATGGCCTCCAGAAACGGCAGGCTTTCGATATCACCCACCGTTCCACCCACCTCCACGATGAGGATGTCCAGTTCCCCTTCCCGGGCCACCTGCCTGATGCGGCGCTTGATTTCATCGGTCAGATGTGGGATAATCTGGACAGTTGCCCCCAGATACTCCCCCCGCCTTTCCCTTTCGATTACCGTTCTGTAAACCTGCCCCGATGTTACGTTGTGGTTCTTCGTCAGGTATTCTCCGAGGAACCTCTCGTAATGCCCTATATCCAGGTCGGTTTCTCCCCCGTCCTCCGTCACGAAGACCTCCCCGTGCTGGAATGGGTTCATGGTTCCGGCATCCACGTTCAGATAGGGGTCCAGCTTCATGACGGAGACCCTGAACCCCTTTTCCTTGAGAAGGAATCCGATGGATGCAGCGCTGACACCTTTCCCCAGGGATGAGAGGACTCCGCCGGTGATGAATATGTATCGGGGCATGGAAAATTTTAATGGGGCCTGCGGGAAGACCCATATCCTTCGCTCCCGTTCGGAGTGCTGGAATGGTACGCCGCTCGTCGTGGTGGATGAGGGCTTTATATTTTGAACATGGCTGTTAAGAAGTTCGTGTTGCCCGAAATAGCAGAAAGCGTACATGAGGCTGAAATCGGCAGGTGGCTTGTTAAGGAAGGAGATTACGTAAAGAAAGAGCAGGTTCTCGTGGAGGTCTTAACCGATAAGGTGAATACGGAACTCCCATCCCCCTACGAGGGGTATGTGAGAAAGATTCTGGTACGGGAAGGGGATGTGGTTACGGTGGGCACCCCCCTCGTCATAATCACCGATACTCCCGATGAGCCGCTGGACGAGGAGGGTGGGGCTGTTGGGAGCGCTGCTGTGGAGGAGAAGGTTGTGGAGAGAGAGGAATCTGTGGAAGCGGTGGAGGCGGCTGAGGGGGGTGGTAATGGAAGACCCCTTGCGGCTCCTGCTGTCAGGAAACTGGCCCGCCAGCTGGGAATAGACCTTTCGAAGGTGAAGGGAACTGGTCCCGGTGGTCGCATTCGTAAGGTGGATGTTCTGGCATACGCTCAGAGGGCTGAGGAGGAGAAGCCTGTGGAGGCTCCTGCCGAACCCGCTGTGGAGAAACCCTCTCCTGCGGAGAAGGTGGAGGTGGTTCGCAGGGAGGACCTGGAGGAAATCGTTCCCATAAGAGGTATCAGGAGGAAGATTGCGGAGCACCTGAGGCTCTCCAAGGACAGGGCCGTCCATACCCTGCACGTGGATGAGATAGATATGACGGAAGTGGTATCCCTCAGGAAGAAACTCAAGCCCTATGCCGAAGAGATGGGTGTGAAGCTCACCTATCTGCCCATAATAATGAAAGCCCTCGTCCCCGCACTGAAGAAGCATCCATTCCTGAATGCGGTCGTCGATGACGAGCAGGGTGTAATCGTCCTCAAGAAGTACTATAACTTCGGCGTGGCTGTGGATACCCCCGATGGACTCATCGTGCCTGTTATCAAGAATGTGGACCGCAAGAGCATAATAGAAATAGCCCGTGAACTGGCGGATATATCGCAGAGGGCAAGGGAAGGGAAGCTGGAACTGGAAGAGCTCCAGGATGCCACCTTCTCCATAACCAATATCGGCTCCATCGGTGGAGTGATTGCATATCCCGTAATCGATTATCCCCGCGTCGCCATACTGGGGACCCACAGGATAAAGAAGATGCCCGTTGTGGATGATAACGATGAAATCGTCATAAGGCACATGATGTACGTGTCCCTGACCTTCGACCACAGGGTTCTGGATGGTGCGGAGGCGGCCCGATTCACCAGGGACCTGGCGTATATACTGGAGCATCCCGAAGTATTCATACTGGAATCCCTCTGATGTCCTCCTGGCCGCCCCCGGCGGCCCTTAAAATTTGATTTGATATGCTGCTCATCCTGCTCGGCCAGTTTAACTACATACAGGGTGCTCAGACGGAAGGGGATTCCACACTGTGCATGAAGGTGTTCCAGCAGAGAATCGCCGGCTCCCTTCCCGATGACATATTCACGGAGGGGTTCCGTTTCCATTCCATGGTCCTCTTCAGGGTTAAGGACAGGGATGCCTTCGAGGAAAATCTGTGGAATAAAGCCATATCCAGCATGTTCGTCCCGGTAATAGAGACGAAGGACAGGATGGTCTTCATTCGTCCCACGGAGAAGATGAAGGTGAGTATCGGGGATATGGGCATTTACCGCTTCACCCATTACCTTTACATCTATTACGTGAAAAAGGACAGGGTCTGTCTCTTCGAATTCACACCGTAGGGAGGTGAAAGATGCATGCGCTTCTCATGTTCTTCATAGCGGGGAGCGATTGCGGGAGGTTGCAGGAGAGGGCTGTCGAATTCGTGCCTTCCCGCGTAAGGGAATTCTCGGATGTGCATGTGAGCGAGGAGGGCACCTTCGAGGCCGGGAATGTGTTTGAGGCGGGATTTCAGATGGACAGTTTGATGAACAGCAGGGGATACATGTTCGCCATCGCTGTGAAGCATGACAGATTCTACGTGAACCCCCTCAGATTCGTCAATGTGATATCCGGCGGGAGTACCTACAGGGCCTTTTCTGATTACATGATGGCCATAGCCCTCAGCCCGACGAGGTTCTGTTTGTTCAGGGTGGAAATTAAGTGAAGAACTGCCTTTAAAACTATCCCATGAGAAAACTGGATCTGAACGGATGGGAGATATATCAGCTGGATGCCACCCGATTCGCCCTGGATGGGGGTGCCATGTTCGGGGTGGTGCCCCGGGTCCTCTGGGGGCGGAAGATTAAACCGGATGAGCGCAATCGCATTCCCATGGCCACTCATCCCCTACTTATAAAGACGGATGACAGCCTGGTTCTGATAGACACGGGAATGGGCACCGGATGGGATGAGAAGTTCAGGGATATATACGCCGTGGAGGAGAGAGACCTTTTCGAGGGAACGGACTTCGGATATGAGGATGTGGATGTGGTCATCGCCACCCATCTCCACTTCGACCACATGGCTGGGGCGGTGGATTCGGAGGGGAAACTCCTGTTCGAAAATGCGGATATCTACGTGAACAGCTTCGAAATGGCGGATGCTCTATTCCCCCACGCCCGCAGCAGGGCCAGTTATGTGGCGGAGCGAATCCATCCCCTCAGGGACAGGGTTGTTCTGGTGGAGGGAACCAGGGAAATCCTCCCTGGAATCACCATGATTCAGACGGGAGGCCACACGAGGGGCCACAGCGTCGTACTGGTGGAGAAGGGGGACAGGGCTGTCCTCTTCCTTGCCGACCTCGTTCCGACGGTCCATCATGTCCATTACCCCTACATAATGGCTTACGATCTGTATCCCGTGGAGACCCTTCAGAAGAAGTACGAAATCTATCAGGAGGCGGTGAAGTACGGATGGATACTGGCATTCGAGCACGACAGGGAGGGCAGGATGGGGACCCTGTACATCGAAAGCGGCAGGCCTGTGCTTCAGGAGATTTAAATCCGCTTCGTCATTGCCAGAAGTCCGAGTATAAAAAGCAGGGCGAATACCGGAAAATGACTGAAGGCCATCTCGTGGAACTGTCCCTCCGGTGTTATTATGGTTCGGGAAATCCTTCCGGCGTTGAAGAATGCCAGTGCAATGAG
>WGAQ01000075.1 GCA_015494735.1 Caldifarciminota bacterium | reverse complement strand
CGATTGTCCAATGCCATGACCTCGTACTTCTTCCCCTCCAGAACCTGCATCCTGAAAAGGACACCGATGAAGGTTAAATAGGCGATTGTGAAGAGTGAAAAGATTATCTTCTCCCTCATCTTCGGAAAGCATAGAATATTAAAGGAGACTCGCAAATGCGAATTGGCCCCCGAACCGAAAATCAGATACGGAAAAGCGATTCCTTATTCCTGGCGACAGACCTTCAGGGCGATGAAGGAAAGAACCCCTGTAAACAGGATTCGGATGTATATCAGGGTATGGGGGTCATCGACCCCGGTCAGCACCATGCCCCACTCATAAATGCCGTATGCCACCGTGATAAGGACCGCTTTCAGAAGAACCATACCCCTGACCCGCTCCAGAAACCGGTCCAGAAAGAGAATGAGGAGATAGGACACGGGGGAAATCCAGAGGCGGAAGGGATTTATGCCATCCACCACCACTCCCAGCAGGATAGCCCACAGGGGAGCGAGTCTTTCGCGGGAGCAGACCAGATACGGAACCACGAGATTCAGGGGAATGACGTAATGGAATTTGGCATAGACCCATGCGAACAGGAGAAGCAGTATTTCGAGCATCCGTAAAAGTTTATTCTCCAAATGTAATTTCTATCCATCGGAAGATTTCATCCCTGACCTTCCTGAATATCTCGAGCATCTTATCTTCATCGGCAGATGAAGGATCCACGAAACTCCTGTGCAGGTACCTTTTCGCTCCCGGAAAATAGGGGCACTCCTCGCGGGCACTATCGCACACTGTTATGACATAATCGAACTCCTCTCCCAGGAATTCATAAACGCTCTTCGAGCGATGATCGGAAATGTCTATTCCGACTTCTTTCATGACCTTAATAGCCATCGGGTGAACGGAAGAGGGCTTCGTGCCTGCGCTGAAAACCTCGTATCTGTCCCAGTAAAGGTGCCTGAGTATACCCTCTGCCATCTGGGAGCGGGCTGAATTATGGGTGCAGACGAAGAGTACCCTCTTTTTCTTCACATGGAAAGTATAAGGGGGAACTATAAACTTTCTCGATGGGCAGAATAGCCTTTCTCAACGGCAGATTTCTTCCCTGGGAAGAAGCACTCATTCATGCAGAGGACAGAGCAAACAACTTCGGAGATGGTATTTACGAAGTGGTCGTGACATACCATGGAAAGCCCTTCTATGCAGAAAGACATATAGACAGGCTCTTCTACAGCGCATCCCAGATAGAGCTGGAGATTCCTTACTCCAAAGAGGAGATAATGGATATCATCACCACAGCCATCGAAAAATCAGGTCTGGATAATGCCATGGTGTATTTTCAGGTGTCCCGTGGATTTTCCGAAAGGGAGCATGCATTTCCTGAGAATGCAGAGCCCACATTCTACCTTACGGTAAAACCCTTTCAGCCCATGCCTATGGAGGAGAGGAAGAGGGGTGTAAAGGTGATTTCCTATCCGGACATCCGATGGTCCAGATGCGACATAAAGAGCCTGAACCTCCTCCCCAACGTAATGGCGAGGGAATATGCGAAGCGGAAAGGGGCTCTGGAAGCCATATTCGTGAAGGATGGGGTGAAATTCACAGAAGGCTCCTCCTCCAACTTCTTCGCATTCATAGACGGGAAGCTCTGGACCCATCCCCTGACGAACGAGATACTGGCAGGGATAACCAGGAGCATCGTTCTGGAAATTGCAAAGGAACTGGGAATAGAGATAGTAGAGAAGCCCATACTGACCACCATGATGGATAAGATAGAGGAGGCCTTCATCACATCCACGACGAAGGAGATTATACCGGTCTCTTATATCGATGATACGAAGATACCCGTGGGAGAGAGAACCCTTTCCCTTGTGAAGGCGTATCAGAGGCTGAAGGAAGAAGGGCATTAAGGATTCCCGTTTCTCAATACGAATCGGAGGAACTTCGATTTCTCTCGACACATATCATAGCATCGAATAATTCCAGGACGCTACATCAACCCCTCCTCCCCGCTACCAGGCCGAAAGCCATCGAAACTCCTGTGAGCAGAAGGAAGGAAACCATATAGGGGATGAAGGGCCTCACGTGGTACAGGGCAGTCCCCACGATGGGACCCAGAATCCTTCCCAGAGAGCCGGAAGATTGGTATATGCCCATGAAGGAACCCATCTTATCGGGGGGAACCTGACGGGAATAATACGCTGACAGATTCGGCTGGAGCAAACCGGACGACATTCCATACAGGGCCATAACCGGTATGAGCCAGAGGGGGGATGGAACCAGGGGAACGAGAATCATGGAAATGGCCATCAGGATGAGGGCAAATGGTATAATCCTCTCCTCCCGGAATCGTCCGGATATGAACCTCATGCTTCCCTGAACTGCTGCCCCTG
>WGAQ01000074.1 GCA_015494735.1 Caldifarciminota bacterium | reverse complement strand
TGGACGGTAAGTATCACGAGGTGGACTCCTCCAACATGGCCTTCGAGATTGCAGGAAGCATGGCCTTCAAGGAAGCGGCCAAGAATGCCAGCCCCTACATGCTGGAGCCCATATACGAGGTGGAAATCTACACCCCCGAAGAGCACATAAGTGACGTCATAGCAGAGGTCAACTCCCGCAGGGGCAGAATTATGAACATAGGCCAGAACAAGATAGAGGCTCAGATGCCCCTGGCGGAGCTGTACGATTTCCTTCCGGCATTGCGCTCCAAGACGAGGGGAAGGGGCAGATTCAGGATGAAATTCTCCCATTACGAGGAGGTCTCCCAGGACCTGGTGAAACACTATCCGGAAGAAGAAGGGAAGTAATTCATACGGGGGCTGTCGCCCCCGCACTTAAAGATTTATCTCTTCATCCCTGATTTCGTAATCGGGCGGAGGGCCTATGGGAGTTATCTTCACATCCATGATGATGCCATATTTGTGAAGGCGCCTGTATGCATCCTCCAGAGACTTCAGGAGGTCGTCCATCTCACCCCATGCCAGAGTGGAAAGGGCCGTACTTCTGAAGGAAATTCCGTGCTCCTTGAGAATCTTCCAGAACTCCCTTATCACATCCCCCCTGTCTCCCCTGTACTCCAGAGCGTATATGCTAATCTGCGCCTTGTGTGTCTTCATACTGCCATATCCCCCAGGGCATAACGATGAACAGGGAAACCACGAAAAGTATGGTGGCTACGACCACATCTCCCATGTAGGTCAGCACCAGGGCCACGATCTGGGCAAAGAAGGTAATCCAGAACGCCAGCCAGAATTTGCTCAGCTTCATATTCACCTCCCGTTGGGGGAAAGTATAAAGATATCCCGGAGTGTCAATGCAGCCCCTCCGGACAAAAACCGACATGAGTGTTAAAGGGTTTGAGTATCATCAGGGCATCCTGTCGCCCCCACATCCGGAGGCATAAAACATCCATGAAAGCAGAAGAGCAGGGATTATTGCTCGAGTCCATAGAGTGAGGCCACATACTTCCGGGCGGGGGATGAGTTTCAGACTGGAAAACCTTACAGATATTCAGCAGCGACTCCCGCAGCACCTCTGGAAATGATGCGATTTCCTTTCAGCTTCCGGCATCGAAGCCCAGGATGTCTTTCGATGCGTAATTACCCCGATATATTGGCAGAATACAGACGAAAAATCATGACACAGGTGAACTTCCAAAACCTTCCTATTGCCCGTGAACACGAAGGCTTTAAAATTGTCAATATGAAGACATATTCGATTATCCTGGCAGGCGGAAAAGGTGAAAGGTTCTGGCCTATTTCCCGCCGAAGAAAACCCAAACAGGTTCTCAACATTTTTACAGGAAAGCCCCTCGTGCTCGAAGCCTATGAAAGGGCCCGCAAATTCGGAGATGTCATCGTAATCACCTCGAAGGAAATAGAGGACGTTATCAGGGACATCATAGGAAACGATGCGGATATAATTGCCGAGCCCGTCGGGAAGAACACAGCACCGGCCATCTACTGGGTGGCAAAGAGAGAGGACATAAATCCGGAGGATATTCTGTTCGTGACCCCCTCGGACCACATCATCGGAAACATCCCCAACTTCGTGGAGGCTGTTAATAAGGGCATAGAGTATGCCTCGAAGGGACACATAGTGGTATTCGGGATAAAGCCCAACAGACCGGAATCCGGATACGGATACATCGAGGCTGGCGAGGAACTGGACGAGAAGGTGGCAAAGGTGAAGAAATTCTACGAAAAGCCATCCATCAAAAGGGCAACGGAATTCGTGAAGAAGGGCAATTTCTACTGGAATTCGGGGATGTTCGTCTTCTCGAAGAAGACAATACTGGAGGCCTTCGAGAGATACGCACCTGACATAGTGAAGGCATACGAATCCAGCAAGAACATGGAGGAATTCTACCACTCCGTTGTCGATATCTCCATCGATTACGCCATAATGGAAAAAGCGAAGAACATCGTGGTGGTGAAGGCGGACTTCTACTGGGAAGATGCAGGAGCATATACGGCTCTGGAGCGCATATATCATCCGGATGCATCGGGCAACACCATGTTCGGAAAGGTGATAACAAAGAAGGCAACGGGTAACATCATATACGCGGAGGACGGAATCGTGGCCACCTACGGGGTGAAGGACATGATAATCGTTCACACGAAGGACGCCACCCTGGTGATTCCCAAGAAGCATGCCCAGAAGGTGAAGGAACTGGTGGAAGAACTGAAGAAAAAGCATCTAACAGAGTACCTGTGAAATGAAGAAACTGGTCGATGCTTTTAAGGAATTCATGAGGAATGTCCCCCAGCCCGTGTTCGTGGCCATCGCGAAGGACACAGATGGGGAGGTTGGGGGCCTTACGGTTAGTTCCTTCACTTCCATATCCCTCGAACCCCTGCTCGTTATGGTGGCCATAGACAGGAATGCCCGCAGCTTCATCCACTTCAAGTATGCGGTGGGATGGACTGTGAGCCTCCTGGGGGAGAACCAGTCTCTCATATCCGGAACATTCGCCAACCCAAAGATTCCGATGGAGGAGCGTCTCAGCAGGGTAAAACTGGCCGACAGCCCCAATCTGGCGGTTCCCTACATCCGGGATGCGGTGGCATTCATGGAATGCGAGCCCTATGACAGTTTCGAGGCCGGAGACCACTTCATATTCCTGGGGAAGGTCATACATGCTGAGATACTGACCGATGCGAAACCTCTGATTTACTACAGGAAGCACTATACCACCATCAAGGACTGAATGCAGGAATTCATACAGACCTTCGTCCCTCTCTTCGTCGCCATAGATGTGTTCGGTCTGTTTCCCATATTCATAAGCCTGACAGAAGCCCTGGAGGTGGATGAGAAGAAGAAGGTCGCCCTGGATGCCTCCATCACCGCATGGATTACGGGTATCGTATTCGCCCTGGGTGGCTCCTACATCCTTTCATTTCTGGGCATAGAGATAACCGACTTCCAGATAGCAGGGGGTATCCTCCTGCTCATCCTCGCCATAAACGACCTCCTGTCGGAGGAGAAGAGGAGGAGAAAGCCCAGCCGCTCGATGGGTATCGTTCCCATCGGTATTCCGCTCATAGCAGGGCCCGCCACGCTCACAGCCCTCATCACCCTTTCCTCCATGTACCCCGTATGGATGGTATTGGTTTCCTTCACCCTCAACATCCTCATCGTATTCCTGGCCCTGTGGTACTCTTCCGTTCTGGTCCGGTATCTGGGGACGAGCGGCTCCAATGCTATATCCAAAATAATGCTGATTCTGCTGGCCGCCATAGGGGTAATGCTCATAAGGAAGGGGGTGGAGGGTGCCATACTTCAATTCAGGAATATTGGATAGCATAACGAACGCGGACCTTTCTTATTACGAAATCAACTTCATACTGCTGGAGGTGCTGGGAAGGTCTCTGGAGGATGTCAGGATAAAGGGCATATCCCCTCAGGAACTGGAGAAGGTGAAACCATACATAGAAGCAGCCCGGCGATATCCGGTGGAATACATCTTCAGAAAGGCCTTCTTCCGGAATCTGGTGCTGTACGTGGACGAGAGGGTCCTCATCCCCAGGAACGAAACGGAACACCTCGTGGATATCGCTTTGCGACTGATAGGGGAAAGGGGTCTGGAGAGGATTCTCGAGGTGGGAACGGGGAGTGGAGCAATAGCCATAAGCATAGCCACAGAGGGCGACAGACCAGTATTCGCCAGCGATCTGTCTTCCGGAGCCATTCAGGTGGCCTCCATGAACGTCAGGAGTTCCGGAGCGGCGGACAGAGTCTTCCTGTTCGTGGGAGACAGGCTCGAAGCCGTGGGAGGAAAGTGGGACCTGATTATCTGGAACCATCCATACGTCCTTCCGGAGGAGTACCATTCCCTGCCACCGAAGGTGAAAGTGGAGCCGGAGATGGCCCTGGTTTCCACTCTCGACACCCTCATAGAATTCCTGAAAGAAGCGATGGAGCACCTGTCCGATAGGGGTTTCGTGTTGCTGGAATCGTCCCGCCCGTTCATCCGGAGGATAATGGAAGACTTCCCCCGCGCACGGATAGAAAGGGACATCTATGGCATGGAGAGATTCGTCCTCATAGAGAGGAGGTAAAATTATCGGTATGAGGAACCTCCTCCCCCTGATTATCATAGCCCTCCTGACCGCCTGCGAGCAGAAGAAGGCCATAGAGCAGAGGAACAGGAATTACATAGAACTGGCCTTTATCAAAGACACATTCATCAACACCAGCATCATCGAGAGACCGGTTTACTTCTCCTTCGACGGCACGGGCGATTACGACCTGCTCCTCATGACCGTACCGGTGGCATTCAAAGAGGGGGATAGCCTTCGATTCGTGCGCCAGCCGTTCATTCTGGTGAATCCCGGGCTCCACATCGCCAAAACCACATCCCCCAACCTGGAGGAGACCGTATATCCGCGGGTATTCACCAGGGACAGCCAGTTCCTCTACCTGAAGAGCATCTGGAATAAACTGGAGGGGAGGAAGGTCTATTTCCGCCTGCCGTATGGAAAGGTGGTGGAGAGGAAGTTCGTTCGAATAACACCCGACACGCTGATAATCGAGGGCTCCGGCAGGAGAAGAATCATCACCAATTACGCCAACTCGTACGTGAATATACTGACGATGCAGAAGGTGGAGCCCCGGAGCGAATACGACCCGATTTACCACATAAAATTCCGCAACGGCATCCCCTACCTCAACATCTTCAGGGGGCTGGGGGTGGCCGTGTCCATCGGGGACAGCGTGGATAATACCATAACTGCGGCATCGGGGCTGGTTCTCCACGAGAACAGGGACAGGGACGACTTCTATACGGACAGATACCTCTCCCTCCTGGGAGACAGGTGGTTCACAGTCGATAGCTGGGGCAAACTGGTCCCCCGCAAAGAGGTCTATATACTGGAGAAGAACGATACCCTGCGATATGCTTTCCAGATTCTGGACTTCTATTACCCCGGTGACCCCACGAAACCCGGATACATAACCCTGCGGTACGGTCGAGTAAAGAAGGCCCGCAAATAGATGCTGGAAATCCTCCTGCACATCCTGCTGATGGCGCTCGGTCTGGCCATCCTCATCAAGGGAGCCGATCTCCTGATATCCGGCGCATCCGGACTGGCGAAAAGGGCCGGAATATCGGATATGGTTATAGGGCTTACGGTGGTGGCCCTCGGCACCTCCCTCCCCGAATTGACCATAAACCTCCTCGCCAGTCTGCAGGGGGCATCCGGCATAACCATGGGCAATGTGGTGGGCTCCAACATCACCAACATACTGCTCATACTGGGCATCGCCGCCATCATAAATCCCCTGAAAATAAGCAGGGATTTCGTCCGGAAGGAGATACCGCTGAACTTCCTGGCCACAGGCATACTCCTCGCCATGGTGATGGACCCTCTTCTCGATGGATTCTCCAGACCCATGCTGAGCCGCTCGGAAGGGCTGGTCCTGATGATAACCTTCATCGGATACGTGTACTTTCTCGCTGCTTTTCTGGAGAGGAACCACTCTACCGGTCCCGGTATTCCACTGAAGAAGTCCATACTGTTTATAGCGGTCGGCATTCCCGCCCTCATAGCCGGCTCCAGAATGACGGTCAATAGCGGCATACATCTTTCGGAGATAATGGGCATAAGCCAGGCCTTCGTGGGCCTGTTCTTCATCGCCGTGGGGACATCCCTTCCGGAACTGATAACATCCGCCGTCGCCGCATACAGGGGCAAACCGGACATGGCCCTCGGAAACGTGGCAGGCTCCAACCTGT
>WGAQ01000073.1 GCA_015494735.1 Caldifarciminota bacterium | reverse complement strand
CTCCGACTCCCTGTAGAACCTCTCCGCCTCCTCTCTAATCTTCAGAAACCACTCTGGAAATGTCCTCGTTCCTTTCATGGTTTTTCCTCCTTATCCCACGCTTCCTTCCATCTCCAGTTCGATGAGCCTGTTGAGCTCTATGGCATACTCCATGGGCAACTCCTTGGAAAGGGGCTCTATGAATCCCATGACGATGAGGGTGGTGGCTTCCTGCTCCGTGAGACCCCTGCTCATCAGATAAAAGACCTGGTCCTCTCCTATCTTGCCCACCTTGGCCTCGTGGGCTATGTTGACCCTTTCCGCCTCTATTTCGATGTATGGATACGTGTTGCTCACCGAGTCCTCATCCATTATCAGGGCGTCGCAGGAAACGGAAATCCGTGCCCTTTCTGCATCGGGAAGCACCTTCACCAGTCCCCTGTATGTGCTTATGCCTCCACCCTTCGAGATGGACTTGGATGTTATGGTGGCTCTGCAGTCGGGGGCCATGATGATGACCTTGCCCCCCGTATCGTGGTGCATGCCCGTATTGGCGAAGCTCATGGAAAGGATATCCGTTCTGGCACCCCTTCCCTTCAGGATGGAGGATGGGTATTTCATATTCCTGCCGCTTCCCAGCTCTCCCGAAATCCACTCCATGAATCCCCTTTCCTCCACAACCGCCCTCTTGGTTACCAGATTCAGCACGTTTCTGGACCAGTTCTGTATGGTGGTGTATCGGACGTGGGCTCCCTTCTTCACGATGACCTCCACCACCGCCGCATGGAGGGTGTGGGTGTCGTATATGGGGGCGGTGCATCCCTCTATGTAATGGACGAAGGAGTCTTCCTCTGCGATTATCAGTGTCCTCTCGAACTGCCCCAGATTCTGGAGGTTTATTCTGAAGTATGCCTGGAGGGGAATATCCACATTCACCCCCTTTGGAACATAGACGAATGTTCCTCCAGACCATACGGCGGTATTGAGGGCTGCAAACTTGTTATCCGATGGGGGAACCACCGTTCCGAAATACTTCTTCACTAGGTCCGGATAGCGTTTTAGAGCCTCATCCATGGACATGAAGAGGATGCCTTTCTCCTCCAGTTCCTTCCTCATGCGGGAATAGACCACTTCCGAATCGTACTGGGCTTCCACACCCCCCAGGTACTTCCTTTCGGCTTCCGGTATTCCCAGTCTCTCGTATGTCCTCCTGATATATTCGGGGACCTCATCCCACGAATCGGCCACCTTCCGGGTGGGCCTTGCGTAATAGACGATTTTGTCGAAATCGATGTCGTCCAGTTTAACCCCCCAGGTGGGCATGGGCTTTTCCAGAAATATCCTGTATGCCCTGAGGCGGATTTCCGTCATCCATTCGGGCTCTCCCTTGAGACGGGATATGAGCTTTATCTTCTCCTCGTCCAGTCCGGGCTCGCTCACGAAGTCGTAAACGGCATCCTCATCCCTGAATCCATACTTGCTGTAATCGAAATTGAGAAGAGCCTCCTGCTCCTTCCTGTCTGCCATTTTACTCCTCCTTTACGCCGTAGCGGGCATACCCTTCCCTTTCCAGGGTCTCTGCCAGTTCCGGTCCGCCCTCTTCCACTATCCTTCCGTTAACCATCACGTGGACGTAGTCGGGGACGATGTAGTTGAGTATCCTCTGGTAGTGGGTTATCAGTATGACGCCCATACCCGTCTCTTCTCTGATTCTCTTCACATTTTCCGCCACTATGCGGACGGCGTCTATATCCAGACCGGAGTCGATTTCGTCCAGTATGGCGATTTCGGGTTTCAGTATGGCCATCTGGACTATTTCCGCCCGCTTCTTCTCCCCTCCGGAGAAACCAACGTTTATGTACCTGTCCGCCATGTCCTCCGGAAGCCCCAGGTTCTTCAGCCATTCCTTCAATTCCTTCCTGAACTTTATGATGTCGGGCTTCTTTCCGTTTCCGAACCTGTGGGAATAGGCCTGCCACAGGAGGGTGGAGAACCTGACTCCATCTATCTCCAGGGGATGCTGGAATGCGAGGAAAAGGCCGGCCTGTGCCCTCTCGTGGGGTTCCATATCCAGGAGATTCCGGTCGTTGAATATTACCTCTCCCCCGTAAACCTCGTATGAGGGATGTCCCATCACCACCAGCCCCAGGGTGGACTTACCGGAGCCGTTGGGTCCCATTATGGCGTGAATCTCCCCTTTCCTGACGGTCAGGTTGATTCCCCTGAGGATTTCCTTTCCCTCGATACCTGCTCTCAAATCTCTGATAATCAGCGTGTCTTTCATGGTGCACCTCCTCCGGACGAAAATTATAAAGTATTTCCGAGTAGATTAAGCGATTTTTTATCTTTATGGGTGAATTTTATTGAATTTGCAAATAATTGGCTTTCTTCCGATAAATCATGCACAAAAAGTTTTTCAAAATCTCTATAAAATTCCTGTATAATTTTCCGACTGAATAAGTAGGAAATAGGAGGAGAACCATGCTGACTTTTCTGGTACTGAGCCTTAAAACCCTGGAGGCAATCAACATTCTGGATTACATGATGGCCGATTATCCGCTGGCCATCGTGGATACCTTCGAATGGGAGGAGATGAAGGACTTTTCCCGTCGTCTCAGGATCCTCATTCCTCGCCAGAGCGTTCTGGTGGATTCCCTCATCCATATGGTGGATTCCAGGGCGGACACCGCGGATGTCCGGGGACTTCTTGAGAGAATAAGGGAGGAACTCCTTTCCCATTCTACTCTTCGCATGTTTCCGGACGGTATGGTATCCCTCGAGAAGGGCAGGGAGATATACGAAAGGGCATGTGCTGTATGCCATGGGGAAAGGGGGGACGGTATGGGCAGGATGGGGGACATGAATCCGCCACCGGCTAATTTCATCGAAAGGGGTGATATTTCCCCCTTCAGGGTCTATACGGTTCTCCACTTCGGCGCTCCGGGTATGCCTTCCTTCGATTATCTGAGCGATGGGGATAAGTGGAATGTGTCATTCTACGTGATGTCCCTCCGCCATGTGGATTTTCCCGGGGATACCTTTTACCTTCCCCTGGAATTCGCTTCCATCTGGAGCGATGATTACATGTCTGAACTGGGTCTGAAAACAGAAGAGGTGGCCTTCATCCGCAACAATCCCGGTATCGGAGACACAATTTCCATAATCCTCCATACCCTTTCCATGGTGGAGAGGGCTGCTTCCGGCGGCAGGTTCGCGGATGCCCTGTCCATCCTCAATGGTCTGTATGCCCGGTACGTGGAGCCTCTGGAGAAGCGAATGGTCGATGCCAGCCGTATGGAGATGGATTTCATAAGATTAAGGCAATCTCTGAGGGAAGGGAGAGTCGATGAGGTGAAATCCCTGACGGCATCCATTGGCAGGTATTTCCTTTCTTCCAGAGATAATTCGTCCTGGCATGTGCCTGTGGGAGCCTTCATTATCCTTTTTCGTGAGGGTCTGGAAGCCATTCTGATCATTGCCATAATACTCTCCATCGCTTCTATACATGGAAATCGTCGAATCATAAAGGCTGTCCATGCGGGATGGATTCTGGCAATAATCTCCGGATTCATCACATGGGTGCTCTTCAGGAGGGTGCTTTCCGGTTTTCAGATGTACGGGGAGGTGGTGGAAGGAATTGCCTCCCTTCTTGCGGCCGGTATCCTGATATATGTTGCCCTGTGGTTCTCATCCGGAGCGGTGAACGCCCTTAAGAGGAAGATGGGGGAGGCGAGCCGGAAGAAAGCATGGGTTGGGGCGTTTATCCTGTCTTTTCTCGTGGTTTACAGGGAATCTTTCGAGACGGTCCTGTTTTACTCCGCTCTGTACGATGCGGGAAACCGGGGCGGCCTCGTGGCTGGTTTCGTCCTCGGAGTGCTCTCCATCATCTTCATGGGTATTCTGGTGTTCCATCTCCACAGAAGATTGCCCGTCGAGCGCATATTCTCCTTAACTTCCTGGATACTTCTGGCCCTTGCAGTGGTATTCATCGGTAAAGGGATAAGGGAATTTCAGGAGACCGGTTTGCTGCCGGTGCACTTCGTCGATGCTGCTCCCCACATAGACTTCCTTGGCGTATATCCTACTCTCGAGGGCATACTGGCACAGGTAATTGCGATTTCCCTTCTGATATATCTCATGGTGAGGAAGGTCAGGATGCCGGCACGATGAATCTGCTTTCCGCCTGCATTTTTCCGACAGATGTACTCGGTATCTTCCCCGCTCTCAATGTGTCGTATTATGAGAATCCTCCCCTGAAGAGCATATTGCTGCCCGGTGAAATGGGACCGGAATCCCCGGTAAACTTTGCTCGCTATGTATGATTTCGATGAGAAGGAAGCATTCGATAAGGCCCGTGAGATGGGCGAGGATGTGAGTCCGGAAGAACTGGGTAGTATAGTGGACAGAGTAATGGAGAAGATTTCCAGCAATCTGCCGGATTCCCTCAGTTCTGCTCTCATGCACCTTGTGAAGATTGCAAGGGCCATAGCCAATGGTTGCTATAAACCGGGAGCAGGAACCATTGCGGCGGTGGCCGGTGCCCTCCTGTACTTCCTCATGGTGGTGGACCTGGTGCCTGACTTCATTCCCATAGTGGGATGGCTGGACGATGCTTCCGTGGCCATGGCTGCCGTATCCCTCCTGGGACTGGATGTTGATGAAATAGACTGTGAATGAGGGGGTTCGCCCCCTCCTGTCATTTGGCAGATGGTAATCGGACACCAGTTCCCTATCAGGAAATCCCGGGCTTGAGGATGTTTCTGCCCTTACTGGAGCCAGGAAAATCGTACAGTCGCTTCAGGGGGGAGATATCAGTACCTCTGGGCAAACATCCTGTGGGTAAAGACATACACCAGTGCCCATCCAAAGTTGCTCCAGATGAGGTCACCGTATTCCGTTATGTCGTCTCCCAGTTGCGCGATGAACTTATTCAGGGGGTCTCCTTCGTTTTCCTGTGTGTATATGGGAATACCTCCCACGAAGGAAGCCTGCACCAGAGCCTGCTCCAGATTGTAAATTGCCCTTATTACCTTCAGACGGTCCTCTCCACTCATGCTCAACAGGATATCGATGAGGGACGGGGCTATTTCGCGAAGGGTATTTTCATCCCCATTCAGGATGAAAGAATCGTAATTTTCCATGTAGAAGAATTCCTGCAGAACAAGGGGTACTTCCACTTCCCTGAATGTCAGCGCATAGGGGGGTTTGCTTCCCGAATATCGGGGCACTTCTTCCTCTGAAAGGAGGGGTCCTCTTTCGATATCCTCCTCGCTCAACGGGACCAGAGCATAAAATTCGGAGGTTTCCAGTTCCTCTGAATCCCATGCCAGATATTCCTTCAGATTGGACTTCACGAGGGGGAAGAAAATGGAAACGGCCACGGTTCCTTCCGGAAGACCCTCGGGCAGATACCCCAGGGGGCGCAGGTCGAGTGTAAGGAAGTGTTCCATTGGAAGCACATTCTCCGGATAATCACTGAATTTCTTCTTCCACTTATCCCACCATTTTTCCCTCCTCTTTATACCTTCCTCCTCCAGGATTGCCATGAAGACTTCTTTCCGTGCAATCGGCCATCTGTCCCTGTCAATTCCCGGTGGTATTCCACCCACTTTCATCAATTCCGGTGAGGCATTGAGGTCCGGGTAGAGAACGAGCGCCTTACGGGTGGGAAGGGATAGCCCAACATCATCGAGGGTCTCATGGAGACTGGAGAGGGCCTGGTTTATGTCTCTTATCCTCTGAGGGATTCCATCGTCTATGTTCACTATCCTTCCGGAGCGGAAAGCCTTTCCCTGCTGGGCGAGGATGTCCCACAGGGTCATCCCCTGAGAGTCCCGGATGTCCGGGTCGGCACCGAGATTCAGGAGGTGCAGCACTGTTTCATAGGCTCCTTCTCTTGCAGCTATGTGCAGGGGTGGATTTCCTTCCGCATCTGGTTTGTTCAGGGAAACTCCCAGTTCGACAAGAACATCGAAGACCTTCAGGAGAGACTTCCTCCAGGTCAGGCTGTAGTTGGATGCTGCCCAGTGGATGGGAGCCTTCCCCTCAGCATCCCTTCTGTTGGGGTCCAGGCCCAGAGAAGCGAAATACTTCAGAGCCTTCGCGTTTCCTCCGTGGGCTGCGAGATGCATAACAGTTATATCTCCCTCCAGAACTTCGTGAGGGTCCGCTCCTTTCTTAACGAACCACTTAACGACGCTGATGGGTGCCATGTAATCATCGTTGATGGCGCGGGTCCGTCCGAAAGTATCCATAAGACTGAAGAGGGGTCCTCTGCCCAGGAAATCCTTTGCCATGGGGTTTGCTCCCATGTTTTCCAGCAGTCTGGCTATCTTCGTATTCCGGCTGAGGGTAATGGTGGGAACGGGAACCTTGGCAAGCGCCAGAGTATCAGGGTTGGCACCGACTTCATAAAGCCTTTGAATAAGTTCCATATAACCGTATCTGACAGCTTCACTGTACAGGCTCAGGGTGGGATAAGAGGGGTCTGCCCCCAGTTCTATCGATCTCTCGAACAGTTTCCATAACTTTTCCAGTCTTTCGTCCTCCATCGTCCAGAGGACTACCATCCGCTCCACCAGGCAGTTGAGGGGAGTTGTGAAAAGATTCCGTCTCTCTTCGAAGTAAACAATTTTTGCATTGAGGTCCACACCCATCTCCACCAGAGTGTCCAGGGATTCAGGCGGAGCTACTTCGGCTCGCTCGAAGACTTCGCATAAAAGGATACGCCCTTCTTCCAGTAGATTGGGATTTTCCAGTTTCTTCATGAGTTGCCTTATCTTATCATGATTTCCCATTGATATTGCAT
>WGAQ01000072.1 GCA_015494735.1 Caldifarciminota bacterium | reverse complement strand
TCCTCTCTTTCGAGACCACCATCCCCCTGAAATCGAATTTCTCCATAAAGGATTTCAGTCCCCTCAGCTCCCCTTTCCTTATTCTGGGGCGATATTTAACCTCCACTGCCAGAGAATGCTCTGGAAGTACGAAATCCACCTCCCTCTTCTGCTTATCCCTGTAAAAGAACCGCGCGTTGAGGTGCTGGGCAACAGCGGTCTCCACAGTCAGCGCCTCATCCCCTTCGCAGAAGGCTGCCACATAGGGATAGAGTTTCTTCAGTTTCCTGCGATGCGTGAATGGATTTCTGGAATAATTGTGGAGTTTTCTCACCAGATAACCCCTCTCCAGCGCCTCCACATAGCGGGAGATGGTGCGCCTGTCCACCCCCAGTTCGACTGAAAGATTCTCATAGCTGGCGATGAATCCGGGCGAATGTCTGATTAGGTAAAACAAGTGAAACAATTTTTCCTGGTATTCGATGGAGAATAACTCCGGAAGGTCCCTGAACAGGGTCTTTTCATAGATACTCCTCACATATTCCTGAGGATTTACATCCTCGAGAACCACCTGCGGGAATGGAGTCCTGATATATCTCCAGTATTCCCTCTCCACCTGCGCATCTATGGGACTTTTCATCAAATCCTTCATTCCCCTGAATACAAGATATTCCCGAAAGGAAAGGGGCTCCAGAATGAACTCCACTATCCTTCCCGCAAGGGTCTCCCCTCCCCGCCTGAGGGGTGCGGATGCGGAGCCGGAAACCATTATCTTGGCTCCGGTAATATCGTAGAGTACCTTCACCTGCTCTTCCCATCGGGGAACCTTCTGCACCTCATCCAGTAGTATGTAATCTCCCCTTCCCACCCTCTTCCCCCTTATCCTCTCGAAAATCCCTACAGCATCCATCAAATCCCCCCGGTAATCATCGAATGTCAGATACAGGATGCTCAAAGGGTTCACACCAGAAAGCATCAGGTGATTTATAATCTGCTTCATGACCACCGTCTTACCCACCCTTCTGAGGCCATAAATGGCTATTATCAGGCTGTGGGATAACTCCTTCCTTACTTCCGAAACTATATCCCTCTCGATGGGATAATCGTAAAGGAGTCCCTCCCAGTGGGGATTTATGCGCTCCAGATAATGCCTGTCGAATTGGGGCATAGTGGAAATTATAATGTACACATTTTCCGACTTTATGTACACTATGGTGTACTTATTTTCCGATTTCAAGTTCCTTCATCGATGGGATAATAGACCGCCAGAACATCTCCATCCAATCGTTTTACCCGGTGAAGTCGCAATTTTTCCTTTAGATTTCCAGCGAATCGTCCGAACGGGGATATGCCCCTTCCCAGGACCTTCGGAGCGTGGAAGGCGTAAACCTTATCGTAGAGGCCCCTTTCCATGAATTGAGACAGGATTTCGGAGCCGCCCTCCACCAGAAGGGAAGTTATGTTCATTTTCCCCAGATAATCGAGAGCCTCCTCCAGATTCTCTACCCTGACTCCTCTGACGTGAGCCTGTCTCACTTCCACCTCGAATTCTTCCTGTGCGTTGAAGATGACGATTTCCCCCTCATCGAATATCTGAAAGTCCTCCCACCTATTCCATACCCTCAGGGACCTGTCGAATATTACCTTCACGGGCTGGCGGGGGGCGTAGTAGTCTCGAACTGTGAGGCGGGGGTTGTCCTTTAACACTGTGCCGGCTCCCACAGCCACTGCATCGCTCCATGCCCTCAGTTTATGGACGAATCTGCGGGACTGCGCGGATGTAATCCATCTGGAGTTGCCCTCCGGGTCTGCGATGAAACCGTCTAAAGTCATGGCGAATTTGAGGGAAACGAAGGGCTTTCCCGTCCTTATCCACTTGAAGAATACTTCGTTGAGTCTGCGCCCCTCCTCCTCCAGTACCCCCACCTTTACCTCCAGTCCTGCTCCCCTGAGTATCTCTATCCCCTTTCCCGAAACCCTTGGATTGGGGTCCACGTTGGAAATGACCACTCGACTTATTCCCGCCCTTATTATCGCATCGGTGCAGGGGGGCACCTTCCCGTGGAAGGAGTGGGGCTCCAGGTTCACGTACATGGTCCCGCCCACCGCATCCAGCCCCGCATCCTCAATGGCCCTAACCTCCGCATGGGCTTCCCCATACCTCCTGTGATAACCTATGCCCACCACCCTTCCCCTCTGGACGATTACCGCACCCACGAGCGGATTGGGGGAGACGAATCCCCTTCCCAGACGGGCAAGGCGGAAGGCAAATCGCATGAACTTCTCGTCTTCCACGCCGAAAGTTTAATCCGGGAGGAGGGGAGGGCTCCCCTCAGGCTTTTATATCCAGGATGATTACCCCTATACCTATGGTTGCTATGATGAAGAGTATCAGGCCCAGTATCCATCCGACGAAGGGAATGAGCATTATGACTATGGACACGATGTAGATGATGGTCCATGTCTTCAAACTTTCCTTCCCGGAAGCCGATGCCAGTTCGAACAGGGAGACGATTTCGAAGACTGTGTACACGATGGACAGAATTCCGGCTATAATCAGTGCGAGGATGCTGAAAACACTCAAACTGGTGGATATATCCGAATCCGGACTGGTTTCTACCGCAATATATGCAGAGAGGAAGAGGAAAAGGGCGATTATGCCCACTATCAGGAACACTATACCTATCCATCCGGTTCTTCTGAAAATGGGTTTATCGAATAACCCGGCTGCTGAGAGCCATCCGAAGGGGCGGAGCAACCCCCCTATTCCTATGATACTCAGAATGAAGCCCCATCCAAGGAGTCCCATACCAGACGAATTTTA
>WGAQ01000071.1 GCA_015494735.1 Caldifarciminota bacterium | reverse complement strand
TCTCAGGTATTCATCGCCGGGCAGATTATTCCACAGGGAAACGGCCCATGTGAAGGGGTCGAACATCCCCTCCTCCCATCTGGATACCAGCCTCCCCACCTCGCCATCGTCGTAGTAGGAGAGGTAGTAGGGATAGGGCCTGCCCCTGACCCGGGCGAATTTCTCCATATTTCTGAGAAACAGACCCATTCTCCCCCTCCTCATCCCCACAGCGGAGAGGATGCGGTAAATCGCTCCAAGGGGCAATCCCCTCAAATTTCGGGCCAGTTCGTACGCCCTGTACCTGGGATACCCCCCGAATATCTCATCCCCTCCCATACCGGATAGCATGACGGTGGTGTCCGTTTGCCTGCAGATGAGATACGTGGATATGGCTGCCCCATCCCCCACCGGCTCATCCAGATGCCAGACCACGTCCGATATGGTCTCCTCATCGAAAGAAACACGCACCGGCACCAGTTCAACACCGAGGCGGGAAGCCACATCCCGTGCATACCGGGATTCATCCTCTATTATGTCCCTCTCCACATGCTCCCTTTCGTATATGAGCGTATATGCCCTGTAATTCCCGAATCGGGATGCATAGTAGGTTATGAGGGAGGAATCCACACCTCCGGAAAGGAATATACCCACGGGAACATCGGATATCAGTTGCCTTTCGACCACGGATTCCATTATTCCCTCCAGCTCCCGCAGGGCATCCTCCAGAGCGATGGACCCGTCGGGCACCGGCAGATATGCAAAGTATGGCTCTACCTTCCATCGGCCGGAGCGAACATCCAGCTCCAGAAAGTGGCCCGGCTGGAGTCTGTAAACTCCCCGAATTATGGTCTCGTCGAGGGGATTGAACAGGAACGTCAGGTGCATGAGAACCGCCTGCGGATTAATCCCGGCAGTGTCGAGCAGGGGAAGGAGTCCCTTTATTTCGGACGAAAAGGCCAGTTTCCCTCCCGGAAAGGCATAGTAAAGGGGTTTTATCCCTGCCCTGTCCCGCACCAGGTACAGTTTCTTTTCCCTGCTGTCGTAGAGCCCTATTGCGAACATCCCCTCTATCCTTCTCAGGGCTTCCCGGAATCCGAACTTGTGAAAGGTGTAAATCAGGACTTCCGTATCGGAATGGGTGTGGAATTCGTACTCCCGCAACTCCTTCCTGAGTTCCCTGTGGTTGTATATCTCCCCGTTGAATACCATTACCAGATTGTCGTACTGGAAGGGCTGATTGGCCCTGTCCGAGAGGTCCAGTATCTTCAGGCGGCAGAAACCCAGGGAGACATCTCCGTCAGAGTAGAAGCCACGGGCATCCGGGCCCCTGTGGGAAATCAGTCTTATGGACTCCTCCAGTCCGACGCCCTCACCCGCAATTCCGGAGAATCCGCACACGACTAAAGATTAAAGGGATGGATTACCTGATCTGCTCGAGGAACCTGACATCATCCTCGTAGAACATGCGGATGTCCTTTATGCCGTACTTGAGCATTGCAATTCTCTCTATGCCCAGACCGAATGCATATCCCGAATATTCGTCCGGGTCTATCCCCACATTCCTCAGGACATTCTGATGCACCATTCCCGCTCCCAATATCTCCATCCAGCCATCACCGGTATCCACATAGACTTCGGTGCTCGGCTCCGTAAAGGGGAAATAGGAAGGGACGAACTTCACCTTCACGTGGGGGCCATAGAACTTCTTCAGGAAGAGGGTAAGGGTTCCCTTGAGCTGTGCGAAAGTGACATTCCTGTCCACGTAGAGGCCCTCGAGCTGGTGGAATACGGGGGAATGGGTGGCATCGGGGTTATCCCTCCTGAACACCCGTCCCGGCGCTATAATCCGTATGGGGGGCTTCTCCTTCTCCATCACCCTTATCTGAACCGGAGAGGTATGGGTTCGCATGAGACGACCATCGGGAAGGTAGAAGGTGTCCTGCATTTCACGGGCGGGGTGATATTCGGGGATATTCAGGGCGGTGAAGTTGTACCAGTCGGTCTCTATCTCCGGCCCCCTCCTCACCTGGAATCCAAATCCCACGAATATTTCGATTATTTCGTTGAATACTCTGGTCAGGGGATGTATATTCCCCACATCCCCCTTCCTGCCGGGAAGGGTGGGGTCGTAGGAGGGGCCCTCTATGTCCTGAAGCTCCTCCCTGCGTTTCCTTATCTCCTCCTCCGCAAATTCCTTCAACTCGTTAACGGCCCGCCCGAAGCTGCGCCTCTCCTCTATGGGCAGGTCCTTTATCTTCTTCGTGAGGCCGGTTATGAGCCCCTTCTTCCCCAGATACTTTACCCGGACCTCTTCCAGGGAGCGGAGGTCCTTCGCCTCCGAAATCTCCCTGAGAAAGGATTCCCTCAGACTCTCCAGCTCATGCATTGGCACTTATGTGGTCTTTAGCCCTGTTGACCAGCTCCTCGAAGGCTTCCGGATCGTTGATGGCCATCTCGGAGAGGGCCTTCCTGTTGAGGCCTATGTTCATCTCCTTGAGGGCATGCATGAACCTGGAATAACTGAGACCATATTCCCTGACCGCTGCGTTTATCCTGGAAATCCAGAGTCTTCTGAACTGTCTCTTCTTCAGCTTCCTGTGAACATAGGAGAAGTAAAGGGACCTGATAACCTGTTCGTTGGCCCTCCTGAAGTGCCTGGACTTGGAAAGGTAATATCCCTTCGCAAGTTTCAGAATCTTCTTATGCCTCTTCCTCCTTACATTCCCCGTCTTTACTCGCATCTCCTGTCACTCCTTTTTGAAAGTCTGAAAATTATAAACCTGCAATTGCGGGAGAAAACCGTCCGCAAATCGAACAGGGCCATGACGGGAATCGGAAATGCCCGGATTCCTTGGAATCGCTTCCGGAAGATGAAACCTTCCCACCATAAAATGTTCCGGAATACTTAAAAACGACCCATAATGGAAACCAGAAGCTCTCGAATTTTATGGAATTGAAAGGCATGGTCTTATATCCCTCAATCGGTAAACAGATAGCACATGCTCACTTTGAACACCTTAATTAAAAATCGGTCATTTTATGGCGGGCCTTTAAAATTTTAACGTAATGAGAAAGTGGGTATTCCTTATCGGTCTCTGGCTGGTCAGCCTCATAGCCGTATGGGGCTACACCACCATAAAGTATGGTCGGGAGAAGAAGGAAGCCATAGAAAAACTGGAGAAGGGAACCCCCCTGAAAGCCCTTCTGAAAGACTTCGGATACATACTGGGGATATACGCCACCGAGAAGGTGGTATCCCAGGACCTCGGCGCCCTGCGATTTCACATAAACTATCTGGCAAGGGAGGACAAGAACATACAGCTCATAATGATAGTGGATAAGAACGATACTGTCCTGCTCTCCACCGATGTGACACAGGAAGGGGAAGATGCCAGGGACATACTGGGATACGACCCCATGGATGTGGGGAAGATGGCCATAGAGGATAAAGGGGATGTGTTAGTCCTGCACATACCCCTCATAAAGTATAGCACCAAAATCGGCTATGTGAGGATCGAATACAGGAAATAAAAGGAGGTATGGAGGTATGATGTGGTTAGTGCTCGTATCGCAGACCTATACGTATGGTCTGAACCATGAAGCCCTTACGGGGGCTCAGAGGGTGGGCTCGGCTTTCATAGACGGAGAGAACGCCCTGACATTCCAGTTGCTCAATCTGAATATGGGCTATAGCAATACGTTATACAATGCTCTGGGAACCAGTGGAAAACCCCTCTATCTGACCAACTACTTTGGGCTGGGCTATGCCCTCTCCGTATTCGAAGCATCCGTAATACTGAATTACAATGCGGATTTTCTGCACTCCACCACAACCCCCGGAAGCGATTATTACCTGGGTTATGGATTCGGAGATATAAAGTTGAATCTCAAGGTGAGCAAAGCATTCATGGACAGAAAATTCGCCGCAGGTCTCAGAGGATTCCTCACCCTCCCCACGGGAGAGAAGAAGTACTTCACCGCTGCCAACGATACTATATCCATCCCCCTGCTCTCCACTGCGTATGCGGATAAGGGAGGACTGTACAGGCCATTTGCCAACTACGGAATAACCTATGGATTCGGAGGACTCTTATCCTACCAGAGTTATCCCATAAGGCTGGATTTCGAGGGCCTCTATTCCGTGGGCGATACCGCACAGGGTGATGAACTGCTGACCCTGGGACTGGCAGCCCTCTTCCACGTGGGAGCCATAAAGCCCTATGCCGAGGTGGTCTATTACAGGCCAATGGCAACAGCATATCAGGACTCCAGTGCCCTTCTGGTGGGCTTCGGATTCAAGTTCGGATATCCCAACATGCACTTCACCATAGGAGCAGAAAAACCCCTCATCCACCACTACGGACCGTATGGCCTGGCCTACTCCAACACGTTCAAACCCACATGGACCTTCTGGCTCAATGCCAACTATACTTACGAGGCTGGAGTTCCCAAGGTCCAGCATGGGGACGTGATAGTGATAGTGAAGGATGAGGAGACCGAGCATCCCATAGAGGGGGCCTCTGTCATTCTGCAGGAGAAGGGGGACTCCCTAACCACGGACGCCACCGGAAAGGCCGAATTCTCCAAGGTCGTGGTTGGCAGCTATAACCTGAAGGTCACCGCAAAGGACTACGTGCCCGAGAGCAGGCTCATCAACGTCACACCCGGAAAGATGGAAGTGGTCATCCTCCTGAAGAAGGTGAAGAAGGGAACCCTCACCATCGTGGTGAAGGATGCATCCACCGGAGCACCCGTCTATGCGGAGGTGACCCTCTTCAAGGACAACGAAAAGGTCAAAGAGGGTTATACCAACAAGGAAACCGGAACCATCAACTTCAAGAACCTGGAGCCCGGTGTGTACTCCTACAACATAAAAGCCGAAAACTACGTGCCTCAATCCAATGTGGTGGAGGTCAAGGCAGGACCTGTCATAAAAGAAGTGAATCTCAGTCCCGTGAAGAAGGAAGTCGCAAAACTGGTCAAGGTCACGGGCAAGGTCACCGACATGGAGGGCAAGCCCCTCAAGGGCGTCAAGGTGATTGCCAATGGCAGGACCGCCTACACGGATGACCTGGGCTTCTACGAGATAGATTCCCTCTCCGCAGGGGTCATCAAACTCGGAGCCGTGGCGGAAGGATACATCCCCTACAGCGACATAATCGAGGTTAAGGAAGCCGGCGTCGTTACCAAGAACATCACCCTCAGACCCGAGAAGAAGAAAGAGGTGGAGACCGGAAAGGTCATCCTGACCGTCCTGGATAAGGAAACCAAGGAGCCCGTGAAGGCCACCATAGAAGTTATAGGAACTGACATCAGCGGCACCACGAATGACGATGGAGAGTTCACCATAGAACTGGGTCCCGGCGAGTATGCCGTGAAAATCAAACCTCTGAAGGCCAACTACCTGACCATGCTCAAGAACATCACCGTGGAGAAGGGCAAGACCACGACGGTGGTGGCAGAAGTTGCCAAGAAGGGCTTCAAGATTAAGATTCGCAAGATTTACTTCGATACCGGAAAGGCCACCATCAAGCCCGAATCCTACCCAATCCTCGAAGAAGTGTGCTCCGTTCTCAAGGAGTTCCCCAATGCCATAATAGAGGTCGAGGGTCATACGGATACGAGGGGCTCTGCAGAGTATAACCTGAGGCTCTCCCAGGCCAGGGCGGATGCTGTAAGGAACTGGCTCATAAGCCACGGATGCATAACCCCCGATAGAGTGAAGGCCATCGGATACGGCGAGAGCAGGCCCGAGGTCTTCCCCGAGAGAACTCCCGAGGACTACCAGAAGAACAGAAGGGTGGTCATAAGGTTCATCGGAGAGGCCAAGTAAAGGATATCGATATGGGGGGCTTACGCCCCCTCTTTTGAATTCAGATTTTTCCCATCTCTTTGAGGATTTCCCTCGCAATGACGATTCTCTGTATTTCGCTCGTTCCCTCGTATATGGTGGTGACCCTGCCGTCCCTCCAGTACCTCTGTCCATCGTGCTCCATGGAATATCCCATGGATGCCAGTATCTGTATGGTTCTGTCCGTCACGTAGTTGGCGGTTTCGGATGCATAGAGTTTGGCCATGGAGGACTCCTTCCTGTAGGGCAATCCCATCTGCTTCAGCCATGCAGCCCTGTAGGTCAGGAGCCTGGCCGCATCTATCCTGGTCGCCATTTCGGAAATGTAGTACTGAATCATCTCGAAGTTGGCGATGGGCTGCCCAAATTGCTCCCTGGTGGTGGCATGCTCGAGGGCCAGTTCGAAGGCCCCCTGCGCAATCCCCAGGGACTGGGAGGCTATACCGATGCGACCGCTGGACAGGAGAGTCAGGGCAATCTTATACCCCTTCCCCTCTTCCCCCAGAATCTCTTCCGGATAGGCCTCGTAATCCTCTAAAATCAATTCCGCACTGTGGGCACCCCTCAGCCCCACTTTCTCCTCCACCTTCCCGACGGAAAAGCCCTTCCTGGTGGTGTCTATGATGAAGGCGGTCATCGTTCTCTTTGGATTCTTCGTGTCCTCGACGGCATAGAGGATTATGTATCTCGCCTCCGGCCCGTTGGTGCACCATATCTTCCGCCCGTTTATGATGTACCTGTCCCCCTCCTTCCTGTATGTGGTCAGGAGACTGGCAGCATCGCTCCCCGCCTGCGGCTCTGTGAGGGAATAGGCACCTATAACCTCTCCCGATATCAGGGGCGGGATGTACTTCCTCTTCTGCTCCTCCGTTCCAAACTGCAGTATGCCCCCCACCGCAAGGGATGTGTTGACCGACATGATGACACCCACCGCAGGGGAGACCCGGGAAATCTCCTCCAGGACCAGGGTATAACTGATGGCATCGGCCCCGACCCCTCCGTATTCCTCGGGCACCTCTATACCGAAGAAGCCCAGTTCACCCATCTGGCGGATTATGTCCCACGGGAACTGATTGCTCTCCTCCATGTGCCTTACCGCGGGACGAATGACCCTCTCTGCAAATTCCCGTGCCGCCTCTTTGAATTGCCTCTGCTCCTCAGTCAGTCCGAAATTCATGGGGAAATTATATAGACGTGCACAGGAAATTCCGGTCCGTAATGGCTATTTCCCTTTCCTCCACACCTGAACCCTGAAGCTGGGAAAGTTGAATATGAGATTCTTCGCCGCATTGCCCAGTTTGAAGACATCCATGGGACCCATTCCCGATGCCACCTCCTCCACCACCTCCATTATACCCGCATCCATCAGAAACCTGCCCTGCGGCTTCTCCTCCACCAGTTCCATGCCCAGATTCTCCATCCACTCCCTGACAAGGGTCCAGTCCACGAAGTAGGTTATGTCCTGCTCGTACGGATGGGCGAATACATCCTCCCCCACGGTGTGCCTGTAATACACCGTCATGGAGCCCGCGGGAAATCTCTCCAGCAATTCCTCCCTCTCGTATCCATAGTCCACGATGATGAT
>WGAQ01000070.1 GCA_015494735.1 Caldifarciminota bacterium | reverse complement strand
GACAGGGATGAGAGGCCCGGTGTCAAATTCAAGGATGCGGATCTGATAGGCATCCCATTCAAAATCGTGGTGGGAAGGAAGGCTGCCGATGGGGTGGTGGAGGTGCAGAGACGCCGGGATGGCCACAGGTGGGACATACCTCTGGAGCAGTTCGTCGATGAATTCAAGAGGATTCTGGATGAGGAGATGGAACTTTACGAATTGAAGGAGTAATTTTAACCGACCTGAATCGTAGGAAATTCTGACCTGCGGAGACTGCTCTCCGCTTTATATCTGGATTTTCGCCATCCGGATTCCATATCGTGAATCTGGAAAACCTGCTCCTTTAAATTTCTGGCATGGGAATGAGGATATGGAAGGACTGGATTCTATGGGCTCTCGTTCTTCTTGTGATTGCGGAGGTGCTTGTCTCCAGATTCTTCCCCTTCGCTTCCTATCTCATATTCCCCACCGTGGGAGCCCTTATCGGATACATGACCAACGTCCTGGCCATCTGGATGATATTCAACCCGAAGAAGCCCATCAACTTCCTCCTCTTCACGTGGCAGGGGCTGGTACCCAAGTCCAGGGACAGGATTGCCGAGAATCTGGCCACCACGGTGGAGCAGGAACTGGTAAATGCCCGGTTAATCAAGGAGTACCTTATGGAGGAGCAGAGGAAGAGGGACATAAAGAGGGGTCTGGTTGACTTCATCCTGGGGGAACTGGACAGGGATTACCCGTCCCTGAGGGAAATGCTCGGTGCCAACTATCCCCGCCTCCGTCAGTTCATTCTGGATTATTACATGAACAATTACGGTGCTGTGCTCCGATTCCTGGACAGGGTTATGCAGGATGTGGCCCGAAGGCCCCTGAAGGAGTTCCTGAATGAGAATCGGTACGGCAGGATTCGGAGGTGGCTCGAGGAATACAGCGGACAGATGATTTCCAGTTTCTCCGAAAGGACGGTGGGGGAGATATTCGGAAACAGGGACATAGAGGATATGGTGGCCCGCCTCCTGGACAGAATCGATGACAGGGCCCTCTCTTCCCTCTACGGTGCATTCAGGGACAGGAGCATATACGATATCTATCCCCGCTCCGTGGAGATAAGCGACAGACTGATAGAAGCATTTGCAAATAAGCTCAGGGACCCCCAGTTCAGGATGCGCCTATCCAGGCTCATAATAGAGGCGGTTAAGGAGAGGGCCAATTTTCTGGTCAAGCTGGGCATGGAGATTGCCAGTTTGCTGCTGGACCTGGAAAGCAGGGTCTCGGAATACATCGAGAATCTGGCCAACAGACTGGAGAGCGACCCTGCGATAGTGGAGGATGTAAAGAGGGAGGTGGAGAAATTCCTCAAAAACCCCATCTCCCGCTACATAGATGAAACTCAATTCGTGGAAGCCCTCCGGAAGATGGTCCACTTCGTCCGTCAGGACATAATCTCCCTTGCATCCAATCTGTCCCGGATGAAGGTCTCCGAAATCGTCTCTCCCGGATTTATGGAGAGATTGAAGGAGAGGGGACTCGAGTGGATAGATGGGATTTACGAGCGCAACAGGGATAAGCCCGTCCTCATGAACATTTATGAGAAGTACGAGGATGAGATAAGGGAGGTCCTGACCCGTATCCTCACCAGCCCGCAGGTGGAGAGGGTAATCGGGGAAACCCTCGACAAATTGAGCGAGAAGCCCATAGGCAATCCGAGGAAACGCCTGGAGGAGTACATCGATGTTCGGAAGTTCGTCGAGGATTTCATAGATGCCATATTCGACAGGATAGTGGATGTCATCGAGGGACTCGTGGAAAAAATCGATGTCAGGTCCATTGTTCTGGACAGGATAATGGGATACAGTGTGGAGGAGATGGAGGAACTGGTCTTCGGAATGATGAGGAGAGAGTTCAGGACCATAGAGTTGCTGGGGATTCCCATAGGGTTCACTGTGGGATTGATTCAGGTCATTCTGAAGATTCTGGGAATATGAGGGTTATCCTTATGCCCCCCACATCGGGGGCATCCTCTATCCTCATATCTATCCCCAGAGCATTGACCAGCTCCCGTATGATGGTCATGCCGAGCCCTATACCCTTCCTTCCCATAACGTTGTCCCCTCTGCGGAAGGGCTCGGACAGAATCTGAATATCCCTTGCAGTTATTCCCGTATCGTTGGCCACCGATACCATGTTGTTCCTGCATTCAACCACTATTCGGCTCTCGGCATATTTCAGGGCATTCTCCAGCAGGTTCTTCAGGATTATGCGAATCAGGATGGGGTCCGTCTCGATTTCCATGTCCATGCACCTGAGTTCTATGTTCAGGGGTCTGGTGTAGGAACTGCGGAGTCTCTCCAGCAATTCCTTAACCGTTCCGGATATGTTCACCCTTTCCCGTATTGTGTTCATCAACCCCGCCCTGCTCTTGGCGATGATGGTGAAGTTGTCCAGTATGGTCAGTATGGTCTCTATGGCTTTGTCTATCTTCTGCATGGCTTCCTGGTCCAGTTTCCCCTTCACCTTCAGAATGTCCCAGTAGCCTATTACTATGTTGAGGGGTGTCCGTATCTCGTGATTGAGCATCCTGAAGAGGAGGTGAAAATCCCTGGCCTGCCTTTCCTGATGCGTCACATCTGCGATGGTGTATATGCGGAAGTGCTCGAAGTCGAATCTGTCCACCTTGAAGAATCTTCCATCCTTCTCTATCTGCTCCTGATTCAGGTCATCCCTGTCCGGGGCCACCTGCTGGAAGAACCTGTTCATGTACAGGACTTCCCCCGAGCGGTTCTCTATCATTATGCCCACGTTGAGGGTGTCGGATAGTTTGCTGATGAGGTGTATCTCCTTGTTTATGTATTCGCTGATGTACTGCATGTTATCCATCAGGTCCTGATAGTCCATGGTGTATATGTCCTTGGTCGTGGGGAACCTGTCCGGGATTTCCTCCTCAAGGGCGATTCTCTCGGCCAGTTTTCTGAACATTTCCAGGGATTTGTTCAGTATCTTCACGTGGAACCTGACTGTATATGCGGGGAAGATGTATATGATGGGAAGCAGGAAGAAGAAAGCAGGAGTAAGCAGGTCCTTCTCTATGTTGATTCTCTGTACCACTATGATGGAGATTGCGTATATGATGGCGACGGGGAACCATGTTATGAAGGGCAATTCGTTGAATATCAGTAGAAGCATGATGGACATGAGCAGGTATATGAGCATCATCTTGATGGGGTCCGCAATCTTCTTGATCTTATCGTTCAGGATGGAGGCGGTAACGTATGAGTGTATCTCCACGCCGGGTACTATCTGACCTGTGGGAAGTGTGAAGAAGTCCCCCACCCCTATGGCTGAGGAGCCTATGAAGACGATTTTGTTCTTCAGGGAAAATGTATCTCTGGAATTCACGAAGTCCCACGCGCTGATTCTTCTGGACTTCTTCGCAGGTATGGAGAAGTACAGGATATCCCCGTAGTTCTTCACGATGGAGTAGGGCTCTATTCCCGAGTGGAGATATGCAGCCAGAATGGAAATCGAATACACCATCATCCTGCCCGCCTTTTCTATGGACGGAACCCGGAAGACGAATCCGTTATTCTCCACTATGATGGAGGAGGTCCCCAGATACTTTATCTTTCCCATCATGCTTTGATTGGGCCAGATAATCTGTGTGTCGTGTATGACTATGGGCATAACGATTTTGTCCTTCAGGGAGTCCAGGAGGGGCAGGACCAGCGAATCCCCCAGAGATGCCTCCGAGAAGATGATGTCGAAGACTATGGCATCTCCACGGGAAGCCTTTTCCAGTATCTTCCTGTAATAACTCCTTGGGATGGGCCATCTGCCCACATTTTTCAGGGTTCTGTCGTCCAGGTCTATGATGATTATGTCGTCCGTGTTCATCTCCTCTTCTCTGTAGGACATGGAGTAGAGGAAGTTCTCCACGTTGTTCTGATATCCGAAGAAGTACGTATATGCCAGACCTATCGTGAATATGATTACGATGTTGGACAGAAAGAATTTATCTGGCATCAGGGAACTTCTATTATGCGCTTCTCCACCGTTTCATTTCCTGCCATATCCACCACCCTTATTATCACCACATTCTTACCCCTGTGCAGTCTGACCCTGTGGGAGAATTCTCCATCGGGGGATACCGGTACGGGATTTCCGTTTATGAATACCAGCGAGCCGGGTTTCACCCTTCCCGTGATGTTCTGATACGTGTCCACGGTCAGTTCTTTCTTCTCCAGAGGGGGACGCGTGTCCCTTACCACCCTTATCCGGGTTGCTGTTATGTTGCCCGCGCTGTCCACCGCGTATATTTCGAAGGTGTTGGGGCCTTCCTTTAGCTGGAACGTCTTCGTCACCGTGCCGTTCTTCACGGGTGCCACTTTTCCGTTCACCACCACACCCTTCAACCTGTCGTCCATCACCTTCAACCGAAGGGTTATGCTCCTTTCGCTCGTGAGGGTGTCGGTGGGGCTTATGACTGCTATGGAAGGTATGGTGTTGTCGAAGATGAGTTTGATCTTCTTCTGCGTGGAGTTGCCGGCCTCATCTATTCCCTGTATCCTCACGGTGTTCTCCCCGGGATTCAAACTGACCACCTCCTGAAGATATCCCGAGGGGGGTACTTCCCTCTGTCCCCCGTTTCCAACCCTGACGATTGCCCCCGGGTCCCCCTCTACCGGAATGGCCGTCCGGGGGATTTTGCTATAGAGGCCACTTCTCAGGGGTATATCGATTCTGGGAGGAACGGTGTCCAGTTTCACCAGGAATCCTGCTCTGGACATATTGCCCGCGCTGTCCGTTGCGGTGAGGGTCAGGTAGTTGAATTCTCTCTTCAGCGTCGTTTTCAGCACTATCTGCCCCGTGGAATCCACGGTGTACCTCCTGCCCTGGAACTTAACCACCGCTCCCGGTTCCGTGAGTACCCTGAAGGAGTAGGCTTTGCTGTTGGTGATATCGGCTTTCTCTATCTTTATCTCGGGCGGGACGGTATCCTGACCCCTCGCATCGAGGGCCAGATTCAGGAGGTCTATGGAGTCGAGAACGAGTTTTTCCACTCCCCCTTTCTCGAGGTTCAACTGCTTCCCCTCCTCCAGCGGTCCCATCCCCTCCACATCTATCGTTCCCTTTATGACCTTCCATATTTCCTGTCCCCTCTTTATCACCGAGACCTTGGTTCCCCGTATCACCGCAGATACTCTGTTGGTTTTCAATCTGAAGGGTTTCTTAAAGTTTCCGTATATTCTTCCGTCTATCAGGTTTATGCCCTTTTCATTCCCTATCTCCTCCACCTTGATGGTGGTGGGGCCGAAGAGCCTTATTATGTTCCCGTCTATCTTGAATACCACCATCGAATTGGACTCTATCCTTATTACGCTCCCTTCCCTGATTTCCTGAAGGGGAACCAGCGAAGTATATATTGGTATTTCCGGTGGCTGTATATAAGCCTCCCCATGTATGCTCAGTGCTATCGCCACCACCTGCTCGTTTGCAGGAGCCTGAGCCAGCAATGTGTAGAGCAGCAGTTGAGCGTTTAACATGCTAAAATTTTAATCTCTAAAGAATTCGAGGGGAGGAAACTATATTTCGTAGGTAATAATGTGGGAATTCGAAAAATCAAAGTGCTCGAATAATTTAAGGCAAAATGTTATCCTTTAACACGCTTTATAATTTTCGGAGACGATGAAATTCCGATATGTGATTGGGGACTTCAAGTACTTGTTCGTCTGGCCGTTTGCCCGGCCCCTGAAGGAGGGGGACGTGGAGAGGATAAAGGATGTGGTGGGAGATTACCTGAAGGAGGCGATGAATCGGATAAAGGGGAGGTTGATCGATTATAGCGTGAATAATTACTATATCATGGCCAAGGTGGAACTTCCCCCCCGGGAATCTCCTGCCTTCTTCACAAATGGTATAAAGTCCGGGCTGGCCAGGATCCTCCTGAACAAGTTCCCTGAGCTGAGGGATACCTTTGGTAACAGGCTCTTCGACCGATACTACATGGCATTTACCATGCCCTCTTACGACAGCGAAACTCTGGAGGAACTTCTGCAGAAACTGGAGTACAGGGTGGAGCGCAATGCGGGTTCTGGTGATAGAAGATGACCCTGATCTCGTGGATCTCTATCGGGACTATATGGGCCAGATAGACCCCGACTCTGAAGTGGTGTCCTTCGCCTCGGTTGAGGAGTTCATGCAGAACTTCTTCGTTCCCGATGTTCTCATACTGGATGTAAATCTTCCGGGTATGTCCGGCCTGTCCCTTCTCTCGGAACTCACGGTCAAGTACAATGTGCCTACGCTGGTCATCACCGGTCTGGAGGATGCCTATATAGACAGGTTCGTGCTCCGCTTTTCGAGAACCAGACTCCTGCGCAAACCGGTCTTTTTCTCCAACTTCTACAGGGCCTTCAGGGAGGTTATGGAAACGGATACGCCCAGACTGTATGGAAGCATCAAGGCCTTCCCCATAGCCACCCTGTTGCAGTTCCTTTCATCCTCGGAAGTCCCGTGGCTCGTGGAGATTCCGGATAAGAAGGACTGCTTCCTGCTCATAATAGATAGGAGGGTCAGATTCGCAAGGTGCGGGGAATTGGAGGGGGATAAGGCGGCATACCACATACTAAGTATCGATGAGGGGGAATTTATATGCCACCTGAATCCATCATCCATTCCCTCGAAGTTCAACATGGACAGGATGCCCGAGGAGATAATCCTCAACTGGATAATGGGTGAAAATATCGGGGAGGGCTGATTACCCGGGCATCACTATCCGCAGAACCACTCTCCTGTTCTTCGCGTAATCCTCCGGTCGCTTCTCCGGAAACACGATGGGCCTGCTCTCACCGTATCCTCTCGCTTCTATCCTTTCCGGATCCACGCACTGGTGCTCCACGAGCCAGTTCTTTACAGCCTCCGCCCTCTTTCTGGAGAGTCGAAGATTGTATTCTGCAGAGCCCCTGGTATCGGTGTGCCCTTCCACTATGATACGGGCTTCGGGGTATCTCTTAAGGAGCCTGCATGCCTCTTCCAGTTTGGGAATCATGTATTCTTTTATATCGGCTTTCCCCGATTCGAATCTCAGGTCTCCCAGATTTATCTTCGCAGGAATCAGGTTTATTTTCAACACCTTTATGGGACCGACAACCTGAGCATTCAATTCTTTTTTATCGTAAATATCGCTGCGCGGTATTACGACCACATCGTAGTTGCCCTCGGGGAGTTTCAATTCCACCATGCCGGATTCATCCGTGGTGTAAGATTTATTCCCCACCTTCACCGTGGCCCTTATGGGCTTTTCGCTGTAATCATCCAGAACGGTGATTATGAGTCTGGCCCTCTTCTTTACCAGATAGAAGTTCTTTATATATTCGCCCTGGTCGGGCACCTCGAAGGTTTCGATGTGGGTCCTGTACCCGCTCGCCTCCGCTCTGGCGTTCACGAATCCCGCTTTCACTCCACTTATCCTGTATGTACCATCGCTGGAGGTGACCGCTTTCAGGGAATCTATGTAAACCACGGCCCCGGATATGGGTTTCATCGTCTGCGCGTCCAGTACTTTGCCCGTGATGGAGATTGGACTGGCCGTCGTGTCCTGCTGACTGGATAATGCTATAAGGCAGATTAGCATGGACAAATTTTAGAGGTGGATGGAGCGGTCATTTTATGATTCTTCTCCTCATGAATACGATTGAGAGGTGGGTCAGTATCGATGAGGTAAGCAGCAGTATGCCCGGACTGAAGAATTCCACGTTACCGGTCATCTGAAACCCCCTGAGCATGTGAACTCCGTGATACAGCGGGAATATAAAGGGAATTATGGCCTGAAGAAAGCCGGGGAGTACGTCCAGGGGAAAGTAGGTTCCGGAGAAGAGCATCATGGGGCTGATATAGACGAAGTAAATGTAATCGAAGAAGGTGATGGATGGCACCGTGGAGGTCAGGAGCATGCCCATTGCAGAGAATACGAGAGCCACCGGTATGGACAGCAGGAGCAGGATGAATCCCTGCAAGGGGGATATTATTCCAGCGAGCATGAGAACGATTATGACGAGGAGGGCATAGACCATTCCCCTGAAGGTGCCCCACGCGATTTCCCCTACAACGAGGTCCTCCAGATTCACCCTGGTGGAGATGTAGGCTTCATAGAGGTGGTCGTAGTACATCCTGACGTAGGAGTTGTACGTGGTTTCGAAAAGGGAGCCGTACAGCGCTGCTATGGAGACCATGGCGGGGGCTATGTACTGGACGTATGGAATCCCGTCCACTTCCCCTATCAATTTCCCCAGCCCGAAACCGAATGCGGCGAGAAGTATGAGGGGATCCAGAGCGTTTACGACTATGGCCCATCCCAGTTTCCACCATGCCACGAGATTCCTGTAGAAGATTTTCCAGGCGTACTCCGGATTCATAATCCCTTCCCCGTCAGGTAGAGGAATATATCCTCCAGGGTTGTTCTGCGTATGAGGAATCGGCCTGTGCTTCTATCTGGTCCGATTTCTGAGGGGTCTTTCACGTATATTATGATGGAATTCCCTGTCTTCACGTGGGGCCTGCTGCCGGGTTCGATTGGAGGGGATATCTCCACCGCATAAGGAGGAAGATGCTTCTCTATCAGTTTATCGGGAGGACCATCCTCTATCACTTCCCCCTCGTGCATGAATACCACCCTGTCGCTCAGGTAATGGGCCTCCTCCATGTAATGGGTGGTGAGGAGGAGGGTCTTGTCTTTTTCCTTCAGGGTCAGTATCCTGTCCCACAGGATTCGCCTTATGGAGGGGTCGAGTCCGGTGGTGGGTTCATCCATCACTATTATGGGAGGGTCGGAGAGAAGGGCGCGGGCAATCATGAGCTTGCGCTTCGTGCCTCCGGAAAGGTTTTCCACCTTCTCATTCCATAGTCCCCTGTCTATGTCCATGAATTCCAGTAGTTCTTCCGCCCTCTTCCTGGATTCCCTTTTCGGAAGGTCCATCATGTACCCGTATATCACGAGATTTTCGATAACGCTCAGATAGATGTCCAGATTGTTTTCCTGATGCACTATTCCCATGAGAGATTTTGCCCTTCGAATGTCTTCCCTCACATCGATGTCCATTATCCTCACGATGCCCTTCTGGAATCTGGCCATTCCGATTATGGATTTTATAAGAGTGGTTTTCCCTGCCCCGTTTGGCCCGAGTATGGAAGTGTACTGGCCCCTCTCGATGGACAGGTTTATCCCTTTCAGTACATGCTTCCTTCCATACCACTTGTGCAGGTCGATTACTTCGATTGCTAAGGGCAGGCGGGAGCCTGCCATCATACTCCGATGTGGGTTTTGAGCATAATTATGTGGACCAGATAGTAGATTATCAGGGCTGTGAAGGTGGAGATCATTGCCACGGGCGTTCCATATTTAAGGAATGTCATGAAGGTTATGGGGTGTCCGTGTCTGGTGGATATGTCCGCGGCGACGATGTTGGCGGAGGCTCCTATGAGGGTGAAGTTTCCTCCGAGACATGCCCCCAGGGATAAGGCCCACCAGAGATGGTCTGAGGCGGGTCCGATTACGTGGGCAATGTCCTTGAGGACGAGGGCCATGGACATAGTGAACGGGATGTTATCGACGATTCCGGATATGAGAGCGGAGAATCCTCCAACTATCCATATCCCCTTACCGATGTCGTTGCCCATTATTCCGAGTAGCCAGTTGGCGACTATTTCGAATACTCCCGTGTATTCAAGAGAACCCACCACTATGAATAGTCCCATGAAGAAGATGAGGGTTGCCCATTCCACTTTCTCCAGAATCTGCACGGGAGATATGCCGGACCACAGCATGAGTATGGTGGCCATGAAGAGCGCTATGATTCCGGGCTCTATGTGGATTATATGTCCGATGAAGAAGAGGAGGATGGTGAGGATGAATATGGTTACAGCCTTGTACATCAGTTTTGGCTTCACATCACCGAATTCAAGTTTTTCCAGTTCTTCCAGGTCTATTTGATCGCTTATGTCGAGGTGTCCCTCCACCTTTACCTGAAATACGTTCAGTGCCTGTCCCACGATGAAGGCTATCGTTGCGAAGGGTGCCACATTTATTATGAAATCCATGAAGTGTTTGCCGGCGATGCTTCCGATTATGATGTTGGGAGGGTCGCCTATCAGGGTTGTGGTTCCCCCCATGTTGGATGCCAGGATTATGGAGATGACATAAGGTATGGGATTCAATTCGAGAACCTCGGTGATTTTGATTATTATCGGGGTGATGAAGAGAACGGTGGTCACGTTATCGAGAAACGCCGAGAGGACAGCGGTCACCACAGCAAATACTATCATAATCTTTATGGGATTGATACCCGTGTATCGCAGGACCCACTTGGTCAGCACGTTGAAGAATCCGCTCCATACCAGCAGGGTGACTATGTTCATCATTCCGAAGAGGAGGAATATGGTATTGAAATCTATCGCTGCCCATGCTTTATCGGGAGGCATTATACCCAGGACCAGTATTATCGCGGCTCCCAGCATCGCTGCAACGGTGCGGTGGAAGTACTTCTCCAGCATGATCATGGCGTAAACGCCCACGAAGATGGCAACGGCAAACCATCTGAGTTGCTCGACGGTGAGGTCAAAGCCCAGAGCGTGTAAAAGTCCAGAAGCGTGTTCCATTCCATGCATAGTTCGATAAATTTAAAGGGGCTGGTGTAATGGTATAAAATTCCCGAACACGGAATGGGCAAACAGAATGCTTATTTCCTCGTTTCCGTTTCCAACAGGAAAAATCTGGATCTATGTATAAAATATGCTATGGCGGGATTTACAAGCAGTATAAATGGGCTGTGGACTTTTCTCGATATAGAAATTGGAGACTACATATCGTTTCTGTATGGAGGCAGGGTGAGAAATCTATATCAGGTGGTGAGGAAAGTCGCTTACAGGAATGCCGAAAGGCTTCCTCCATGGCCTCCTATCACCTTTCAATCGGGGCGAACATATAGTTTTCCCTTCAGATTGTTTCTACAGCAGAAGAGGGAATTCGAGGAGTCCATGGTCAGACCGGAGTTTTCGTATGTTGCCGAGAATTTGCTCCTGCGGGGAGGCTACAGGAAGACGCATTTTCATGCAGATACGATTACCTTTTATAAAGTGTCGGAAATGGGGACTCCATCTCACGGTCAACCAGAACCTCTGGAACTGGATGCGGAACCTTTCATACCCAGAATTGTGTTCGACAGAAGAAATCAGCATATTCCGGAGAAATTCTATTTCAGGGAACTTATACTCCAATCGCTGGTGAGGAAGAAAATCAGAAAGACTGTCCTGCAGAATGCGATGGAAATTTTTGGAATAGAGGGTTCTTCCGGCGAAATGGAGGTACTTGGTGAAAAAGCTCTTCCGGAAGGTTATGTAGATATTTTTATAAAACCACGACATCCATCTGCGCGGAATATGTACCTGCTCGTAGAGGTGAAAACAGGCAGGGCTTCGAGAAAGGATTTCGAACAATTGAAGGGTTATATGGATGAAATGGGCTCCGAAGTGGCGGGAGGCATATTGGTGGCAAAGGATTTTCCCAGATCCTTACCCTTCCGATCCATTATATTGCCTGTTAGATATTCCTTCGATAATCTGGACAGGTCCCTGGCATACGATTACGAACAACTACTCCGGATGTTGCAACTGGAAATAGTGTAGGCGAAAATCTACTGTTTTCTGGATTCCTTCAACATCTTCTCCCTGTGTTTTCTCGCTTTCTTTATGAAGTCCATCAATTCATCCAGGTCCAGGGTATTGACTATATCTTCCGGAGTCAGCCATGCCCTTCTCGCCTGTCCCACTCCCAGAACCATCATCCACATGTTTCCCTTCCCGTGGGCATCGGTTCCCAGTGAGAATTTGACTCCGTAGGGCTTTGCCCGCATTATCATGATGTCGTTTAGATCCAGACGGTTGGCATGGGCGTTTATCTCCATGAGAACCATCCTTTCTGCGGCTGTCCTGAAGACCTTTTCCTCATCGAATGGGTAGGGTTTCCTGCCTGTTACCAGACGTCCGGTGGGATGGGCGATTATATCTACATAGGGGCTTTCCATTGCCCTGAGATACCTCTGTGTTATGTCCTCGTTCTTCCTGACGTTATGTACGGATGCCAGCACTATATCCAGTTCCTTCAGAACCTCATCCGGGTAATCCAGGGTTCCATCCATCCTGATCTCCACCTCTGCCCCCATGAGGAGCTTCACTCTGGATTTCTTGTTGAATTCCCTTATCTTCTCCATTTTTTCGAATAGCCTGCTCTCCTCGAGTCCCCCTGCCACTTTCAGGCTGTAGGAGTGGTCCGTTACTGCCACATACTGGTATCCCAGCTCCAGAGCGTGCTTTTCTATCTCCTCGAAGGTCATCTGTCCATCGGAATATACGCTGTGGACCTGAAGGTCCCCCTTTATGTCCTTCAATTCAACGAGTCGTGGAATCTCGTGCCGGAGAGCCTTTTCTATCTCGCCTCTGTTTTCCCTGAGCTCCGGGGGTATATACTGCATGCCCAGTGCTTCGTAAATCTCCTCCTCCGTCCTGCTGGCGATTACATGAACATCCTTGAAGAGGCCATACTCGTTCAACTTGTAGCCCTTCTCTATCGCTATGTCCCTGACTGCGATGTTGTGTTCCTTCGAGCCTGTGAAATACATGAGGGATGCTCCCCAGTTCTCATCCTTGACGATTCTCACATCCACCTGTATGAGCTGGTCGCGGGGAAGAGTATAGATGAAGGAGATTTTCGTCATACCCTTGAGGAGAACCCTCTCTATATTGGGGAGATTCACAATGGCGTTTCCCACTTCCGCGGGTCTGTCTGTGGTTATGAGTATGTCGATATCCCCCACCGTCTCCTTCATCCTTCTGAATGAGCCTGCGACGGCTATTCGATGGACCCCCTCTATTTTTGAAATTCTGTCCTTCAGTTCCATAATGGGTTGGTAGACGAATCCTATCGGGAATCTGCTGTGGGCTTTCTCGTAGAGCTCCAGTCCCTCTTTTATATTCTTCACCTTACCCGGACCGAACCCCCTGAGCTGGTAGATTCTCTCGTCTTCTAGCACCTTCTTCAAATCCTCTATGCTCTTTACACCGAATTTATCGTATAGAATCTTCGCTGTCTTTGGTCCCACGCCGGGAATCGCCATTACCTCGAATATACCCTTCGGCACCTTCTGGAGCAGTTCCTCGTGTTTTCGGACCTTCCCCGTTTCCAGAAATTCCTTAATCTTTGCCCTGAGGGAGGTTCCTATTCCCTTGATCTGTTTGTTGTGCTCGATATACCAGCTTATGTCCTTATCCAGCCCCTCGAGAATCCGGGCGGCAGTTCTATAAGCCCTGACCTTGAATGGATTTTCTCCCAGGAATTCGAGAGCATCTGCGATTTCATCGAATATCTTTGCCAGTTTCTGATTGTTGTCCATGAATTTAATTTTACTGCTCCGTGGCTTTAAAATAGTTGGCGTGCTGGAAAGGGTGGAGGTGAGGCATTACAAGAGTTTGAAGAGGGTAAATGTTGAACTCGAATCTTTCAACATCCTCGTTGGTCCCAATTCGAGTGGAAAGAGTAACTTTCTCGATGTTCTTCTTTTTTTGAGGGATGCTCTCACTATGGAGGAGGGTTTTCACGGTGCTGTATTGAAAAGAGGAAGAACAATCCAGGAAATTGTATGGAAGGGGGAGGGTAGTGCTTTTGAAATCGGTATAGATGCCCGTATCCCTTCAGAAATAGAAGAGCATTTGAATAAGAAAACTGGAAAAAGATATCGGTTCATCAGATATCAGGTGCGAATCGTTTCGGGAAACGATGGGATTGGCCCTGATAGGGAGGAATTGTATCTGGTAAGCGAGAGAGTCAGAAGGGGACATCTTAGAACCAGACTGTTCGATTTCCCCACTCTCATGGAAGATACACCCATACTTCCTGAATCGGGAGCTGATGTCAGGTCTTTGTCCGGTTATAGATTGGTTGCAAGGAGAAAGGAATATGGCTCGAGGGTGCATATGAGATCCGAAACGAGTAAATTCAATGTGAATTTCGATATAGATCCCCGAAGGTCTCTCCTGTCCGTAATTCTGGAAGATATAAATCGATTCAGGGCTTCTTTGTGGTTCAAGGGACTTCTGGGAGAGAATGTTGTGTTCATGCATCTTAATACGGATGCCATGAGGAAACCAATACCACCTGACACCCCTGGAAGATTTCGCCCCGACGGTTCCAATCTTGCAAAAGTTGTGGATATTCTCAGGAGGGAGCATCCTGAAAGATTCCGCTGGTGGGTAAGCCATGTGAAAGAATTCCTGAACGATGTAGAAGACATAGATGTGAGGAAACTGCCGGAGAATAATTTCATTTATCTGAATGTCAAATACAGGTATAGCCTGGACACCCCTTCATGGCTTCTTTCGGATGGAACCCTTCGATTCCTTGCACTCAGTATAATACCGTATCTTCCTCGCAGAGAGCGTGTTTTTATGATAGAAGAGCCGGAAAATGGACTCCATCCCCTTGCCATAGAGGGGGTTTTTCAGTCCCTGAAGGGAGGTTATACGAGCGGAAACCAAATTCTGGTTGCCACCCATTCGCCTGTTTTTCTTGCTATGGCTGAACTTCATGATTTGCTTATATTTGGAAAGACGAAAAAGGGTTCCACTGATATAATTCGCGGGAATGTACATCCCAAGTTGAGGGACTGGAAGAAAAAAGTTTCCATGGATAGTCTTATAGCAAGCGGGGTGTTATGAAGGGGGATCTTATAGTTCTCGTGGCCGATAAAGATATGAAAGCGGTTATCGAAACCCTTATTGAAGAGAAATCCCGGCACCAATTACAAATTAGAGCAATAGAGTTCCGTGTTATTAATCATCCCAACAGGGATCCAGGTGTTCGTAAAGGTGCCCATGAAGTGCTCAGGATTCATCAGGACGATTATGTGAAGGCTATGGTGATTCTGGACTATGAAGGAAGCGGTTTCGAGGGTCTTCCAGAGGAACTGGAGGAAGAAATCGGGGAGAATGTTGTCAGGAATACGCGATGGAAGAGGGATGACGTGGAAGTTATAGTGGTGAAACCGGAACTGGAGATATGGGTCTGGGGAGTGGCCGATAAGTTTCCGGATATATTTGGCAAAAAAGTGCCCCGGTACGATTTCAAGCCATCTCGTCCCAAAGAGGAATTTGAAAAGATACTGAGGGAAGTAGGAAGACCTCAAAGTCCATCCCTGTTTCGAGAAATTGCAAGAAAGGTAAACAGAAATCATGTGGAAAACTGTCGCGATAGGGCATTCAGGAAACTGGTTGAAACCCTAAGGGGATGGTTTGGACTCTGAACCTCTCTTCTTCACCACTGCGTCGGGCTGGCGCAGGTAGTGGGGCTCGAATGTGTCTATATCCACGAAGTTCCCCTTTTCTATCTCCTCCATGGCAAGGGGAATCATGTCCTTTGCGTGGGGAAAGGTGGGGTTGTTGGGGGGTACGTTCTTGAAGATGTCCCTATAAATCTCCGCCCCCTCCCCTACATAGAGGAATTCATCTCCCAGCTTTTCATAGAGGTATGCTGGTTTTATTATGGTCGGCTCCATTATCACATTTCCATTTTCGTCGAATGCAGAGGCGAAGACCTCCCGCTTCTTGGCATCCAGAAGGACCGCCACCTTATGCCCTTTGAATGGATACCAGAGCGCCCGGAATGAACTTATGGCAACCACTTTCACATGGGGATACACTACGGCGAACCCCTTTGCGAAGGAGGCCGATACCCTCAGGGATGTAAACAGTCCGGGTCCTTCTGATATTATTAGATGGCGTATATCGAATGGTTGCTTTCCGGATGCTCTTATGAGGAAATCGGTTATTATGTTGATTCTCTCGGCGTGCATGAATGGCTCATACTGATTGATTTCCAGTATTACTTTCCCCCGCGAATCGGCGATTGCAGACGATAGATATTTCGTCGTCGTATCGACTGCCAGAATCATTTCGCCTCCCTGTACAGATTATTTTCCAGAATGTACTGATAAACCGGCTCTCTGACCATGAATCGAAAGGGCTTCCCTTCCCTTGCCCTCCTGCGCACTTCGGATGCTGAGACCTCTATGATTCTGTTGTGGGCGAATTTTACCCTCTCTATTAGGTCCCTCGGGTAATACTTTTTGTCGGCAGTGTTCCGGAGTGCCACCACCACCTCCACCAGATTCAAAAGGTCTTCGTATTTATACCATGTCTTGAAGGTTTTGAACTGGTCGCTTCCTATGAGGAAGAGGATTCTGGAATCGGGAAATTGCTTTTTGAATTCCTGCATTACCAGATAGGAATAGCTCTTTTCCAGGCCGAGGCGTTTTTCTATGTCGCTTACGGTGAAGGAAGGTTCCTCATCTATGGCCAGTTTCACCATATTGTATCTGTGCTCGAAGGGGGTCTCCACTTCCCTGTGGGGCGGGTTATAACTGGGGATGAAGAACACTTTATCCACATTCAACTCTTCTTTCATGTCCTCTGCTATTATGAGGTGGCCTATGTGGATGGGGTCGAATCTACCGCCTATTACCAGAATTTTCTGCATCTCTGACAATCTCCCTCAACTCCTTCACCCTTGCCCTGACCGAATCCACGTTATCCATATCCGGATATTCTTTCAGATACAGTTCGAGATAGAGGAGTTCGGATTTGTACTTCTTCAGTTTGTTATAAACCCATGCTGCCAGGAGGTGCTTGCGGGCAAACTTCTCCCTTATGGACCTGATGACTACATCCGCTTCCTTTTCCTTATCCGTTCCCTTGAGGATTTCTTTTGCTCTCTGCGCGTACTTCAGGCCCTTTTTCAGGGGACTTATGTCCAGGTGTATATTGCTGTACTTCCCCTCGTAGGCTTTTGCAAGGAGTAGCAGAGCATCCGGATACAGTTCGCTGAATCGGAAGTTTTTTATGAAGAATTCCAGTTCCAGAATCGCCAGGTCGTACTCCTTCAGGTGGTAGTATGTGGCGGCGAGGTAGTACTGGGCTTCATCCGTGTAGTCGTTTATGCCCATTCCATACAGGAGTTTCCTGAAGTAGGGAAGTGCTTTCTTGTATTCCCCCTGTTCGTAGAGAGCCATCGCCTGCTGATATAGAACTTTGGGGTCCTTTATCTCCTGCACCTGATTGGTATTGCGCAGAAAAGAGCATCCTGCCAGCGCTATGGCAAGCGAAAGGAATAGGAGTCGTCTCATCGTCCCCGAAAGTTTATAGTTATGTAAGGGATTGCAGGGATACCAGATTGCGATAGACCCTGCATCGCTTCAGGAGTTCTTCGTGATTTCCCGTGTCCAGAATGCGTCCTCCATCCATCACCACTATCAAATCCGAATCCACCGCTGTGGATAGCCTGTGGGTCACGATGATGGAGGTCTTCCCCTTGAGGGCTCTGGAAAGGGCATTCTTCACCTTCTCCTCGCTCTCCGCATCCAGATTGGATGTGGGCTCGTCCAGCAGTATGAGGTCCGGATTCCTCAGTATGGCCCTGGCAATGGCGAGCCTCTGCTTCTGCCCTCCTGAGAGATTGGTCCCCCCTTCGTCCAGATGGTAGAAGTATCCGCCGGGCAGTTTCTCTATGAATTCGTGAGCATCGGCGATTTTGCATGCTTCTATTACCCTCTCCAGGGGTATGTCCTCTCCCATAGTCAGGTTTTCGTATATGGTGCCCTCGAAGAGATAGGTCTCCTGGGGGACTATGGAGATTCTCCTGCGGTAAGAGTATATGTCGAAACTCCAGAGGTCTTTCCCATCCATGAGAATCTGACCTTTTACGGGTTTGAGGAGACCGGCGAGTATTTCGAGAAAGGTGGTCTTCCCCGCCCCCGAGGGGCCTATTATGGCCACCTTCTGCCCTTTCCTTATCTTTAGATTCAGTCCCCTGAGAACGGGATGATTTTCGTAGGAGAACCACAGGTCCTTTATCTCGATTTCCCTTTCCAGTCCTGTGAAGGGTGTATTTCCGCCGCGGGGCTCCGGGGGGAGGTTCAAGAGCTCCAGGCATCTGTGATATGCCGCCACTCCCTGCTGTATGAAGTTGTTGGACCTGAATATGCGTTTCACGGGGCTGATTGTGGATATGACGACCAGGAGGAAGACCATGAACTGGTCACTGGTGAGACTCCTCTCGACGAATATGAGATGACTGCTGTATATGAGGAGCAGGACTATGGGTATTGCCACCAGGAATTCCGATGACTGCTGTGCAAATTTGCCCAGTGCTTCCAGTTTCAGGGCGGAGATGAAGTACTTCCTGGAAATTCGCCTGAACCTTTCGAACTCCCGCTCTATGGTGGAGAATATCTTTATCACCTTTATCCCTCTGGATACGGAATTTATGTATCCGGCTATCTCTCCCATGTAGTAATTGATTCTGTCCCATCTCCTCCTGAGTCTTCTGGAAACCCATCCGAGGAATAGTCCGAGGGGAACTATGGTTATGATGCCCACCAGCATGAGCTGGCTCGCCATGAGGAAGGCTATCGTTATGAATACCAGAGCCTTTATGGTGGAATTCACGAAGTCGAACAGGCCCTCCGTCAGGGCTCCCTTAAGGAGCTTGGTATCGTTGGTGAATCGGCTTATTATCTCACCATGACGACGGAAGTAATTTACCGGTAAGGTCAGGAGGTGTCTGAACATGTCGTTCCTGAGATTCATTATGATTCTCTCCTCCACGTAGGCCACCATCAGGTCCTTGGTGTAGAGAATGAGGAACTTCAGCAGGAAGAGTATCAGGATGAAAACGGACAGACGGAAGATTGCGACGGTCGGGGGGACGCGGAAGAATGTGTTTGCGATTACTTCGTCCAGGAATTGAAGAGAGGGTATGTGCTGGAAGTAGTGGGGAGGCTCCTGGCTGTTGAATATGATTCTGAGGGCTATGGGGAGGGAACTGAGGGAAATTCCGTCTATTATGGAGCCGAGGAACATCACGAATACGAGAATCGTAATGAGTTTCCAGTGCTTCAGAAGGAGTTTGAGGAATTCCTTGCTAATCAATGCAGGAAGGGGGCTGGTTACACCAGCCAGTTATTTTATTCCTTGAGATACTTGCTCTTGAGAGCATTGTAGAGAGAGTCCGCAAATCTCTGCTGGTCCTTCATCGTCAGATACTGGAATACGGCCTGCTGAACATCCTGCCTCTGGGGATTGTCGTTTTCAACTGAAAGGACTTTTACGAATGCGTATGCATCCTGGAGTTTGAAGGGACCCAGAACCTGGTTCCTCCTTGCCTTGAGTATGGCGTTTATCATATCCTCCGGCATGTCCAGAGACAGGAGCCCCAGATTGGAGGGGGGTATTACCTGGGGATTTATCAGCCCCTTCTTGGTCATATCGTCGAGATACTTATTGGCCACCATGCTTCCATCCAGCAACAGTTCCCTTATGGTGTCTTTCAGGGTGGAGTCGAAGTAAAGGACCATGATGAAGGACGCTTTCCTGGAGAATAGATTGCCTCTCTTCTTTATGAATTCATCCACCTGCTGGGGGGTAATCTGCCTGTTCCCGTACTTGGACCTCAGGTATTCCTGCGCAATTATGGAGCGCTTCATCCATTCGATTCGCCTCATCAGATTCCTGTTGGTGTCTATCTTCTCATCCATCGCTGCCTTGTAGAACAGGGCTGTCTTTATGAGGTCCTGCTTTATCGCCTCCCTCTGCTGGGGAGATAACTGCCCTGGAGGCAACCCCTGAAGGCTGAGTTCTATGTCCTTATCGGTCACCACTATGTCCCCTATTCTCGCTATGACCTGTCCTTCGGGTTGGCCTGCGCCCGTTTCCCCCGATTTATTGCATGCGAACAGGCCCAGGGTTATCAGGCCTGCCAGTAAATACCTCTTCATGAACCTTCTCCTCCTTCTTTCAATTGAACCTTGTTGTCCCTGATTTCCAGCAACATGTCGTGGCCGGGCCTGGATATTACCTCAAGCTCTCTCTTTTCACAATCCTCGCAATCCACCACGACCCTGAAGGTGCCTATCCCGAGACTGTAGGATTTGTTCCTCCTGAGGTTTTCGCTTATGACCAGTTCCTCTCCCCTGTAGATGTTTATCTGGATGGGCCTGTCTATCACTACATTCAGTCTGGAGGTTATGGGACTCAGCTTCACCAGTATGGTATCGTCCGTATTTCCTCTGACTTCGATGATGTTGTAATACATGCTGTAATCGGGCGATTCCACCCTGAGGGCGTAGGTGCCTTCGGGCAGTTGCAGGGTTATGCGGCTGGTATCAACCTCCACATCGCCTATCATGATGCTGGCGAATATGGGCTTATTCCTGACGCTGTCCATCACCATTATGGTGAGTCTCCCGTGGGGTTTCTTCTTCAGCGAAACTCTTATCACCTGACCGTCCTTCTCGAATGCGACTGTGTCCTCGTAGGGATAGTACGCGTTATTCTCCACGTTCAGTATATAGGTTCCCGGATCTGTCTTCAACTCCACGCTTCCATTACCTTCCGCGGTTATGATGTCTCCCGTCTTCAGGTCCCTTAGATTGATGGCCGCCTCTATGGGTTTCCCCGTCGAACTGTCTCTTACTTCGACGATGAGGGAGGGTTTCCTGAGACTGTCCGCTTTTTCTCCGGCGTGCTTTATGCTCCTCATGAATGTGAGTTGAAACCTGTAGTTGGGAACGTTGTTCTGATTATCGGTGAATGCATAGATGAATCTGTCATCCGATATATCGAATGCGAAGTTCTCGTACCTTGCCCCCAGTCCGAATGTGGGTCCCACCCTGGAGCCCAGAAGGTCTTCGAAATATCCTGCCCTCAGGTATATGATGTTGGCAAATCCTATCTCCAGTCCTATGTGCTTGTACGTGTCCCTCCATACGAAGGCCAGTCCGCTATCGGCCAGATCCCTCTGGATATTGACCAGAATTTTGCTCAGGTCTGCTGCCAGAGTGAAACTCACGTTTCCGAAGGTGCGCTGGTACCTCGTGCCCATCCTTATCGTCCATGGCAGGGGATTGGGCTGGTCGCTTCCCGAATAGCGCAACTCGGGACCCAGGTGGAGTAAAGAAAGACCCATAGAGAGAGGACCCTCCCTGTATAGAAGTCCTCCGTCTATCATGAAGGTCTTCGCCGAACCATCCCCCACCACACCGAACACCTCCCTCAGTATATCTGCGGGAACGAGAAAACTGTAGTAAAACTTGGCCCCTATTCCAAAACTCAATTTATCGTTCAATCTGCTCGCATAGGAGGTTTTGAAGACGATGTCGTATGGAACGAAGGAATAAGTCACGTTGTTTTCATCGGTTATCGTGACTTCCCCCACTGTCAGATAGGTGAGGGATACGCCGATGACACCCCTCGAGGCCGGTATGGCCACCACCCCGTATTCGTAATAGGCATCTCCAATCAACCCCTGGAGCCAGTTGGAGTGCTGGAGTGAATAGACCTGAAATCCTTCGATGAATGCAAGCCCGGCATCGTTGTAATATGTCGACATTATGTCACCATAGAATGCAGTGAATGCTCCTCCCATTCCCGTGGGCCTCGCCCCCGGATATATGTCCAGAACCGGACCACCTGCCTCTATGGATGTGGAGAACGCGACCCCCACGCTCAGCAGAATCCCGGCGAAGATTTTCCTCATAGACTCCAACTTCAAATCGTGCTGAAATTTTAAAGGAACTGGAAGAATTCTCCAGTTTCACGAATGTGGCCTGCCGGATGATGTCCCTCTGGATTGCCACTGCTTAAAATTACACCATGCTCAAGGTATCGGTGTCCGGCATAAGGGGAACCGTTCCGGATGATTTCAATCCCCTCCTCGTGGTGCGATACACCTCTGCCTTTTCCCGGATTATCGAGGGGAACAGGATTCTTCTGGCGCGGGACACGAGGCCCCATGGAGCCCTCTTTTACGATATCGTTGCCAATACCCTCAGGATGGCGGGGAAGGATGTCTATTCCATCGGAATTGCTCCCACTCCCACCGCCCAGTTCGTGAGCCGGAAGATGGATATGGATGGTGGAATAATCCTTACCGCAAGCCACAATCCGGAAAACTGGAATGCTCTGAAGCTCTCAGCGAAAGGGGGCAGATTCCTCTTCAGGGATGAACTGGAGAAACTTCTCTCCTATCTGGATGATTACCGGTGGGTGGTGCCGTGGGGTGAGAGGATAGAGGTGGGGAATGCGGTGGAGCAGCACGTGAGGGCGGTGGTGGAATCCGGTTATATGAGGGAGGGGAATGCACGGGTCGTAGCCGACTGCGTCAATGGAGCCATGTACAGGGCCCTCCCCCTCGTGCTGACCCGCCTGGGGGCGGATGTGGAGAAGATATACTGCGAGTCATCCGGAAGATTCGAAAGGAACCCGGAGCCGAGGAAGGAGTATCTGGGACATCTGGATGAATACCTCGGGAGTGGATTCGAACTCGCTTTTGCCACCGACCCCGATGGGGACAGGGTGGTCCTGGGCGTCGCGGGGTATGGGATGCTCAGCGAGGAGATGACTGTGGCCCTCTCGGTGGATTACCTGCTCAACTTCGTCAGGGGGGATGTGGTGGTGAATTATTCCACTTCCATTCTGGTAGAATTCGTTGCCCGGAAGCACGGGGTACGGGTCATACGGGCTCCCGTAGGCGAGGCCAATGTCCTCAGGAAGATGGAGGAAACGGGTTCCCCTCTGGGAGGGGAGGGGAATGGGGGGCTGATATTCCCGGAGATAAATGCAACGCGGGATGGTGTACTGGCATCGGCTGTGCTGTATTCGTCATACGTGTCCGGTCAGTTGCTCGATACTCTCGAGAGCCTTCCACGAACCTATATGCTCAAGGATAAGGTGGAAGGGGAGGATGTGGATATGGTCCTGGAGAGGTTCCGGCCCCTCGTGAAGGATTTCGACCTCGTGATGGAGGATGGATACTATTTCCGCAGGGGTGATTCCTGGCTTCACATAAGACCTTCCAACACGGAGCCCATCGTCAGGGTCTATGCGGAGAGTACGGACAGGGAATTCATCGATATGGTGAGGAAATCTCTGAAGGGGGGAGCGTAGCCCCCCGGATTCCTATTTCTTCCACTCTGTCCTTACTATCCTCATACTCCGATTCTCTTCTCTGGGCTGGATTATGGATGCTGCTCTGCTTCTGCCGTAGAATTCCGGATAGAGGTACTTCCCTTTCAGTTCTGCGGGTTTCTCCACCACGTCCCTGAACTTCTCTCTGTTGTGCCGCACGTACGGGTCATTTCTGCGGGCATACACCGTCCAGGATACCTTCATCCCGGGCTCCCCTCCCGCGATGACGAATCTATTTCCGGAAACTTCCTGCTTGATGTGGAGATTCGGCATGGGAGCCCCGATGGGGGTCAGCTGATACGAGAACTCCGTATTTATGGTTTCGAAGTAATCGGGAAGGTACACCACCGCTTCGCCGTTGGCGTCCAGGGAGACTGTGCCCCGATAAACATTGAGGATTTCGTTGGACTCGATGGAGTAATGTTTCAGGAATTTGTTGGCGGGGTCCAGGGGATGGTCCATTATGAAGGACTTTCCTCCTGTGGCGGCGAAATCACCATATGCCAGGACGGCATAACTGTTGCTCGTGGCATTCATATCATATCCGAGCACTGCGATGTGGGCAGATGAGGATAAGCCGCCTCCGTCCGCCAGACCGACCACTCCATATCCGTCGCTCTCACCGGAATAGCCGACAACTCCGCTGCTCGTCACCGTGTACAGGGAGGCCACACCTCCGGATATGGCTGTTCCTCCAGTACTTCTGAACCCAACCACCCCGGAGCCCACGTCGGAATAACCGTAAACGCCGTTGTTCACGTAAACCGTATAGGTGGTCCCGGATATCCTTGCTCCGACAACTCCGGTGGAATATTCCGTCGATGCTCCCTGTGCCTCACCGTGCACAGCAGTGTTGCTCTCTGCAGCGGATGCTGCTCCCGGAACCAGACCCATGACTCCGGTGGAATTGATGTATCCGGATAGTATTTCGCCCCTCACCCCTTCCGAGGTGTCGGCAGCGCCGATGCCCCATACACCGGAGTAGTTATTTCCCACGGTGAATCCCACGATTCCGTCTATGGCGCTCCCCACATTCATCTGCCCTATGACATCGTAGGTCCCCACATTCGCGATGCCCAGCATCTTCGTTATATTTACCGGGGTACCTCCCACATCTACCGTTGTATCCTTCCACGCGTCGAGAGTGGTATCTACAGGTACCGAACCTTCCACCCATACCAGCAGCCTGGGTGGTTGCTCTTCGCCATTGCCCTTCCTGTTTATCTCTATGGCGATTGCTCTGATGTCCTCGGGTCTGTAGGGAATGTTGGTTATGCTTATCTGCCCCCTGTCGATTGATATGGTGGTCTGTATGGTGGCTTTCGTGCCGTCCTTCAGTTGCAGAGTAACGATGCCCCTCTCCTTTATAGGACTTATTTCATGCACTTTCCCCTCCATCTTCACCTGCTGGATTAATATCATCAAAAGCATTTCCATCATAACCACCTCCTTTCAAAAACTCACGAACCTTATGGACTTTTGCTTCCCATTCCAGTATAGTCTGGCCACATAGATACCCGAGGGAAGTCTTCTGGTGAAGGAAAGGACACCGGGGCCATCCAGCTCCTCCCGGTATGAAAAGACCTTCCTGCCAGCCACATCGAACACGGAGAGGTAAACATCCCCCCTGGAGGGCACCCCTATGGAAAACCTCACCCATCCATCCATTCTTAGATGGACTCTCAGGAAGAAATCCACAGCTTCCGCCACATCCCTGCCGGACTCCGGGTCATCCACCGGAGTCACGTTGAAAGTGGTATCTATGCGCAGGAAGGCATAACCATCCGGATTTATGCCGGCAACGAAAGCCCTTATGGCATAGTATCCTCCCGTGGGGGAGGGAAATCCAGCGCTGTTTACCCATATATCCTTGTAGATGGCCCTGAAGACCTCAGCGGTGTCTGGTTCATTTCTGCTCGTCCCGTCGTAAATCGCCTTCAGGATTACAGTGTCCCCGCTGGTGGAAACATCGAAACTGTAAATACAGTCGAGGTCCTGGTCCGTATTCTCCGGATTGGAAAATCCCTGCACCAGCATCCCCCGGTACGGGAACCTCAGGATATCCCCGGAATTTCCCTCGTTGTCGTACGCCACCAGATACACGAATCCGTCTGTCCTGCTTTCCGCCACCACCTCCCTGACGCAGTCATCCGCAAGAGAGCCCACTCCCCTGGCATCGAAGCTCTGCACCTCCACATCCACGTAGGGCACCTTCAGAATCGTGTCGTTTATCTGCGATATTATGACGAAGATAAACATCTGTAAATTATAAAGCGAGAGGGTTTTATACTATATGGGACAAATTACAGGGCAATAAGGTTTTATTTTGCCAAGCATAAAACTATGACTCGCAGAAAAGATTTGAAGCATACTTCGGCAGGGAAAACGGACCGTGGTTATGGTCAGCCTGCAAATGGCATTCGCTTTCGATATCCCTGCGCCATTTGGGAAACTCTGTCGAATTCTCCGAAATGGATTCCTTTAAACTTTACGGACTAATTTTTATAAAACCCGGAGGTGGAATCGTGGCGAAGTTGCCAATCGAGAAATTAAGGAACATAGGTATAATTGCGCACATTGATGCGGGTAAGACGACCACAACGGAGCGAATACTGTTTTATACGGGTAAGAAGCACAAGATAGGTGAGGTGCACGAGGGTCAGGCGGAGATGGACTGGATGGAGCAGGAGAGGGAGAGGGGAATCACCATCACCGCAGCATCCACGACCTGCTTCTGGAAGGGACATCAGATTAACATAATCGATACTCCCGGCCACGTGGACTTCACCATAGAAGTGGAGCGCGCACTGAGAGTTCTGGATGGTGCTGTCGTAATATTCGACGCGGAGGCTGGAGTCGAGCCCCAGTCCGAGACCGTATGGCGTCAGGCTGACAAGTACAGGGTTCCCCGTATCGCCTTCGTCAATAAGATGGACAAGGTGGGGGCCAACTTCTTCAACGTCATCAAGATGATGGAGCAGAGGCTCTCTGCTGTCCCCCTGGCCATCCAGATTCCGATAGGGGCGGAGTCCGATTTCAGAGGGGTGGTGGACCTCATCACCATGAAGGGAATAGTCTGGAAGGATGAGACTCTGGGGGCGGAGTACGAAATCATAGACATCCCCGAAGACCTTCAGGACCTTGCTCAGGAGTGGCGGGAGAAGTTGATAGAGACCCTCGCGGAGTTCAACGAGGATATAATGCTCAAGTATCTGGAGGAGGAGGAGATTACGGAGGAGGACCTGCGCAGGGCCATAAGGAAATCGACCATTGCATTCGAGGTGGTGCCGGTTCTGGCCGGCTCTGCATTTAAGAACAAAGGCATTCAGCCCCTTCTGGATGCCATAGTGGATTACCTTCCATCTCCGGTGGACAGACCTCCCGTGGAGGGTATAAATCCGGTGACGGGGGAGAAGGAGGTGAGGAGGCCCGACGAGAATATGCCCCTCACTGCTCTGGCTTTCAAGATAATGACCGATAAGTACATAGGAAAGGTAACTTACGTCAGGGTTTATTCCGGCAAGATAACGAAGGGTGAATACGTGTACAATGCAACGAGGGGGGTCAAGGAGAGGATATCCAGGATAGTGAGGATGCATGCCAACAAGCAGGAGGATATAAACGAACTGACGGCCGGAGATATAGGGGCAGTGGTGGGACTGAAGCAGACCCTTACCGGAGATACCCTCTCGGATGAGAACCACCCTATCGTTCTGGAGTCCCTTGAGGTTCCCGAGCCCGTAATCGCCCAGGCAATACATCCGAAGTCCAAGGATGACAAGGAGAAGATGGTGAAGGCCCTCCAGAAGTTGATGGAGGAGGACCCCTCCTTCAGGGCATATACCGATGAGGAAACCGGAGAGACCATCATAGCGGGCATGGGAGAACTCCACCTGGAGATAATGGTGGACAGGATGCGCAGGGAGCATAAGGTGAACGTGGAGGTGGGACAGCCCCAGGTGGCATACAGGGAGACCATAACTGCATCTGTCAAGCAGGAAGGCAAGTACATCAAGCAGACCGGTGGTCGTGGACAGTACGGTCACGTCTGGATAGAGGTGGAGCCCCTGCCCAGAGGCAAGGGCTTCGAATTCGTGGACCTCATCACCGGTGGAAAGATACCCCGCGAATTCATCCCTTCCGTGGAGAAGGGTATCAGGGATGCGATGAAGAAGGGTGTGGTGGCAGGCTATCCCGTGGTGGATGTGAGGGTGAAACTCTTCGATGGCTCCTATCATGAGGTGGACTCCTCCGATATGGCTTTCCAGATAGCGGGAAGCATAGCCTTCAAGGAGGCCATGAAGAAAGCCAGGCCCGTACTCCTGGAGCCCATAATGAAGGTGGAAGTGGTCACGCCAGAGGAGTACATGGGAGATGTCATCGGGGACATAAACTCCAGGAGGGGCCACATAGTATCCATAGAGGACAGGAGCAACTCCAAGGTGATTACCGCCATGGTACCTCTGGCGGAGATGCTCCAGTATGCCACCGCCCTCAGGTCCATCACGCAGGGGCGCGGATATTATTCCATGCAGTTCGACCACTACGACGTGGTTCCCGACAACATAGCGAAAAAGATTATCGAAGAGAGGAAGAAGCAGGCGAAGAGCAAGTAATTTCCCCTGCCCCCGTTTCCGGGGGCATTTAAAATTGCAGAACACTGGATGCATGAGGATATTCATCTCTGCTGGGGAGCCCTCCGGTGATCTGAGGGCATCGGAACTGGTCAGGAGTATCAGGGACATCGATTCATCCATAGAATTCTACGGAATGGGGGGTCCCCTCATGGAATCCTCCGGTGTCCATCTGATAAAGAGGATAGGGGAATCCTCCGTCGTGGGAGTTCAGGAGGCACTGACCCACATACCGGACCTCATGAGGGACTTCCGGGACATGTATCACCATGCCCTTCTGGCGGATGCCGTAATTCTGGTGGATTATCCGGGGTACCATCTCCTCCTTGCCTCCCGCCTACTCCATGCCCGCAGGAGGGTTTTCTACTATATCCTGCCGCAATTGTGGGCGTGGGGCAGGTTTCGGATTTCCCCCCTCCGGAAGATGGAGGGCCTTTACTCCGTACTGCCCTTCGAGCCCGATTTCTTCAGGAAACTGGGGGTGGAGGTAAAGTACTTCGGACATCCCCTTGCTTCTCTCTATGGAAGGGATATTGAGGGAGTGGAGAGGAGGGGGAATCCCACCATCGGACTCCTGCCCGGCTCGAGAAAACACGAGATAAGGCGCCTTATTCCCCGCATGATGAGGATAAAGGAGCATCTGGAGAGGATTTATCCGGATGCATTCTTCTACGTGTCCCTCCTCGACGAATCCTTCCGGATACCCGAATCGGAGAATATGAGGATTTTGCGTGGAAAGTCGCTGGAAATCATGAAGGGCTCCGATGTGGTGATAGTGGCATCCGGTACGGCCAGTCTGGAGGCTGCCATTCTGGGAACTCCCGCCGTGGTCCTCTACGTCATGTCGGAGAGCACGTGGATTCTTGCCCGCATGTTTGCACGGGTCAGGTGGGCGAGCCTCACGAATCTGATTCTGGGCAGAGAGGTCTTTCCCGAATTCATACAGCATATCCGTCCCGAAAAGGTGGCGCGGACCGTGGCACGCATAATGGAGAAGAGGGACGATGTGGTGCGGGAAATCTCCCGCCTGAAGAGCCTTCTGGGTGAGGGGAATCCCGTTGACAGGGTGGCTGAGGATTTAGTCTCTTCTCTCTGAATCCCTTAAATTTACGTGTTTCAGCGTTTTGGCCGTAGTGTATAATTTTCAACCTTAATTATGGAGGAGAGAGAGAAGGCCATCGAGAAGAAAATCGAGGAACTGGCGGAGCCCATCATAAAGCGGATGGGTTATGAGCTGGTGGATATAGAATTCAAGAGCGGGGGAAGGGAATCCTATCTGCGTATATTCGTGGACAGGCCTAAAGGGAAGGGGCACATTACTCTGAAGGAAATCGTAGCTCTCTCCAATGAGATTTCCATAATGCTGGATGTGGAGGACCCGATAAAGGAGAGGTATACGCTGGAGGTCTCCTCTCCGGGCCTCGACAGGGAGTTGAAGAAGGAGAGGGAAATAAGGTGGGCTGTGGGTAAGAAGGTGGTTGCCCACATGGACGACGGAAGAGACATTCAGGGGAGACTCGAGAAGGTGGAAGAAGACCGACTCCATATTGGTGGCAGGGAAGTGGAGAGAAGCAGGATAAGAAAACTGAGATTAAACGAGGTGTGAGAGCATGGATATAAGAGAATTTAATGCAATGGTGGATTACCTCGTCAGGACCAGGAATTTGAACAGGAACGATATAATCGAAGTTCTGAAGAAAGTCATAGAGGATGCCGTCAAAGCCTACTATAAGACCGACGCGGAAGTGTCCGTGGGTGAGGATTCCATAAAGGTAACCATAAGCAAGAAGGTTGTGAAGAACGTTAAGAATCCCGCCAATGAGATAGGTATCGAGGAGGCGAAGACCTATGACCCGGAGGCCATAGAGGGGTCGGAGGTCAAGATAACCATAGACAGCAGGGACCTGCCCAGGGCGGTCATATACAGGATTCAGAACAGATTCGTCAACGATATACGGAATATAGAGAGGAAGATACTCATAAAGGACTTCGAGCACAGGATAGGGGAACTGGTTCGCGGCAAGGTCCAGAGGATAAACAGGCGTACCGGCAGCGTATTTCTCTCCATCGAGATTCCGGGAATGGAGGATATAACCACGGAGGGAATAATTCCGGCATCGGAACTCATACCGGGTGAGCTGGAGAAGTTCAGACAGGGTGATCCTAAAAAGGCTGTCATCATAGGGACCGATAACGTCCGCTACTACGTGATACTCTCCAGGACCCATCCGGATTTCCTCAGGAGGCTTCTGGAACTGGAAATCCCCGATATACAGGATGGCACCATAGAGATAAAGCAGGTGGCCAGGATACCCGGAAAGCGGGCGAAGGTGGCAGTTTACTCCAAGATTTCCAGCATCGACCCCGTGGCCGCCATAGTGGGCACCAGGGGTGTAAAGATGACGGGACTTCAGAAGGAACTTCACAACGAGAAGGTGGACATAGTGAGGTGGGACCCGGACATCATCAGATTCGCCATAAATGCACTTCAGCCCGCTCCCGTCATCACTGCGTACATGCTCGATGACAGAATATACGCGGTTGTGGATGAAGAGCACATAAAGGAGGCAAAGGGGGCCGAGGGCTCCAACGTCATCCTGGCTTCCAAGCTGGTGGGAAAGGATATAACCATAGTGCCCTTCAAGGAGTACAGGAAGCCGAGGGGTGTGGTCACTCTGATAGACATTTCGAGGAGTTTTCCCTCGTCAGTCGTGGAATACCTGCGGCGGTCGGGGTACTTCTCTTTCAACGAGGTTCCCACTCTGGCATCCCTTTATAAGGCAGGACTCGATGAGAAGACGGCGCTGAAACTCATCGAATTCATAGAGGAGAAGCTGGAGGAAGAGGAACCAGCCCAGACATAGTATCCACAGGGGGATTTTTATGGCAAGTGGAACAGGAAAGAAGAAGAAAGGTCCGGTTCAGATAAGGGAACTGGCCAAGGAGCTGGGAATCTCTGCCAAGACCATAATAGAGATTCTCCAGAACGAGGGGTACGATGTTAAGTCTCCCTTCAATAAGGTCAACAGGGAGATGGAGCAAACCGTAAGGAAGAAGTTGAATCTGGTCAAGGAAGAATCCAAGAAGGAATTCGAGCAGAAGAAGAAGATTTACGAGAGCATAAGCGCTTCGCAGCAGAAGAAGCCCAGGAGATTCAAGAAGAAGCCCGATAAGGAGAGAAAAGAGGACCGTCAGAAGGAGAGGGAGAGGCAGATAAAGCAGAAGCCCAGAACCAAGCCCAGGAAAAAGGAGAAGAAGCAGCAGGTCTCGAAGGAGCCGGAGGAGAAGATTATCCGTATTCCGGGTCCCGTATCCGTCAAGGAACTGGCCACTATAATGGGGATAGAGCCTGCCGACATTATAAAGGAACTGCTCTCCATCGGATATATCGCCACCATCAACCAGACCCTTCCCATGGATATGATAGAACTGATAGCGGAGAACTTCGGATACGAGTTGAGAATCGAAGAGGACGTGGTCCAGGAAGAGGTGAAGGAGGAGACGGAAGAGGAACTGGACTACGAGAGGCCGCCCATCGTCACCGTTATGGGACACGTGGACCATGGAAAGACCACACTCATAGACTACATAAGGAAGTCCAATATTGCGGAGAAGGAAGAGGGTAAGATTACGCAGCGCATAGGTGCCTATCAGGTGGAATTCGGTGGAAAGAAGATAACCTTCATCGATACTCCGGGACACGAAGCCTTCACGGCAATGAGGGCCCGGGGTGCCCAGGTGACGGACATCGTCATTCTGGTGGTGGATGCCCGGGAGGGAGTTAAAGAGCAGACCATCGAGGCTCTGAATCACGCGAAGGCTGCCGGTGTGAAGATTATAGTGGCGATGAATAAGATGGACCTTCCCGATGCGGACCCGGAGAAGGTGAAGCGCCAGCTGTCCGAGCATGGTCTCATTCCGGATGACTGGGGTGGTGACACCATCTTCGTTCCCATATCCGCCAAGACAGGCATGGGGGTGGATGACCTTCTGGATGCCATACTGCTGGTGGCGGAGGAAATAGACCGCAGAACCACCACCAGAGGCTCCGCAAAGGGGGTCATACTGGAGAGTTTCAAGGATAAGGGCAGGGGCAACCTCGCCACCGTTATCGTTCAGAGAGGAACCCTGAGGGTGGGAGATATAGTGGTGGCCGGTCTCACCTACGGTAAGGTGAAGGCCATGTACAACGACCGGGAGGACAGGGTGAAGGAGGCTCTTCCCGGAGACCCGGTACTGGTCCAGAATTTCGAGGAGTTGCCCAGACCCGGAGACAGGTTCGAGGTCGTGAAGGACCTGCGCACCGCCCGCGAGATTACCGACGAAAGGAAATCACAGTTGAAAGAGCAACTGGCCCGCGGACAGAAGATGTCTCTGGCTCAGCGCATAATGAAGAAGATTCAGGAAGGGGAAATAAAGGAATTGCCTCTGGTAATCAAGGCTGACAACCACGGAGTTCTGGAAGCCATAGAGGACATGATATCCAAGATAAAGAGCACCAAGGTCCGTCCGGTGGTGATTCACTCCGGTGTCGGAAATATTACGGAGAGCGATGTGATGCTGGCGGAGGCCTCCGAGGGAGTGGTCATCGGGTTTGCGGTGAAGGCGGACAAGAAGGCCCGGGATTACGCACAGAGTGCCAGCGTTCCCATGAAATTCCATTCCATCATATACCACCTGAAGGAAGACATAGAGAACATGCTCCGCGGACTCATCGAGCCCGAATACAGAGAGGAGCTCATCGGTAAGGCCGAAGTGAAGGCGGTATTCAAGGTGAAGGGTGGAAGGGTGGCCGGAAGTTATGTCATAGAAGGGGTCATTCCCAGGAATGCCGACAGGGTGAAGGTGATTCGCGATGGGCAGGTGGTTTACGAGGGTAAAATCGAATCCCTGAAGCACTTCCAGGATGACGTTTCCGAAGTCAAGGCCGGGATGGAATGCGGAATCAAACTGGAGAAGTTCAACGACGTCAAGGTGGGAGATATCATAGAGGCTTACAGACTGGTGGAAGTCAAACCCGAACTATGATAGTGGCCGTGCTGGAAGTGGATATCCACATGCCCTTCAACTCCTCCCTAAAGGAGAAGAGGCATATACTCCGCAGCATAAAGGACAGGGTTCTGAGCAGATTCGATGTTTCCATAGCCGAAGTGGATTATCAGGACCTGTGGCAGCGCTCCAGACTGGCCATAGCCCTTGTGAGCAACAACGCATCCTTTGCCAATAAGTACATGATGGAAATTCTCAAATTCATCGAGGAGGACAGGAGATTCGAGGTGGTTTCCCATAAACTGAGGTTCTGCTGATGAAGGTGAAGAAGGTGCGAATCGTCAACAAGCTGGGGCTCCATGCCCGCCCCGCCATGCAGATAGTGGAAACAGCCGGGAAATATGAAAGCGATATCTTCATAGAGAAGGACGGAAACAGGGTGGAGGCCAACAGCATACTGGACCTGCTCGTACTGGTCGCTCCTCCGGGGACGGAACTCACCATAATAGCGGAAGGCCCCGACGAGGACCAGGCTGTTGAAGCCATAGTGAGCCTCATAGAGTCCGGTTTCGGAGAGGAACTGGTGGAAGAACTCGGAGATAAATGATTTTGAAAGGAACGCCCGCGATTAAGGGCAGGGCGGCCGGAAAGATTCTGGTTCTGGGTAAGAGGAAGAAGAGGAGAAAGAAGCGGCTGACCCTCCCCGAACTTCGGCAGGAGGTCGAAAAGTACAGTGAATACCTCAAAAAGATATCCGTGGATGTGGGGGCGGGGAGCATATACAGGGTTTACGAAGCCATACTCCACGACCCCCAGCTGTGGGAAAAGGTGGAATCCCTCATCTCCGAAGGTGAAAAGAATGCACTGCGGGCTTTCGTACGGGTGATAGAGGACTATGCAGATGAGCTATCCGGCTCGGAGCACGAGAAGTTCCGCAATCTTGGATTCGAACTGAGGATATGGCTCAGGGATTTCGAGAACTTCGTCGAAGGGCATCACAGCGAGATACTGGAGAACAGCACCGGAAGAATCGTCGTGGGATATGAGCTCAACATAATGGACGTGTTCCGAATCATAAAGTACGGGGTTTCGGGGGTGGTTCTGGAAAGGGGCTCCCTCACGTCCCATCCCATCCTGATGCTGAAATCCAGGGGAATCCCCACCCTGATAAGGGTAAGGGATGCTGTTTCGAAGGCCCGCAGGTACAGGTATGCGTACCTGGATGCCATGGAGGGTTTCGTGGAATTTTCCCGCAGGCCCCTTCGTATCCAGGTGAATGAGGAGAAAAAGACTATCCATCTGCTGACCAATGGGGGCAGGGTGAGGATGGCGGATGGCGAGGAGGTTACCCTTCAAATCAACGTGGACATACCCGAGGAACTGGAAGACTTCAAAGGACTGGGAGTAGGCCTATTCCGGACCGAATACCTCTATCTCATGGGGGTGGTGTCCCGCGATGACCAGGAGTACGTTTACAGGAAACTTTCGGAGTCCGTTTATCCCAATGTCCTGACCATAAGACTGTTCGACCTGGGAGGGGAGAAGGCTCCCCTCGGGATGGATATTCCCTCGCACGTGAGGGGAATCAGGTATCTTCTGGAGTACAACAGGAAACTCCTGGAGGACCAGATAGAAGCCATCAACAGGGCGAGTGTCAGGGGGAATATAAGGGTCCTCATACCGATGGTTTCCACAGTGGAGGAAGTCCTGGAGGTCCGGCGCCTCCTGAAGGCGGATATACCTCTCGGCATAATGATAGAAACACCTGCGGCTGCACTCATAGCGGACCGTTTTAAGAAATTCGCCAGTTTCTTCAGCGTGGGGACCAACGATTTGAGCCAGTACGTCATGGCCATAGACAGGAAGGTGTCCGATTATCGCTTCCATCCTGCCATATTCCGCCTGGTGTGGTATTCCTTCGATAAGTTCAGGTATCAGAAGGAGAGATATTCCGTCTGCGGCGACCTGGCTGCGAGCCACATGGGGCTCCTTGCCCTTCTGTCTCTGGGTATAAGGGTCTTTTCCGTTCCACCGGCCTACATTCCGGATGCGGTGGAATTGATAGAGAAGATGGATGGCGAGACCCTCAATCGCGTCTTCAGGCACATCATGGTGGCGTATTCGGAGAAGGATGTGGAGGGGATTCTGTTTCACGTCCTGCGTGAAAAGGGTATCGTGGAGGGGGATGTTTCCGGGAGGAAAGTGGAAATGTCCACGGATTTATACGAATCTCTGAAACCCTCCGTTGAGGATGCAGGGAATTCCTGAAGTCCCCATTCACATCCCATTCTTCCTGAAATTCTTTCCTCGACCATCCGGATTGTGGATGTCCATTCGCGGGACGTGGTGTGGGGAGATATTTCGAAAATTGAAACCTATGCTTTATAATTTTGAAACCATGAATGAAGAAATTAGAAAAGTTCTGGAGATGCTCCAGGAAGGAAAGATAACGGTGGATGAAGCCGAAAGGCTCATCGCTGCTATAGAATCCCGAATTGACGATGAGCAGAGTGAAAAGGACTCCTATACGGATTTCCATTTCCATAAATCCAGTGGCGGGGAGGACTTCTCCCGGAGCGTGGAGGATTTTGCGAAGGGGATAGTGACTTCGGTTTTCGAGGTTCTCTCAAAATCACTGTTCTTCATTCCGGGTCTCTCCAGTGCCTTGAAGGAGGCTGTCGGTGATATGAAACAGGAGGAGAAATTCGATGAACTGGTGAGAGAGGGTTTCATAGTCATCAGGAGCATGGGGGACGATATTCGTCTGAGGAGCGGTGATGTCAATGTGGAGCCGGGGGTTTATTATGGCAGCGATTTTACGGTTCCCCATGGTGCCCGCGTATATGCTTCCAGCATGGGGGGAGATATTTCTGCGCAGGGAAGGTTCGATAAAATCGTGCTCAAGACCTTCGGTGGGGATATAGAGTTCTCCGGAAGGTTCGATGACCTGCAGGCAAAGACATTTGGAGGGGATATTCGCGTCCGGACTCCAGTAGATAACATAAGGGTGAAGGTTAGAGCCTTTGGAGGCAGCGTAAAAGTGCCTCAGGGGTATAATGCCATGGAAAAGGGAGGGGTTTATGTTTATGGCAGCGGAGAGGGGAGGCTCCTTGTTGCAGATACATTCGGTGGAGATTTTACTCTGGAGAATGAAACCTTCGGATGATGTTCTGCGTATATTATTTTGAGAAGGAGGATTTCCATGGATACGCTGCTGGTCATACCATTTATCGCATCGCCGTCCGTGTCCCTGGATGGCAGAATCGATGAGGAAGTATATCGAAGGGCGCTCGTTGTGGACAGGTTCTATCCCATCTATCCGGATACCACCAGGACATATCCCGTCAGGTTATACCTTTTCCACGATGGTAAAAATCTATACGTGGGAGGAGAATTCATAAACCCCTACGGAATACATGCCCAGACCACGGAGAGGGACCGGGTTAACGATGTGATGGATGACCAGGTTCTCATTACCCTGTCGCACAGGGATATAGGATATTATCTCGGTCTGTATCCGCTGGGAACACAGATGGACCAGCTCATAACCAGTTATAACAGGTGGTCCCTGAGGTGGGACCTGGACTGGAAATCCGCATCCGTGTATCGGGACAGCGTATGGACATTCGAAATGGTGATACCGGTTTACAGGCTGGAATTGGCGGATACCATAGGTTTCAGAGTGGATGTGGTTCATATTCTGCCGCAGGAGATGGGATGGTTCCAGCTGGAGTCCACGTATAAATTTCCGCTGGAGGAGATTTCCGATATAAGGCATTCGTCCAGGGTAGTATTCGAGGGGGGAATCACATACGAGAAGGGAAAGCCCAACATTACCGTCTCCCCGTATCTCGTGGGCGTATATACCAATCCGTACAGGGATATAGGATATTTCCCCATAAAGGGCTCCCTCTTCCACTACAGAATCGGTGGGGATGTGGAGGTGAAGACCAACAGGTGGGGACTATATACCACCATACTTCCCGATTATTCGCAGGTGGAGGCTGATGTTGCCCAGTTCAATCTGGAGCAGGCGAGCATGCTATACCTTCCCGAAAAGAGGCCCTTCTTTCAGGACAAGCTGGAGCTCATCGATAAGGACATTCTGGACATCTTCTATACAAGAGCCATAAGGGACATAACGTTTGGATTCAAGGGGTTTTACGAATCCGAGAGCCGGAAACTTCAGAGCTTCTACATCAGGGAAGGCGCAAATAATTATGCGGGGCTGGCTCTGGGATACCAGAGGGGTGACATTCTGCTGGTCCCCTATTTCCTGAATTACAGGGACACTTCCCTCGAGCGGAATGTGGGCAGCCTTTTCGCCCGATACTACAGGAGGGGATGGAGCCTTTCCCTTCAGGGGGCATATACGGGCGGAGGAGCGAAGGCATTTGGCCTTTCCACCACATACAGCCATATGGGTCTCGGTGGATTCTACCTGAATGTGGAAGGATTTACGGATAATTTCGACTTTCCCACCGCATATCTGCCCTATGGTCCCGGTTTTCTTTACTACGGGGGCGGACTCTGGTTGAACAGAAACAGGAAGAGTCCATATCTCTACTTCATGAATGCCGGTGTTTCCTATTCCGGCAGGAGGTTTTTGAAGGATGGGAAATTCTTCTCCGAAAACATTAATGCCAATGTGAGCGCCGGTGTCGTCAGGAATCTCATCGTGATGCTTTATATGAACAGGTATTCCAGTCTTCCGGTCTCCTACGATGTGCAGGGGGGAGCGGCTGGAATCGGTCCCGATTTCTCCAGAATCATCTTGCTGGGGGCGGGATACGGGACTTACGATGGGAACCCCATGCGTCATTACAATCTCGGGGGAACCTATATGGTGGGGAGGATTCGAATGAGGGCATCCATGGAGATGTACGAGATTTCTGATACCACTATCAGCAGAATGTTAATAGCGAATATCGGAGCCACTGTCAGATTCAAAACGGGATTCTATGTGAGCGCCTTTTATCAGAGGAACGAGTCCTTTACCACCGGAACATTTCCGGGAGAAGAGCTGCAGGTGGTGATTGGATACGAGTGGGGTGGAAGGAGCAGGCTTTACTTCATCGTGCATCCGTACAGGGTGGGTGATGTGAAATACAACAACGAATTTTTCAAGGTTGCCTATAGCTTTTACTTCTGAAGGGTTGAGGAAGATTAAAATTAGGGGTATTATGCGTGTGGTGGAAGTGGAAAATCTCCGGAAGGTCTTCGGGGATACCGTGGCGGTGGATGGCATATCCTTCGGAGTCGGAAGGGGTGAAATAGTGGCCCTCCTGGGTCCCAACGGTGCGGGTAAGACCACCACCATAAAGAGCATCCTCAATCTGATAGTGCCGGATTCCGGTCGGATAGTGGTGGCGGGCAGGGATGTCCGTCCCGGGGATTACTGGCTCTATGATTTCATTTCAGGGGTTCTGGAGGGGAACAGGAACATCTACTGGAGATTGACTGTTGAGCAGAATATCAGATTCTTCGCGGGTCTCAACGGCAGGAAGATTTCGAAAAGGGAAATCGATGGTATTCTGGAGAGGTTTGGACTCGGGGAGAAGAGGAAGACGGAGGCGAGGAATCTCTCCCGTGGAATGCAGCAGAAACTGGCAATTGCGAGCGTATTGGCAAGGAAGACCCCCATCCTCATACTGGATGAGCCCACCCTGGGGCTGGATGTGGATACCACGTATCAACTGATGGAAATCGTGAGGTCCCTCAGGGAGGATATGGGCAGGACCATCATCGTCAGTTCCCACAATATGAGGTTCGTCGAAAACACCGCCGACAGGGTCATATTCATAAACAGGGGGAAAATCGTTGCAGAGGGAAGCGTTGAACAGTTGAAGAGGATGTTCTCTTACGAGACCTATATGTTCAGAGCGTCCGGGGGAAATATCTCCCCGCAGGGAATCTTCCCGGATGGGAAAGTGGAGAGGGTGGGGGATGAGTGGAGGATTTACGTATCTCTCAATCAGTCGGAAATATACGATGCGGTGGATGCCCTTCGAAGCAATGGGTTTCTTCTGAAGGAGATTCGCCTTCAGGAACCGGACCTGGAGAGCATATACATGAGGGTGATGAAGGAGGAGAGGAGCGATGAAACTGCTTCAGGCAATGGTAATGCGTGAGATACAGATGATGAAGTCCTATATGTTCAACTTCCTGTCCGGTCTCATAACCGTGGTCATCATCTTCTCCATACTGCTCTTCGGTGCCCGATTTGCAATGGGTAATTCCACCAATCTGGGGAATACGACGGAGGCTCTGGTGGTGGGATTCTTCCTGTGGTCCTGGCTCCTGGGCGGGATGAATACCCTTACGTGGGGCATAACCACGGAAGCAGAACAGGGAACCCTGGAGCAACTCTATATGAGCCCCTATGGATTCAAACTGGTCTCCCTCGCCATGCTGGGTATCTCCTTCCTGTCCAACCTCCTGTTCACCATCCCCCTTCTTCTGATAATCATGCTCATAAGCGGGAAGTTCCTCCACATCGATGTTCTGACCGTGGGATTCATCCTGTTCTTTACCATACTCCCCGCCTACGGATTGGGTTATGTTTTCGGAGGACTTGCCCTCCTCTACAAGCGCATACAGAGCCTCTTCCAGATTCTCAATATGGGTGTGGTGGCTTTCTTCCTCCTCCCTCCGGGGGTGCTGGATATAATTCCATTTACCGGCGGGTATCATCTCCTGTCCATGAGCATGAGGGGGAATCTGGGACTGCTCCAGTTGCCCCTGCCGAAGGTGATAATTCTTATGGTTTCTTCCATTCTGGTATTCCTTTCGGGGATGTGGATTTACTCCCTTATAGAGAGGAGGGTAAAATTTCTGGGAATACTGGGGCATTACTGATGAGGCACCGGGTTTTACCCTTAATTTTCCTTACGGGATGCGCGGTGGAGATGGTATTTCCGTCCAGGCATGTTTCCATCCAGTATCCGGAGGATGGCTCCCTGATGCCGGAGGAATTCTCCATAATAGTGGCATCCTATTCCTCGTCTCCCGGGTTTTACCAGGAGGCATTCGGAGGAGATGTGTTGTATCGCTCTGTTATGTTCAGGGCTTCCAGACCTCCCTTCAGGATTTACATAGATGGAAGGGAATACATGGAAACGGATACTCCCCTGATAACCCTCTCCCTCCATGAGGGAAGGCATAGCCTGTCTGTCAGAAGTGGCTCCTTCCTTGCATACCGCTCCCACAGTATTGAGGTGGAGGTTGCCGGGGATTTTCCCTATCGATTGATGGAGTGGAGGAGCAAATCGTCGGTGGACAGTGGTGTATTCTTCAGGGTGGAGAATGTATGGATCGGTGGGACTTACAGCAGTCCCATGCTGTATGTGGATGGAAAACCCATAATCCGTGCTCCTGCCCCTTTTCCCGATGATTGGGCTCTGTGCGATTCCTCCGTGGGGATGTTCTTCGTGGGGGGAAATAGATTCTTTGAGATTTATCTCAATGGCAGAATCGATACATCGGCCGTGGGAGGAGAGTTCAGGGGTGTCGGATGTGTGAATGGCTTTGCCCGCCCTGTGAACTGGTCCGGTGAGATGATTAAAGCAGGAAATCTGTCTTTTACCCCTCCTTCAGGAGTTTCCGGCAATGAGGTCATGGGGATGTTCGTTCACGATTCCCTGGTATTATTTTCTGTCGGTGGAAGAGCCTGGATGTGGAGGGGAGGCGGGTGGGTGGGGGCGTATGTTCCCGTAAAGTTTTCCTATCTGGACTGCCGCCCGGCGGCAATAGGAATAGTTTTCATCGGTATAATCCCCATACCCTATGTGAGATTCCATGCCACATGCCGCTCTGAAAACCCTGCCATTACTCTACATGGAAGTGTGGTTTCGGTTGATGGAATTTTCTATAAAATCGTCCCTTCGGGAAAATAACCCCGCCCGGCGGCGGGGAGGAATCAGGATTTGTTTGCCAGCTCCACTGCCTTCTTCGCCCCCTCGGACATGGTCTTCACAGTTATGAGGGGCAGGCCACTTTCATCCAGCATCCTGCGGGCTATATCCTCGTTGGTCCCGGTGAGCCTCACCACCACGGGCACCTTTATATCCAGCGTTTTGAATGCCTCTATGAGGCCCTTTGCAATGTCATCCGTCCTGGTGATTCCGCCGAATATGTTGACGAATACGGCCTTCACGTTGGGGTCGGAGAGGAGGAGTTCCATTGCCTTTCTGGTCTTCTCGGGATTGGAGGAGCCACCCACATCCAGGAAGTTGGCAGGCTCACCACCGTAGTACTTGATGACATCCATTGTTGCCATGGCCAGACCGGCGCCGTTGACCATATTTCCTATGTTCCCCTCCAGTTTTATGAAGGAGAGACCCCACTCCTTTGCCTCCAGTTCCCTGGGGTCCTCGTAATCCAAGTCCCTCATCTGCTCTATATCCGGATGGCGGAAGAGGGCATTGTCATCCACTATGACCTTTGCATCCACCACCCACACATTCCCCTCCGGGTCCACCACCAGGGGATTTATCTCCGCCAGCTGGGCCTCCGCATCCACATAGGATTTGTAGAGTTTGCTGATTATTCCCGCAATCTTCAGGGCAATCTTCTTATCGTCAGGATAGAGCCAGAAGGCGATTTCCCTTGCCTCGAAATCCCTGAGTCCCATTATGGGGTCCACGTCCCTCTTCAGAATGGCCTCCGGATTGGTCCTTGCCACTTCCTCTATATCCACACCCCCTTCTCTGGACGCCATTATGAGAGCCTTGTTGTTCCTGCGGTCCAGAACCACCGACAGGTACAGTTCCTTCGCTATATCCACGGCATGGGCCACGAGAACCTTCTTTACGGGAATTCCCTTGATTTCCATGGAGAGAATCTGTTCCGCCTTCTGAAGGGCTTCTTCCCTGGTGGATGCCAGTTTGACACCACCTGCCTTACCCCTTCCGCCGACGGGGACCTGCGCCTTTATGACTACGGGGAACTCAAGTTTCTCCAGAACCTCTTTGACTTCGTCTATGGTTTTGCATACGTAGCCCTCAGGAATGGGCATGCCGTACTTCTTGAAGAGCTCTTTCGCCTGATACTCTATGAGTTTCATGGCAAAATTTTATAGGGACGAGGGGAAGAATCCCCCCATATGGTTCAGTTGGTCCCCTGTTGCATCATCCTGTGGCGCATTCTCTTCGGGGGCTCGGTAGTTCCGGTGAACTTCTTCCTCAGGTACAGTATGACCTGCCATCTCTGCTTTTCCGAAAGAATGTTCTTGTACGCGGGCATGGCAGTCCCGAACTGGGCGCCCCCTTCGGAGATGGTCCAGAACAGGAAGTCGTCCTGTGCAATTGGTCTGGTCATGATGAATGCCAGGTCAGCCGCCGGTGGATTGAGGGCTTTTCCAGCCGGCCCGTCGCCCTTTCCGCTCTCTCCATGGCAGGCCACGCACTGCTCCTTCCATATCTTCTCCCCCGCTGCCAGATTCTCCTTCGTGGGCTTAAGGGGGTTCTTCAGGCCCTTGTATTCCTTCGGAATCTTTCCCATGTTATACGTTCTGTGCCTCTCCACCAGATGTGGATGTTGCTGGGCGTGCTGACCCATCATCTGCCCGATTATCATAAGTTCCAGCATGCTTTAATTTTATACGCCCCCTGTAATATTATCAACATGAAGGTCTTCGATAGATGCGATGGCGTTCTCGTCGTTCTGGAGCCCGGGGAAGAGATAAGGGAATCCCTGAAGAGAGTGGTTGAAGAGAAGGACATTCGCTCTGGATTCCTGCATGGAATCGGTGCGGGGAAGGATTTTACTCTGGGGTATTACGACCTGGAGAAGAGGGATTATGTTAAGAAGAAGTTTCCGGAGGAGTACGAAATCACTTCCCTCATGGGGAATGTGGGGGTTCTGGATGAAAAGCCCATACTCCATATCCACATAACCCTTTCCGATAATCAGTTCAGGGCTTTCGGGGGGCACCTTTTCGAGGGGACCATAACGGGAACCCTGGAGGTGTTCATATTCAGGGATTCTGGAAAAATAGTGAGGAGGATGTATCCGGAGCGCAACCTGGCCCTCATCGACGGGGTGGAGGATTGAGTGTAAAATTAAATCCTTCTGATGCTTACCTTCGATGAGATAATCCTGAGGCTCCAGAGGTTCTGGAAGGACAGGGGGGCTGTCATAATGCAGCCCTATAATTCCGAAGTGGGTGCGGGTACTTTCAACCCGGCCACTTTCCTGCGGGTTCTGGACACCAGGGAGTGGAAGACGGCGTATGTGGAGCCCACCCGCAGGCCCAAGGATGGACGTTATGCGGAGAATCCCAACAGGGTCCAGCAGTATCATCAGTTTCAGGTGATACTCAAGCCTCCTCCGGATGATGTCATCGATATATACCTCCAGTCCCTCAGGGAACTGGGAATAGATATAGAGAAACACGATGTTAGATTCGTGGAGGACGACTGGGAAAGCCCCACCCTGGGTGCATGGGGTCTGGGATGGGAGGTGTGGCTGGATGGTCTTGAGATAACCCAGTTCACCTATTTCCAGCAGTCCGGTTCTGTGGATTTGAAGGTGCCTTCTGCCGAAATCACTTACGGTCTCGAGAGGATAGCCATGTTCGTCCAGAATGTGGATTCCATATTCGACATAAGGTGGAACGAAAAGTACACGTGGGGAGACATCTACAGGGAATTCGAAAGGCAGTGGTGCATCTACAACTTCGAGGAAGCAGATGT
>WGAQ01000069.1 GCA_015494735.1 Caldifarciminota bacterium | reverse complement strand
GCATGGTCCGGAAAAGCAATCCTCTCCATACCTCCTGATGAATGCCGTCAGATATCCCTTCCTCAAACCCGCATCCATCACGGATGACAGATGAACAGCATCGAAACCATCCATATACAGTCCGAATCTGTGTCCAATCCAGAAGAGTCCCCTGTAGTATTCCCCGTCCAGTCTGATGAGAAAATCGAAAGGCTTCGATGAGTGAATCCAGTAGAGGGAAGGATTCATCCATGCCAGGAGGAAGAGCATCGCAAAAGTTTAACGCTCCGCCTTTTCCAGGGACTTGAGGGCAAGGAAGAGGAGAATGTAATCCATTATCAGATGACTCCCCCCATAGCTGACGAAGGAAAGGGGATATCCCTTCGTGGGCAGAAGGCCCAGATTCATCCCCACGTTGATGAGGAAGGAGTACCCATAAAACAGCAGGATGCCCATGAGAAATCGCCTGTGGTCCTCATACCTGTGCTTCAAAATTCCCCGAAATAGATAGAGCAGAATGTAAAAGTACAGACTCAAAACCACCAGGGTTCCGACAAAACCGAAATCTTCAGCAATGGACGAGAAAATGAAATCTGTGTGGGCCTCGGGAAGGAAGCCGTACTTCTTCTGGGTTCCCCTATTCCACCCCTCCCCGAAGACCTCCCCCCTTCCTATGGCAACCCTCGCCTGATACAACTGGTAGGCATGGGATTTCCTGTACTTTCCCGGATTGAGGAATGCAAGAATCCTGGCCCTCTGATAGGGTTTCAGGGCTGTGTTCCATATCACGGGCGTTATCATCCCCAGAAACAGGGCACTCACGAGGAAGAAAACAGAGATGTACCACTTTGCCCGGAGCCGGTAGAGAACCAGAAGCATGATAAGGATGAGAAGAACGAAGAGTTTGATGTTGAAAGAAAGGACAACGGCAAGCCCCATGAAGAGGGGATAGAGCAGAAGGAAGATGTTCACACCAGTGTAGAAGAACATCATATAGATGACGAATGCAACCGAAACTGCTGTACCGAGGTCCGGCTCTATCAGTATCAGAAGAAAAGCCGCCGCCCCCACGAGGAAATTCCTCCACATATACATCCAGGGGTCGTAGAGGTAGAAGGTGAAGGGAAGGAGCAACTTGGTCAACTCGGAGGGCTGGAATCGAAAGAAGCCGAGGTCTATCCACCTCCTGACTCCATGAGAAGGAAAGAGCAGGACCAGAATCAACAGGGCAAAGGTGATGAAAAGGAGGGGCGTGTATATGGTCCTCACATAGGAGAAATCGAAGAAACGCCTGATTAAATATCCCAGGAACAGAGCCACAAGGAGGAACACCATCTGCTTATAAGCAAGAGCGGGACTTATGGTGTAAATCTCCGCAATCCCGATTACCGTCAGAAGTAATGCTGCAATAACCATTCTATTATCTCCAGAGTTATGGGAACGGCCGCCTCGCTTCCATGCCCGGCCGATTCCGCCACCACGGTTATGATGAACCTCGGATTATCGTATGGGAAGAAGGCGGTAAACAGGGAATGGGTCTTATGGCTGTGGGGGTTTTCCGCAGAGCCCGTCTTTCCCGCCACCCTGACATCTCCGAATCCATCCATTTCCAGCCGCCACCGGATATACTTGGCAGTTCCCCTTTCTCCGTTCACCACCAGATACATGGCCCTCTTCACGATATCGAATGCGGTATCGGGATACTCCATGACCAGCGTATCCGATATAACCTGCCCTTCGTAGAACCTGGGAAAGGGCATCCTTCCACCATTGGCCACCGCTCCCGTCATCATGGCAATGGCTATGGGAGTCATGAGAATCTCTCCCTGCCCGATGGATAGATTGACCGCATTACCCGCGGAATAGAAACCATAGCGCTTTTTGTACCATGCGGTGTCGGGAATGAACGAGCGAATCTCCTCCCGGAAGGGGGTGAACTTCCCGTCGAACAGGTGGCTCTTCTTCAACTCCCGGAGCAGTTTCACGAGACCCATCTGGACCGCCAGCTCGTAGTAATACACATCGCAGGAGGTTTCCAGAGCTTCCACGATACTACCCACATGGTGATGAACATCCCAGTCCCTGAAGGACCACCTACCCAGATAGAACACACCCTGACAGTATACGGACTTCCACCAGGGAATACCGGCATCTATGGCAGCCAGGGAGGTGAGAATCTTGAAGGTGGAGCCGGGTGGATACCTTCCCGCTATAGCCCTGTTCATAAGGGGCTTGAGGGTGGCATCGTTCACGTATCTCCACTGGGCTGTGGTGAAACCCGTCACGAAGAGATTGGGGTCGAAGGAGGGGCGGGAATATATGTCCAGAACCTCTCCATCCGTGGTCATGACGATGACGGCCACCTTTTCGAATCTGGAGGTTATGGAATCCACGAATGTATGCAAATCCATGTCCAGAGTCGTCCTTATATCCGTTCCCTTGGATGGGGGAACCATGCGAAAATTCCTGTCGGTTATGCGCATCCTGGCATCCACAGGCACCATCAGAGTTCCAGCCTTTCCCGCAAGCACCGAATCCAGCAGTCGCTCCAGTCCCGCCCTTCCAGTCCCCTCGGCATCCACATATCCGATGATGTGGGGGGTCCTGCTTCCGAAAGGGTAATGCCTCACGAACTCCCTCACCACCACGTGGCTCTCCAGGACGTCCTCGCGCGCCGACAGAATATAATAGGAGCGGGGTGAGAGGCTGGTGGTGTACCTCCCGATGAGGGATGCGATGTAGTCCTTTTCCTCCTCATCTCTTTTGTTGATAACGAGGAGTTTGCCCCGAAAACCACTCGTGGCAAGGAGTTTTCCATTCCTGTCGTAGATATTTCCCCTGATGGGGCTTATGGGGAATGTCACGTATCGATTGTCCAATGCCATGACCTCGTACTTCTTCCCCTCCAGAACCTGCATCCTGAAAAGGACACCGATGAAGGTTAAATAGGCGATTGTGAAGAGTGAAAAGATTATCTTCTCCCTCATCTTCGGAAAGCATAGAATATTAAAGGAGACTC
>WGAQ01000068.1 GCA_015494735.1 Caldifarciminota bacterium | reverse complement strand
GCCTGCATCCCTTCTCCTGATGGAAATGGGGACTGGATACTCCCTTCTCTCCATGCTCCTTTCGTCGTTTTACGGTCTCGTCATAGAATTCCTGACCAGCGTCGTCTTCGGTGCAAGGAGGTGATTAGCCTATCATTATCCTCCCGCGGGGGTTGCGCACCTTCTGCCTTTTGACGTTTATCAACGAATAGACGAAGGTCAGAATTCCTGCCTTTCCCAGAAGCATATCCACTATTATCACCATCTTCCCCACCGGGGAAAACCCGGCCGAAAAACTCACATCGCTGCCCAGAGAAAGGCCCACCGTGGACAGAGCGGAGACCACCTCGAAGAAGGTGCGGGTCAGGTTGGTCTCTTCCACCGCCAGTATTATGGCCACGGATGCCACGACCAGGATGTTCATCATGGTGAATATGAGGAATGCTTTCAGAATCAGTTCCTTGTCTATTCTGTATCCCATCGTGTTGATCTCGTCCCTTCCCATTATTATGGATTCCAGACTGCGTATCACGATGAAGAGGGTTGTTACCTTTATGCCCCCCGCAGTTCCTCCCGCCGTCCCGCCGATGAACATGAGGATTATGGTTATGAATAGACTTCCCTCGCTCAGTTTCGTGTAATCTATGGTGTTGAATCCTGCTGTTCTGGGCGTTATGGATTCGAACAGGACCACCAGGAATTTTTCCATGGGCTTCATGTGGGAGAGGATGGTGTGGTCCATTATTGCGAAGAGGGGAATGGCTCCCCCTATAAGTATGGCGGTCATCAGGAGGGAGACCCTGGTGTGGAGCATGAGTTTCCTCTTCTTACCGGTGAACTTCTCCCATAGATCCGTGAATACGAATACACCCAGACCTCCGGACACTATCAGGAAGGAAACAGTCAGGACCACCCATGGGGAATTCCAGAAGGACATGAGATTATCCGGATATGTGGAGAATCCAGCATTGCAGAAGGCAGATACGGCGTGAAACAGGGCGTGGAAGGGCCCCATTCCGGGAAGGAGGAGAAGGAAACCTGCTGCCTCGAACAGGATGGTCATGATTATGACCACTTTCACCATCTTATAGACCTCGTGAAGACCCGTTCCCAGCGTCCCGCTCGTCAGGACCCTGATGAAGTACGAGCCCCTGCTCCCGGAGATAATCACTGTGAGGAAGACCAGACTCATGTATCCGATTCCACCTATCTGTATGAGGGAAAGAATCACCAGTTTGCCGAAAGTGGTCCATGCTGTGGCCGTGTTCTTCACTATGAGTCCCGTGAGGGATACGGCAGAGGATGCGGTGAACAGGGCATCCAGGAAGGATACGGGCTCTTCGTGGGAGAAGGGGAGCATGAGGAGCAGGGCTCCCGCCAGTGCCAGAACCACATATCCCAGCAGTATGAATCGGGCTATCCTGGACAAGGTGAAAAAAGTTTAATGTCCTTTCTCTTCTCTGCTGCTCCGGAGTTCCATAGGTCAGGTTCGACTTTTGTTATGAACGTGCAATCTCCATGGAATAAGGTTTCTCTGCATAATTGATGTGTTGCAGCGAATACAGGAGGGCTTGATTTTGACCGATACCCTTCGGTTAATATGTGCTTAAATTTTCGGCATTCAAAAATTTAAATGAATTTGAACAGGAATTGTATGCATTAAACTTGTCCCATGTGGCTGTTCTTAGTGGCATCCAGTTATGTGGTGAGGATTCATGCCGGCTCACCGGATGAGGTTCGCTCCATAGTCGAGAGCCTCGTATCCGATGGTCTGAACGATATAGCCCACGTTGACTACGGAAAGGGTCTGTACGTGGATGTTGTGGTGTCGGATTATGAGATGTCCTATCTGAAGGAGAGGGGTTTTTCATATAAAGTGATTGAAGAGTCCCCGGATTTGAGCGTGAAAATAAACTTCGGTCCCTATTACACCTATTCCGAGGCCTACAGTGCCCTTTCGAACATACATTCGTCTTTCCCCTCCCTCGTGTCCGCACCCTTTTCCATCGGTACCACATGGGAGGGAAGGGATATATGGGCCGTGAGGGTCGGGGCGGATTCCTCCCTTCACAAGCCGGTCTTCTGGCTCAACAATGCCATACATGCCAGAGAGCCGGGTGGTGTTTCGGTGGGCATAGGGTTCGTGGACTTCCTGACGAAGATGTACGGTCGCTCCCCGGAAATCACCTACCTCCTGGACAACAGGACCTTCTACTATATACCGGTTGCCAATCCGGATGGATACACCTACAACGAGGTGAGCGACGGATACTGGAGGAAGAACAAGAGGGATAATAATAACGATGGCCAGTTCACCGAAGCCGATGATGGAGTGGATTTGAACAGGAACTTCGGTTATATGTGGGGATATGACGATAACGGCTCCTCCCCTGACCCCACCAGTCCCGTGTACAGGGGACCTGCTCCTTTTTCCGAGCCCGAAAGCCAGGCCTACAGAGATTTCTTCAATTCCGTTCAACCTGCTGTTGCCATAGACATGCACACCTATTCCAACCTCATCCTGTGGCCGTGGGGTTATACATCCACACCTACTGCAGAGGATACCATTTACAGATTCTTCGCATGGCGCATGTTCAGGCACAATGCATATCAGTCCTACCAGTCCTACTACCTGTATCCCACCAACGGGACCACGGATGACTGGATACACGGCGCGACGGACGAGCATCCCCTCGCCCTGGGCTGGACCTTCGAAGTGGGGGAGGCCTTCTGGCAGCCCGACACCGGTATCATAGTGGAGCAGATTGGGGAGAATATAATGCCCCTTCTCGATTTGCTCAAGGCCAGCGGACCCTACATAGAAATCGACAACTTCGATTATACCTTCTCCGGAGATACCGTCTATATATCCATATCTGGAAAGAATGTGGGATTCGGGTTCAATCTCAATTCTCTTACGGCCACCATTACGGTCCCTGACACATTCGGTGTGGTGGTGGATGGTACCGAGAATATTGGAGATGTATCTTCCGTCCCCGATGGATACTTCTCCGCGCCCAATGCATTCGCCGTGGTGGTGCGGGATTACCTTCCGTATAAGAACTTCCCCGTCGAGATTACCTTTACGACTCCCGACGGATTCTCCCAGAACATTCCCCTCTTCGTCGCGGAAAAACTGGATACTCTTTTCTACGACGATTTCGATACAGATCTCTCGCAATGGACCGTTGTGGGAGACAACGTGTGGGGCATATCCAATGGAAACCTTACGGAGAGTCCATCCGGCGATTATTCCAATAACCTGGACACCTATATAAAACTCGCCAGTCCGCTGAATGTTTCCGATTACGGGATGGTAAAACTGGTTATCGTTCACAGATGGGATATCGAGGGGAATTCCTATCAGGACCTGGGCTCCTCCATATACGACTGGGCATCCATCGATGTAAATGCCTCCTATCTGGAGAATCTATGGCCAGTTCTGCAGAGGTACTGGGCCTCCCAGGGGACCTATATTACGCAGGAGTTCGATCTGACCCAGTTCAGGGATACTGCTCTGAATATAAGATTGAAGTTTTACTCCGATTATTCTGTGACGGCAGATGGATGGAACATAGATAAAGTCCTCATAGTCGGGGCCAGACCCTACCTTACAGTTGATGAGTCGGAATACGATCCTTCCAGCTCCATGTTTGGTCATCTGATGATAGAAGGGAGGGATGGACTCTACAACATACGGGTTCCATATAATTCCCCCATCGACGTCCATGTCTTCAATGCAGGTGGAAGACTGGTCCTCAGGAAGAAGCTGGAAAGCGGTGGCAGTATAGATTTGCGCAACTTCTCGCCGGGATTCTACATTATACATGCCAGAACCACGAGAGAAACCCTCTCGAAGAAGATAATCATCAGGTAATTTCCTTTGCCCCGCCGATGGCGGGGCCCTTTGAAACTTTTTCCCCCTTACATCCGTATTCTTATCGGGAGGTGGAATATGGTATTCGTGATGCTCCCCATGTTCGATACCACTTATGTGTCCATTTCATCTTTGGATGGGAAGGAGGGCAGGCTGATGTCCGGTGTGCTGAACACCCATCTCTCCATAGGCTCGATGAATGCAATCGATTTCGAGGTGGGGGATAAGAGGGTCAAAATCTTCCCTGGAAGCGAAACGTGGAGGTGATTATGGGAATTTTCATGGCAATGCTCTTTGATACAACGATGGCCCTTCCCGGGGAGGTTAATGTAATCGCGGTCAATTCGAGCGGGGTGGACCTTAGGGTGGTAAAGGGAGATTCCCTGAGAAGGAAGATTTCCATTGCGGATGCTGAAGGTATAGATAAGCCTTCCATCGAGATTTATGGAGACACCCTGAAGATTTCCATCAAATGTAAACGGGAGAAGAGGGTTTATCTATTCGGTCTGATTGTGAGCAGTGGATGTTTCGAGGATGCGGAGGTTTCCCTCGTGCTGTCTGGAAGGTGGAGGTCCCTTTTAGTCGATGGGGATTATTCTGATTTCTCGCTGGAATCCGGGGATGGAATTTCCAGTATTTTCATCAATTCCTCCTATGGGGACCTTTCCCTGAAGAATTCCACCCTTGCCGATGCTGTTCTCAAAACGGGCTATGGAGATATTCGTGCGGGGAATATTAATGCTCTGAATCTGAATGTTTCCACCGATTATGGGGATGTGCGTATGGAGGATGTGAATTCGAAGAAGATATCCGCCTATTCGGACTATGGGGATCTGACCTTCGTGAATGTCCATGCGGAGGAGATGGATGTGGAGACGGATTATGGAGACATAAGGCTGAAGAATGTGAGGGTTCCCTATCTCAAAGCGGATACACACTACGGAGAAATGAAAATCAATAAGTGAAAAAGCCCCGCCTGACGGCGGGGAAAGGAATTTACAGCATTTCGAAAATTCCGGCGGCACCCATTCCACCACCCACGCACATGGTGACCATTCCGTATTTCCCGTTCCTGCGCTTCAGCTCGTAGAGGAGCTTGACCGTGAGAATGGCACCCGTGGCACCGAGGGGATGTCCATGGGCAACAGCTCCACCGTTTACATTGAGCCTGTCGTATGGGAGTTCTATTCCCTTCTTCTTCAGTTCTTCCTCGGCTGCCAGGACCTGAACGGCGAATGCCTCGTTGAACTCGATGAGGTCCAGGTCGTCTATCTTCATTCCGGCTTTTTCCAGAGCCATGGGAATGGCGTATGCAGGACCGATACCCATTATTTCGGCGGGAACACCAGCCACCTGGTAGGTGACGAATCTGGCGATGGGCTTGAGGCCCAGTTCATTCGCTTTCTCCTCGCTCATGAGAATCACGGCGGCGGCTCCATCGCTCCTCTGAGAGGAGTTTCCGGCTGTGACCACACCGTCCTTCTTGAAGTAGGGAGGCAGTTTGGAAATCTTCTCCAGGGAGGTGTCGAACCTCACGCACTCGTCTATGTCGAAGACCTTCTCCTCCAGATAGCTGTTCCCCCATTCATCCTCCCGGCGCACCTTCACCTTGAGGGGTACCACCTCTTCCTTGTGCTTCCCTGCTTTGAGATACTCCTGAGCCTTCCTGTAGGACTCCCATGCGAACTCGTCCACCTTTTCCCTGGGAATCTTGTACATCTCCGCCAGGTTCTCTGCGGTCAATCCCATGTTGAGGTAGTAATCGGGAAAGGTCTGGGCTATGTGGGGCTCGGGACGGAATACGTATCCACCCATCGGTACCAGGCTCATGCTCTCCACACCGCCTGCTATGGCCACGTCTATTTCGCCCGTCATTATGCGGTGGGCAGTCTGGGCGATGGCCTGAAGACCGGATGCACAGAACCTGTTTACGGTGACAGCGGGGATGGTGTAGGGGAGTCCCGCCCTGTAGACCACCGTTCTGGCCACATTCATTCCCTGATATGCTTCGGGGAAGGCATTTCCGACAGTAAGGTCCTGAACGAGGGAAGGATCCAAATTGGTTTCTTCGATGAGTTTCTTGACCACTTCGGCCAGCATGTACTCCGGACGGGTATCCTTTAAGGTTCCTCTGGGAGCCTTACCGATTGCTGTTCTTCTCGCTGCTACGATTACTGCGCTACGCATGCTTAAATTTTATAGTCCAATTGCTGGAATTTCCTGATGGGACTTGTGGGAAACGTTTTTCAGGGTTATCATTCCCGTTATGACTTACTAAACTCCTGCAACCTGTTAACAATAGTGTCTGTTTGCACCATGAATGCAATACTTGAAAAATTTTCTTCCGGTGCTATAAAATTTTTTATAGAACAGGAGGTGGAGCCATGGCAAGGATATACGGAAAGGTGGAGGGCCCCGAGGACATAAGGAGAATCAACTGCATTATAAGGGATGAGATGCTGGAGGTTGAGAATGAAGCCCAGCTTACGGACCTGAAGAAGAGGAGCGATTACCTCTGCACCCTTACCTACAGCCCCTTCTGGAAGAAGAAGTTTGGACCCATGGTGGAACAGCTCAGGGAGGTGGCATGCGAGGAGAATAGAGCCACCGTTCGACTTGCCAATTACATTGCCCGTTTCAATGGATGGGATAAGCAGTACGACCCCTGGGGTCACGACACTAAGGAAATAGAGGAGAGGTTGAAGGAGATTCCGGAGGAGGTAATAAAGGAGATTACCGAGTCCGTTGTGGACTTGAAGTTCTCTCCCGAGATTCTGGAGGAATTGAGGGCATCCTTCTGCGATATTCGTAAGGCGATGGTCCTTGCGGATAACCTGGAGACCCTTCAGAGACTCAAGAGGCAGAGCGATTTGCTCGTTGCACTGTTGCTCCTTCCCGACTTCAGGGAGAGGTTTTCCGATGTGATGGATAAGATAGAGGAGCTGGTTAAGAAGGAGGAGAGGAGGACGGTCAAACTGGCGAACATCATAGCCACGGTGAACAACTGGCACATGATATTCGAACTCTGGTCGGAGGAGGACATAGGGGAGGATGAGACCATAGAGCAGTACATCCAGAGGCTCCTGGAGGAAGAGGAAAAGGCGGAGAAGTACATACCCACCGAAGCCAAGTACAAGGAGGGGCAGGTTCTGTGGCTCGTCTATTATCATAAGGACAGGGACCGCTGGTATGCCAAGCGTCTGTACTTCCCCGGAAGCGCCCGCAATATAAAGATGGAGGGCCCCGGCGAATTCGAGAACAGGTTCGGAAGGAAAGTCTGGGGTGTCCGCATCGAATACGAGGCCAATCTCAGACCCACAGTTATACACGTGAGGGGCAGGGTTATTCACCTGCCTGAGCGCTGGGTAAAGAGGGTGAAGGTGGTGGAACTGCCGAAGGCTGCGGAGAAAATAGAACTGAAGGAAGAGAGACCGGAATTCGCCTATCCGGTGGCATAAGTGGGGAGCCCCTGCTCCCCTTTTCTCCAGCCTGTTTATATGCTTTCCCATTAAAAATCGGATGGAACCGAGAATGTAATTGGCTTTTTGTCATTTAGTATGCGGGCAATTTCATGCTCTCGAGCGTCGTGCCGATGGATTTTCGAACAGGGAACCATTTCCTGTTTCGCCCTTTTTTAGCGGGTTTCGGGTGTATGGTCGCAGATATCGAAATCTATGGTGGAACGAGGATGTAAATATTATCGGGATTATAGGAATTGGGCCTCTATGGCTGGAAATTATGATGGGAGTAATAAAATCCGCCCTATCGCTTGCAGCAAACCACATAGTTTTGTAGGTTGCTGTTATGCGGTTATTTGTAAATGCTTTTGTGGGCCGTCTTCGGATTCACTCTGTATAGGCGGGATACGTCGAAACTCAGCTCGTTTATCACTGCAGATGCAGTTTTCACGACGAGGTTTGAAGTTTTCTAAGCATTCCATTTTGAGGGTTCCTCTGGTGAACCTGATCTTTTTAATGTTCGACAGAGTTATTCCCCTGTGTCTGAATTTTTGTCTGGAGTTCTCTGTCCAAAGTCGATTATGATGGATAAAGAGAGCTATAAAATTTGTCTAAACAAATGCGAAATGTTTTTGTATATGCCTTCTTTTAATTGGTTTCATGGCCTGTATTCTATTAAAGAGTGTATATTGTTTATTTTTGCGCTTCTGTGAAACAAATGACCGGAATGTGGGGGTATATACGCAATATTGAGTGTAGGAATGGATTAGGCGGAACAGCTGGAAGGAGGGAAAATGATTAAAGAAGGAAATATTATCAAAGGACCGTTCTGGAACGAACCTGTTAAAGTTGAAAAGATTGAAGAGAGAGGAGAATATATTCGTATTGTAGGTTCTACAATCCACTCAAAACAGTATGTGGACCAAATCATGAAAAAGAAAGATGCAGATAAATTAGAAACGGTAGAATCGGCAATCGATTTTTCTTCAAATTCCGAATGGGTTTTTTTTGTAGTTGAAGCCACGCGATTTAAATACGCATCCCTTTTTGATCCACTTCTGGCTATGAATGTATCCAAAATTGACCCCCTTCCATTTCAAATAGAAGCTGTGTATGGCTATGTTTTAAAGCAGCCTCATATCCGATTCCTGATTGCAGATGATCCTGGAGCAGGGAAGACAATAATGGCTGGACTTATATTGAAAGAATTAAAATTAAGAGGACTTGCAAAGAGGATTCTTATAGTGGTTCCTGGTCATTTAAGGGATCAGTGGAGAAGAGAATTAAAAGAGAAATTTGATGAAAAATTTGTAGTACTTGATAGATATACCTTCAATGCCCATTATGGGGAAAATCCGTGGGAGAAAAATGATCAAATAATAACCTTTATTGACTTTGCTAAACAAGATGGAATTCTTGCAACCTTGGGTTCAGTAAACTGGGATCTTGTGATTGTTGATGAAGCACATAAAATGTCAGCGTATAAGTATGGAGAAAAAACTAATAAAACTCAAAGATATAGATTGGGAGAAGTTCTATCTAGAACTACGAATCACTTACTCTTTTTAACTGCTACTCCTCATAAAGGAGACCCTGAAAATTTCAGGTTGTTTTTGGACCTCCTAATGCCTGGATTCTTTGCGACAAACGAGATGGTAGAAGAATCTTTAAAGAATAAGGATAACCCTCTGTTTATCAGAAGATTAAAGGAGGACCTCAAAGATTTTGAAGGAAGGCCCATATTCACGAGGAGATTTCCCATAACCATAAAGTTCCATCTCTCTGACTCTGAAAAGGACATCTATAATGAGGTTTCGAGATATGTGCTGGAGCAATACAATAAAGCAATTCAATCTGACAAAAAGAGAAATGTCGCATTTGCCCTTATGATTCTTCAGAGAAGAATGGCGTCCAGCACATATGCCCTTTTAAGGTCGTTGGAAAGAAGAAGAGAAAAACTGGAAAAGATACTGAAAGAGGAAGAAAAACAAAAAGAAATATCCATTGATTATGAGGAAATAGAGGACCTCGAAGAAGTGGAAAGATGGAAAAAGGAAGAGGAATGGGAAGCACTAACTCTGGCGAAAGATCCTGAAGAGCTAAAACGTGAAATAGAAACACTAAGTAGACTAATTGATAAATCTCGCCGCGTGATAAATAACGAAGAAGAGGTTAAACTTAGAGAGCTTAAAAAGGCTATTGAAGAAGGATTTAAAAAAATCAAAGAAATGAATGGAAATCCCAAGATCTTAATATTCACAGAGTCCAAGGATACACTTGAGTATTTAGTTGAAAAGATAAGAACATGGGGCTATAAAGTAAACTATATACATGGTGGAATGGACATAGATGAAAGAATCAAGGCAGAAAAAATATTCAGAGATGAAACAGATGTTATGGTGGCCACGGAGGCTGCAGGAGAAGGAATAAATCTACAATTTTGCCACATTATGATAAACTATGATATTCCGTGGAATCCAAATAGACTTGAGCAAAGAATGGGAAGGATTCACAGATATGGCCAGCAAAAGGATGTTTACATATTCAACCTTGTGGCAGAAGATACAAGAGAGGGAAAAGTTCTTGCCAAACTATTTGATAAGCTGGAAGAAATTAAAAACAAACTTGGAAGTGATAGAGTCTTTGATGTAATTGGAGACGTGTTTGAAGGTAAGAACCTGTATCAGCTCATTCTTGATGCAGTGACCAATGCAAAAAGTATGGAGGAAATTTTGAAAGAACTGGATATAAAACCGGATGAAGAGTATATCTCAAAAATAAAAGAAGCTCTGGGAGAGACTCTGGCTACAAGGTTCATTGACTATACCAGAATAAAAGAGATGACTGAGAGGGCAAGGGAATATAAGTTGATACCGGAATATATTGAGGAGTTTTTCAAAAGAGCCTTTATTAAAGCAGGAGGAAAACTTAGAGAAACTAAAGATGGTTTTATGGCAATTGATTCTGTGCCTTATGAAATAAGAAAGATCGCAGAAAGTCCCGAGTTTAAAAATAGAT
>WGAQ01000067.1 GCA_015494735.1 Caldifarciminota bacterium | reverse complement strand
GTATATGCCTTTATAGGCCATCTCTTGATTCACCCTATACAGGCGGGATGCGGCGAAGCTCAGTTCGTTTATCGTTGCTGATTTGGTTTCCAGGATGAGGTTTAAAATTTTCTCGGTGTTCCATTTTGAGGGTTCCTCCGGGAACCCTATTATTTTCAATATTTTTCTGATTGGTAGTTTCATAATTTTGTTGTAGGGGGTCTCCTCCCCTACAACTCTCCTATTTCCCCGTGTCCAAATTTTTGTTCGGATCTGACGCAGGAGTTCGAAAACCCGAAACGGAATCCGGGCCTCCACAGAAGTTCTGACGGGGCAATAGCCGAGAAGGAACCCGTGGTTAAGCGCACGGGACACGGGGAATCCTAAGGCCTCACCTGTCTCTTCAAATCCTTCGAATACCTGTCAGCGATGCGAATCGGCTCCGGAAGGCGAAAGCCCCTGGTGGTCATGAGGGCCGCCTTCACTACACCCTCCAGGTCGGTCCTGTGGCCCGGAGAGACGAATACGGGCTGAACATTGTCCCTGGTCCTGAGGGCATACCCCACCACCTCCCCATTGTGAATTATGGGACTCCTGCACCCCCTCCTGGAGCAGGGCTCCTCGTATCTTCCCGCCAGAAGTTTCTTGGCAACCCCCATCGTGGGGACATCCAGAAGAACCCCTATGTGGCTGGCTATTCCCAGACGCCGGAAGTGGGATATACCATGTCCATCCACCATTATAAGGTCGGGTTTATTCTGCAGCTTCTCATAGGTCTTCAGCACGTTGGGGGCCTCGCGAAAGGCAAGGAGACCGGGAATGTATGGGAAATCCACCTCCGAGAGGGAATACTCCACCTCCACCTCCCTCATGGTGGCAAATTCCAGAACCACGATTACGGACAGGATATAATTTTCCCCGATGAAGGCCGAATCCGCCCCCGCCACCAGTTCGATGTGGTCGAAGTCTATGGGCTCCATGACCACCTTCCGGGCCAGTTTCCTCTGCTCCTCCTTGTACTTCTCCACCAGTTCCGGAGGAACCTTCTCCACATTCTTCCTGAAATATGCCATCGTGACCTCCCCTATCTGGGCTGGATTCCTTCGATAATGTTAATCTCATTCAACTCCCTATCGCTCATGGCTGCATAGGGAATGAGGTCCCTGTCCATGGCCCTGCGGGTGAAATCCTCTATCCTCTCCAGATTCTCCCCGCCGTGTCCGGAGCCATCGTCCACGTAATCCACGACCAGAACCGTCAATCCGCTTGAAACCACTGATTCCAGATACCGGAGTCTCTCCTCCACCCACTCCGAATCGGCAGGACTGGTTCCCATGTAGAAGAGGTCCTCCACAGCCCATCCGGATATCGTCCGAAGCAGACTTCCATCGTCCCACGCCAGGAGTCCCTCACCATTCTGGAGCACTATGAGGAAGGAATCACCGGCCTCCTGACGGGCATAAAGGGAAATCTCCCGGATGAACTGGAGCATTCGAATGGCGGCATCCTCCTCACCCAGGGAATCCGACCAGAATTCGAATTCGTCCACCTTGTCCAGATACACGCCGGCAAATCCCTGTGCGATGACCCTGTCGAGGTAGGAAAACACGATGTCCTTCCATCCATCCTCCCAGTATCGAACCGCATAGTTTCCCGGCCATTCCGGATTCTCCGGACCCATCCACGATGGTGGCTTGCTGTACCAGGAGGTGTCCCAATAGAACCGGTAATCCTCCGCCTCCCCGATGCTCACGTACGCCAGAGGGATAATCTCCGATTCCCGAACACGTCCAATTTCCACGGATGAGAACTCCCCCTCCTGCGTTCCATCCCTCGAGTAGTCCATCACCACCACATCGAATCCGGATTGCAATATGGAATCCACGGAAATGTCCTGAAGGTAATAGGTCCAGTCGTTGACTCCCACGAGGGACGGGGAGGTGTCCGTCCGGGACGAGCACGAGATGATAAAAGCGATGGAGAATATCAGCGTCTTCCTCATGTCATCGCCTCTGGTAGTAGTTGCCGGGGAGTTTCTCTATCAGGCCCTTCAACTCCAGATTCAAAAGGGCCATGGAGAGCCTCGAGTAATCCCCGAACCTCATCAGGAGTTCGTCGAAGTGAACCCTGCCCACTATGGCATCGAAGACTTCCTTCTCCAGTCCCTCCAGAATTACCTCCTTAGAAAGGGCCGCACCGCTTCCCAGACCCAGTTCCTTCAGTATGTCTTCCGGTTTCTCCACCACGCGGGCCACATTCTCCCGTATGAGGACGTAGGGTCCCTTTCCCTGCGGAACATCCACCCTGTTGGGGACGGTGAAGACTTCCCTGTCGAAATCGAAAGCGTAGCGGGCAGTTATCAGGGCACCGGAGTCCTCCGTGCCCTCCACCATAAGCACTCCCAGAGACATACCTGCTATAGTGAGATTGCGAATGGGAAACGTCTCCTTCGAGGGCATCGTGCCCATGGGAAACTGGGATACGATTAATCCCCCGCTCTCCAGCACCCTGCGGAAAAGGGGAAGGTTGCTCCTGGGATACAGTCTGTCTATTCCGCTTCCGAGGACCACTATGGTGCGGGGCATGGCCCCCTCGTGGGCCCGGGCATCTATCCCCAGAGCCCCTCCCGAGACCACCACCAGACCCGCATCCGCCAGTTCCGATGCGAATTTATGCGCCATCTTGAGTCCGTACTGCGTGGGCTTCCTGGTTCCCACCACGGCAATCTTCTTTTCCCGGAGGAGGTCGATATTTCCACGGGCGAAGAGAACGGGCGGGGCGTGATATACGTTGCGGAGTTCATCGGGATATTCCCCGTCATCCCGGAAGATGATTCTAACCCCCATTCGCTCCGCCTTTTCCATCTGGGAGCGGGCCCTTTCGATATCCGGATTCTTCACCCTGAAGGCCACCTTCTCCGGAAGGATTTCGAGCAGGTCCCTTATATCGGCGTTAACTATCTCCTCCAGGGTGCCGAATTTTTCCAGGAGTTTCCTGAATCTGACCGGACCTATCCCCTCAGTTAGAAGGACTGCCAGTTTTTCCAGTCTGTCCATTTTCCCCCTCCGGGGAAGGGTTTCTGACGTATCTGTTTATTCTGGAAATCAGGCGCTCGATATAGGGAAGGAGTTTCTTCATATTCTTATCGTTCATGTGCTCCAGCGCCGTCAGGTATGCGAACATGGCATACTGCTTCGCTTTGTCGTACTTTCGATTCATGTACTTGGCATAGGCCAGATAATAGCTGGCAAGGGCCACATAGTATTTGTTGAAGTTCTCCTGATTGAGCATGAGATATAGCAGTTCGTCATAGACCACTTCCGCCTCCTTCCATCTGCCCAGTCTCCTGAGGACTTTTCCGTATTCCCATCTGACGATGCGGGAGTGGTCGTACTTTTCGTAGAGTTGCTTCAGGACCCTGTATGCATCCCTGTATCGCTTTTCCTTCATATAGATGTATCCGAGGGTGAATTTGACCAGGTCCTTCACGTAGTGGGCCTTCTGCGCCGCCATTTCCAGTTGCCTTATTCCCAGTTCCTTCCTCTTCCTGGTATCGCCCACACGGAGCATTATCTTGACGAGGCGGGGGAATTCATCGGATGCGTAGTTGTAAATACCGATTGCGAGATATGCATCGTACAGGGTGGAATCCAGCGCAAGGGCCTTATTCATGTAATCGAGGGCATTGGTCATGTCGCTCAGAACCGGCAGATAGATGCCCTTCTTCCCGTACCGGAATGCCCTGTAGGAATAGGCGGCACCCATGAGCAGATATCCCCACGCCCTCCTCTCCGAATGGATGAGAGGTTTTGCATTTTCGATAACTCCATCTATGAGGTCGAAGAATTCTTTCTCGTATCGATTCGTACCCAGGTCGTCCATCATGTAGTCCAGTATAATCGCCTTCACGAGTTTGGCTTCGGGGGATGTGGGGTCGAGACTCAACTGCTCATTCACAAGGGCAATGGCCTGCGGATAGTATTCGTTAAGGCCCAGCTCGATGGCTTCTATGAGAACCGTATCGTTGACTGCAAGGAGGAGTAAACCAGCCACGGACATGGAAATTTTACACCCCGACGTGGAAAATCCGATGAGGTGTTCGAATCACCGGATGCATCTATCCGGACCTCTTATCCATGAGTTCGCGCAACTTATTGCAGTAAAAGACCACTTCGAGCATGTCATCCACCGTGCTCACCTCAACAGTTCCGAGATTGACCCACTTCTTCCCCTTTTTCATGCGAACTTTCCAGTTGTCATAATTATAGCCATACTCGCTCGCTATATGAATTAGTATGCCATCAAAGCAGAAAGGGCCAATCAAAAATATGCCGTCCGATATATCGAAAAAGCCGTAGAGGATTTCATACTTTTTCAGTTTTTTCGGGTCCTTTGGTTTTGCAGGGTGCTGGAAATAACCCCTCAGCCTTTTCGTATATTCCACGAGATACAGATTATCATGGACCCTTATCATTCGCTCTGCTTCCATTATCTTCGCAGGAGCTATGACGATATTTCCCTTCACATACGCAGGCCAGATATCCTCATCTTCCAGCTCCAGGATATAGACTCTCTTGAGTTTTTTGATTATATGACTGTCGGGAAAAAAGGGGTCGAGCATTTCCAGAAACACGAATGAATAAGTCCTCTCATCCTCCTTATCCAGAACCCTTTTCTTATACCTCTTCGCCAGTATCTCGATTACCTTTTCCAGCCTATCCCGTTCCAGATTCCTCAAACTGCCCATGCAACGATGAAATAATAAAGGCCCTCCGAACCCCATACATAAAATTCCCATTGGGTATCTCGTCGACTTACATATAACAATGAAAACCATTAAGCATGAACAGGGTTTCCATTCCCATTGGGTATCTCGTCGACAAGGGGTGGCTCGTCGGGGACGAATAGTCCCCGGCGGGGTTTCCATTCCCATTGGGTATCTCGTCGACGGCTCATTGCCTCCGCCACAATCCCCGGCTGAAAATGTTTCCATTCCCATTGGGTATCTCGTCGACTATCGGGGCGGCAGGAGGTTTGCGCCTCCCGTGGCTGTTTCCATTCCCATTGGGTATCTCGTCGACGAACATAGATGGTGTCGATTTCATTTTCTGGGTGGACGTTTCCATTCCCATTGGGTATCTCGTCGACATAAGGTTTGAAGACTGGATACGAAAAATACTGCATAAGGTTTCCATTCCCATTGGGTATCTCGTCGACGGGTATAGCAGTTGAGGAGGATGGCGAACTGTTTTATAGTTTCCATTCCCATTGGGTATCTCGTCGACTTGTTGACGCCTTAAGGAAATATTTGTTCTCAAGGGTTTCCATTCCCATTGGGTATCTCGTCGACGTTGTTGCGGATGTCGGCGGCTTTTACGACCCAGCCCGGTTTCCATTCCCATTGGGTATCTCGTCGACAGGTTTAATATGAAAAAACTGGCCATAAAACCAAGCGTTTCCATTCCCATTGGGTATCTCGTCGACTCTTCGAGGCTCAGCTTGCCGCGCACGGTGATAATAGTTTCCATTCCCATTGGGTATCTCGTC
>WGAQ01000066.1 GCA_015494735.1 Caldifarciminota bacterium | reverse complement strand
TTGCCATACAACGGCGATTATGCCCCCTATGAAGGGAATCACGCTGGCTATATTACCCGTGTAGGCAAGCCCCGATGCAGCGACCAGTTTGGAGAAATCCGCATTCACCTTCAGTATGGCCAGAATCACATAGAGAATCGCGGCGCCGATAAACAATCCCACGACAGCCCCTATCGCCCCTATAATGAGGCCACCTATGGCACCGCCTCCTCCCACGGGCACTCCAGCACCTCCAAACGTCTTTCCACCGATGAGGCCCGTGAAGAATCCCACGATGGCCCCGATTATTGCAACGTATATCACTGCATCCGTCAGGGTAAAGTTCCTTCCCTCCCCGGACACGTATTCGCGGGGACGGGTTATCATGGACACGAACGCATTCCAATACTTATTCATTGTCCACCTCCTGTTTACGGGCAAAATTATACATCCGGGAGCGGCCTCAAATTTCCTATCAAAAACCTGAATAAAGGACGCCTACTCCCCACTCCCCAGAAATCCCCTGACCATATTCTCATCGGTTATAAGGAGAACTCCAACGGGCCTCCGGGACAGGATTCGACCCAGTTCCTCCTTGGTGGCGTCCAGGATAATGTACGGGATGCGCAACCTCCGGGCCATCCGGATGAACTTCTCCCTCTCCCTTTCGGAGAAATCGGCGGCGAAGATGAGCAGTTTACCCCTCTTTATCCTCCTCCTGACCCCCGTATTCCCGATTTCCAGCTTACCGGCCTTTCGGGCAATTCTCAGAAATTCAAGATTCGCCATATATCGAATATGGTTATGGCGAAGGCCAGCATCAGGAGTATGATGACCCCCGTCAACTGTATGGCGAAGTACAGTCTGGGATTTATACGCCTGCGCACCAGAGCCTCTATGGTAAAAATCAGTATATGGCTGCCATCGAGTCCCGGAAAAGGAATGAGGTTCAAAACTGCGAGGTTTATGGAAATGAGACCGGTTATGTACAGGAGCATCTGCATCCCCACGCTGGCGGACTCCCCTATCATCTTTCCAATCATGACGGGACCGCCCACTCCCTGAAGGGAAGCCTTACCTGTAACCAGCTTATACAGGCCCGCGAATATGAGGGCCGAAGAGTAAACAGTTCTCTCCCATGCCAGATACAGGGCCTCACCCGGAGGCGGATAATAGTAATCCGTCTTAACCACCACCCCCACCTTTCCAATCTTCTTCCCCTCCGGCCCCATTTCAGATGCAGTTTCGAGGTCGAAGTTCAGTTTACGGCCATCCCTGAGAACCGTTATGGTTATATGCTGTTCGGGTCTCTCCTGCACGTATTCCACGAATTCCTGCCAGCTGTCTATCGGTTTCCCATCCACAGACACTATCCTGTCCCCCTCCTTCAGCCCCGCCTCCGCTGCGGGAGTTCCCGGAATGACTTTCCCTATAACCGGGTCTATGACGGGCTCCACCTTTGAAGCATCCCCCTTCCTGAGGACCACATCCAGAGTGTCCGAATTGCGGACCAGTTTCAGATGGGTATCGCCCTTTTCATTGTCCCTGTAAATGAAATACCAGCCGCGGAAGGGCTCCCCCTCCACCTGTATGACCACATCCCCCTTCCGGACATCCTCCACCTCGCTCCTGTAAACGACGGGATTGGTGATGTTCTGAATTCCGTAGAACTTGATTCCAGCAAAGTAAACGAGAAATCCGAGCAGGAAGTTGAAAAGGGGTCCGGCAAGAACTATCAGAATCTTCTGATACACGGGCTTCGAGAGGAATTCGTATGCTTCCCCCTTCAGGTTCTCCGGGTCATCCCCCGCCATCTTCACGTATCCACCGAAAGGTATTGCACTTATGGCGTATTCGGTATCCCCGGAGCGGAACGAAAGTATACGCGGACCGAACCCTATGGAAAATACCTCCACCCTGACGCCGAATAGGCGGGCGAAGAGGAAGTGCCCCAGTTCGTGGAACAGGATGAGGAAACCCAGAACCAGTATCGCAATCAGGATGTTCATTATGGCGCAAATTTTACACCCGATGAGCCCTTTAAAATTTCGTAAGATGCTGAAAAATGGACTAATATTCGATGGAAGCCTGAACAGGGCCATCATGCAGGCGGGAGCAGCCCTGTATCTGTTCGAGAGGGGCTTCAAGCCCCACATAGTAATCGGAACTTCATTCGGTGCTATAAATGCCGTGTTCATTGCCGCAGAACCAACGCCCAAGGGAATAAAGAGACTGCTGGAGTTCTGGAGCAGGGTTAACGAAAAGATACTGTTCAGAAGGAATTTCCTGGATAGAATCCGCAGGAAGAGGGAATTCGAACTCGACGAGATGCTGGAACTGCTCGAGAGGTACCTGCCATCCGCCACCCACGTTCTGGAAATCCCCATCCTCATAACCACCTATGACCTTCAGAAGGAAGAGCTCGTCGTATGGAGGGACCACACGCATCTGCCGGAACTGGTACTGGCAGCCATGGCGATACCGGGGATATTCAAGCCCGTCCTCCTGGAAAACAGGCCCCACGTGAGCGGAGTGGTGAATCTGTCCGGCCTGTACGAGTCTGCAATCGAGAGAAACGTGACCAGCATATACGCCATAGAATCGGACAACGAAAAACTCCTGGACAGGATAGATAACAGATTCAAACTGTACATGAAGCAGAATCTCATACTGAGCAAGGAGAGGAACTTTCCGGAAAAGACCTTCAGGAGATTCAGAATAGAGGCACCAGCCCCATTCGATGACTTTTCCAGCCATACGCACCTGTGGGAATGGGGATACAGGCAACTGAGAAAGCAGTACATAGAGGGACGCCTGCTGAAACTCGGCAGGGTCAAGGAATCGCTGGAACTCCTCTCCAGACCCGACCTCACGATAGATGAGGAAGTCCTGAAAGCCCATGCCCACTATATGGAAGGGGACCTGTGGAAGGCCTACGAGGAATTCGACAGCCTGTCCCGGGAGGAAGGGATTCAGGAAAACCCCATATTCATAACGGGATTCTCCAATCTCCTCATAGACATGGGAAGCATAGAGGAGGCGGAGAAACTCCTCATGGAGGGAAAGAGCAGATTCCCGGACAATCCCTACATCTACGATTCCATGTCCAGAATCACCTTCCAGAAGGGAGACGTCCGGGGAACGCTGGAGTATCTTCGAACCGCCATAAAGCACGCCAGGGAAAAGCACGACCCCATAGCCCAGAATCTGGCCCTCAACCACATGGGAGTCGCATACTACATGATGGGGGACCTCAAGCAGGCCCTGTCCATGCTGGAAGAGTCCGCTGGGAACATGAGGATACTGGAAAATGCTTACTACACCGTCATATCGTACAACAATCTCGTGAAGGTTTACAACGACACCGGTCAGCTGATGCAGGCCGAGAACAGCATAAAAACCATGGAAGAGTATGCTCTCCTGTCCGGAAGCAGCAGGGCGATGGCCATTTACTACTCCACGTACGCCTCCACGTTAGCCCACACAAACCTCAAGGAAGCCATAGAAATCGAAAAGAAGGGCCTGAGGATAGCAGTGAATAAGAACGACCTCAACATGATTCCCCTGTTTCTGGTCTCCATAGCCACCAAGTACATAATCCTGGGAGAGGCGGAGAAGGCAGTCAAGTATCTCAGGGAAGCGATGGAAATATCGCTGGACAACAATCTCGCATATCCGTATCAGATATCCGCCGTGCAACTGGCAGGAGCATACATACTGATAGGAAAGAAGGAGGAAGCAGAAAAGGTCATACTGGAGGCCCAATCCACGGGAAGGCTGGCTCCCATCGTACAGCTCCAGATCGAAGCCCTCCGCCTGTACCTCTACGGTCAGGAGGATTTAAGGGAATTCGTGAGGAAACTGGTGGAAATTCCGAGCGTGAACAGTGTTCTCGGACCACTCCCCCAGCCCGTCAGGGAATACCTGTACAGGTACATGGAGGAAAAGGTGGATATAGAAATGCTCGTCAGGATGAACCTGAAAGATGTCCTGATGAGCAAACTGGAAAAGGACCCCTCCGCGAGGGGCAGATTCATAGAAAGCATAAGTCCGGAGCAGTCGCTTCAGTTCATCGAAGTGATCAAGAGCTTCGCAGACAGGTTCAGGGAGGAGGGGTACGAACTAAAACTGAGGAAAATAACGAGATTCTGGCAGAACCATGTGAAGCAATTCATAAAGACCTTCGGCCAGTTCACGTACTTCTTCAATCAGGAACCCGTGCCACAGGGAATGCTGGGAGACGATATGAATCGCATGATACTCCTGTTCCTCATCACCAACGAGGGCAGGAATCTGGCCATAGGAAACATCTCTTCGGTCTTCGGAATCCATTCGGAGAATGTGAGGGAGAGGCTCAGATTCATACAGCAGATAATCGAGCCGTGGGTCATCACCGAAACACCCAAGTACCTGATACTTCACGAAGACGAATTCGTTTTCAACACAGACGAGAATTTCGAAACCGATTACAGCATATTTCTGGAGAACATCACCCTGTTCGAGGAGAGCGAAAATTACGCCTATCTGGAGAAGGCTGTGGAGATATACCACGATGACTTCCTCACGGATACGGACCACAACTACTTCGACAGAATCAGAAAATCCCTGCGGGAGAAATACATGAATGCCGTTCTCCAGCTGGCCACCTATTATGCGGCAGAGGGTGAAACGGACAAATCCATCGCCATCCTGGAAAACTTCCTGCTCAGGTATCCGGATAGCGAGCAGCACGTAAAACTCCTGATAAAACTCCTGTACAGGGAAGAAAGGAGGTCCACAGCCTACGAATGGTATCTGAGGTATGTGAGCGCCACCGACAGGGAGCCTTTCGACTTCTACGAGGTGATAAGGCAGGAGCAGAAGGCAGGAATCTGATTAAATTTCTGTAAAATTTCCCCGATGACGAAAGAGGTAATCGTAATTGGAGGGGGACTTGCGGGTTCGGAGGCGGCGTATCAGATTGCAAAGAGGGGTATTAAAGTGAAACTCTACGAAATGCGCCCCGCGAAGCAGACCCCCGTCCACAAGACGGGAAAACTGGCGGAGCTGGTGTGCTCCAATTCTTTGAAGTCCGTGGACCTTTACAACGCATCGGGCCTCCTGAAATTCGAAATGGAAACGCTGGATTCCTTGATAATACGGGCCGCAAAGGAGGCCAAGATAAACGAGGGGAAGGCGCTGGTGGTGGACAGAAATATCTTCTCCGACATCATTACCAGAACCATTGAGGAGCATCCCAACGTGGAGATTATACGTGAGGAAGTGAAGGAAATACCCAGGGATAGAATCGTCATAGTTGCCACCGGTCCCCTCACGAGCGACGACCTGGCGAAGGACATTCAGAGGTTGACGGGAGAAGACTATCTGGCCTTCTACGATGCCGTATCCCCCATAGTGGACGGGGAAACCCTGAACTACGATAAACTTTTCTGGGCAGACAGACACGGACGGGACCCGTACGCGTATCTCAATGCCCCCTTCACGCAGGAAGAGTACTACCGATTCGTGGAAGAGCTCCTCAATGCGGAGAAGTACGAGATAAAGGAATTCGAGCAGAATCCAAAATTCTTCGAGGGGTGCCTGCCCATAGAGGAAATGGCCCGCAGGGGTCCCGATACCCTTCGATTCGGTCCCATGAACCCCAGGGGGCTGGTGGACCCGAGGACGGGGAAGGAGCCTTTTGCGGTGGTGCAGCTCAGGCCCGAAAACAGGGATAGAACGGCATTCTCGCTGGTGGGATTCCAGACCCAGCTCAAGTGGGGGGAGCAGAAGAGGGTATTCAGACTCATTCCGGGTCTGGAAAATGCGGAATTCCTGCGATACGGAGTGATACACAGGAACACATTCATAAAGTCTCCAAAGGTTTTGAGAGCAACCCTCCAGATGAGGGAACATCCCAACATTTTCTTCGCAGGTCAGATAACCGGAGTGGAAGGCTACGTGGCATCCTCTGCATCGGGACTGATTGCGGGAATCAATGCATCCAGACTGGTAAGGGGTAAAGAGCCCATAGCCCCTCCAGAGGAAACGATGATGGGAGCACTGCTCCACTACATAGAAAATGCCGACCCCGAGCACTTCCAGCCCATGCCTCCCCAGTTCGGCCTGTTCGAGGATATACCGCCGCATCTGAAGGGAAGAAAGCGCAGGGAATACATGATAGAGAGGGCTGTGCGGGCCATAAGGGAGTTTGCGGAAAAACTGGAACTTTAAAATTATTCTATAAACGCCACCATGAGTTACATCGATGAGCAGTCCTTAAAGGTCTTTCTCGAGGAGATTTACAAGTATCCGCTTCTCACAGCGGAGGAAGAGAGGGAGTTGATTAAGAGGGCCAAGAAGGGAGACATAGAGGCGAGGAATAAACTCATCAATTCCAACCTCCGCTACATCTACAAGATGGCGAAGAAGTACAGCGGAATGGGCATCCCCATTTCGGACCTGATAAACGAGGGGGTCCTGGGGCTCATAAAGGCCATAGAGAAGTACGACCTCAAGAGGAGGGTCAGACTCCTGACGTATGCAACCTCCTGGATAAGGCAATCCATGATGAAAGCCCTGACAGAGCAATCCAGAGCCATAAAACTGAATTCCTCCATAAAGGGAAAACTGGACAAGGTCCGCAGAGCGATGGAAGACTATTATCAGAAGTACCAGAGGGAGCCTTCCGAGGAGGAATTGGCCCAGATTACCGGCATGTCCATCGAGGAAGTGAAGGAGGTGGTCAACATATACAAGGGACAGTTTTCCATAGATGAACTTATAGGGGACGAGAACGGAAGAACCATAGAGGAGACCTTCCCCGACCCATTCGAGGAAGAGATAGAGGAGAAGATTAAGAAGGAAGAGAGAATCAACAGATTCATGGATATTCTGGAGAGGGAGTTGAACGAGAGGGAAAGGAAAATCATCATCGAATACTACGGACTTCACATGCATGAGCCCAAGACGCTGGAGCAGATAGGGAAGGAACTGGGGATATCGAGGGAAAGGGTCAGGCAGATAAAGGAAAGGGCATTGAGAAAGCTGAAATTCAAGTACGGCCATCTCCTGAAGGCGATAATATGATAGTCATAAGGAACCTTCACAAATCCTTCGACGGTTTCGAAGTCCTCCGGGGAATAAATCTCACGATAGAGACAGGGGAAGCCGTATCCATAATGGGAAGGAGCGGAACGGGAAAGAGCGTTCTGGTGAAGCATATAGTCAGGCTCCTGAAGCCCACTAAGGGCGAGGTATATGTGGATGGCATAAGGGTGGACAATGCGGACGAGAAGACCCTTATGGAAGTAAGAAAGAAGTTCGGATACGTGTTCCAGATGGGGGCCCTTTTCGATTTCTATACCATAGAGCAGAACCTCTATCTGCCCCTGTACGAGAGGGGAATGCGATTTACGAAGAAGGAATTTCGAAGGAAAGCCGCGCGGGTCCTGGAGAGGGTGGGTCTGGATGAGAGGGTGCTGGACCTCTATCCGGATGAGCTTTCGGGAGGAATGAGAAAGAGGGCTTCCATAGCCAGAGCCATAATAACAGAGCCTGAGTATATCATCTACGACGAGCCAACGACGGGTCTGGACCCCATAACCGCAGACCTCATCAACGATTTGATAGCGGATTTGAACGAGGAGCTCCACACCACCACCATCGTGATAACCCACGACCTGCGGTGCGCCTTCAAGACCACCCACAGGATAGTTCTCCTGCATGAAGGAAAGAT
>WGAQ01000065.1 GCA_015494735.1 Caldifarciminota bacterium | reverse complement strand
CTGTATCCCAGCGGGACATAGGCATCCAGCCTGTTCATTACCCTATCGTAAGTCTCCTTCAGACCCACATCCCGCAGGGATTTGAGAACCAGCCTGACCTGGTCCTTCTTCTCTTTGACCATTACGAATATGTTTCTGGCGGAGGAGATTCTGGAAAGTTCAGTCCCGAGACTGACAGCAGAGTATAATGTTCTGGCGATTATGAAGTTCCTTCGAATCTTAGGATAGGGGACATCCACCAGCAGGACTTTCCCGCTCTTATAGTGCTGGACCAGTGCTTTCACGGGGAAAGTTTAAACCAGAAGAAATAGATTCCCCGGACGGAAAACAGCCTCTACTGGATTGAGGAGCATTGAGATGAAACCTCCAGCGATAACTCGAACCCTTTAGCCGTTTACCCTACGTTCCCTACGGATTCCTTTCTAAAGACTTCGGAACCTGTACGGAAAACCTCGTCCTTTACATAATCTGCGAGACCACGTAGTTCGCTGTAAGCGATGAAATGGATGCCCATCGTGCTGTAAATGGATGATTGATTCAGGAAATTGAAGGAATCCATATGGTTCACTCCTCTGAATTTGTGCAGGGTTGAATCCGGCATTTATGATAACACACAGGCTTGCTGGAAATAAAAAAATTCAGAAGGATTGAGGTTTGTCGTTAGATTCAACCATGAAACTTCTACAGCCCGTGTTTATTGCAATCTGCAATCATGGTTTCAAAACCCGGGGCAGGTTCAACTTCCACAGGGCAACGTTTTAAAGTAGAAAACTGCTGTAAGGATTCTTTATTTTCGCTTTTGACATTGTATCCTTCTCCGTCTAATCCCTCCATGTTCCTCCGGAAGATAAACAGCAATTGCACTCCACAACAACCCTATCCCCTATCCTTCATCCTGAGGGCGATGAGCGCCGCACCGTAGGCTCCCATCATCTGGGGATACTTCGGAAGTATCACCTTCTGTCCGGTCTCATCCTCTATCATCTTCCTGATGGCAGGGTTCTTCACCACGCCGCCCGAGAGCATGAGCGGGGGCACCAGACCGACGCTCCGAACCATTGCCACCACCCTCTTCACCAGCGAGCGATGGAGTCCCTTCAGTATGGGCTCAACGGCGACTCCGTGGGCAATCATGGATATTATTTCCGATTCCGCAAAAACGGTGCAGGTGCTGGATATGGGCACCTCCTCCTCAGCCGAGAGGGCGAGTTCTCCCATCTCATCCAGTTTCACCATCAATCTCCCGGCGGTATTCTCAAGAAATCTGCCCGTTCCGGCAGCACACTTATCGTTCATGGCAAAATCCACCACCTGACCACCGGGTCCTATCACTATAACTTTGCTGTCCTGTCCCCCTATATCTATAAGTGTCCCCCCGTGTCCCAGTTGTCTGAACACACCCAGAGCATGACATGTTATTTCCGTCACCTTCTTCACAGCCTGATGAACCAGATTCCTGCCGTATCCCGTCGCCACTATGGGAATACCGTCTATGGGTCCCATCTCCTCTTTCAGTTTCTTCAGAAATCTGTCCACCTGGTCCTCCACTCTGGGATGGGCAGGCTCTATATAGCTCCAGATGAATTCCCCATTCTCATCCACAGCAACTATTTTGGCAGTAGTGGAACCAACATCTATTCCTATTGCAGCGATACGGGACATATCAGACCTCCATCTCCAGCATCTCTATGAAGGAATCCAGTCGGGCTCTCGCCTGCTCCTCCGCATAGGCTCTGGGGTCGTTGTGGTCCGCTTCCAGCAGAAGGGCGGGGACCCCATAATCCCTTATGAGCCTGTTCCTCTGGTCCACCTGCCCGATGGAATAGGGCTTGCAGGACCTGTCCGAATGCAGTATGGCACCATCGAGGTGGAATTCCTCTATCATCTGCTTCATCTTCTCCAGCTTCTTTCCGGTTCCCACATTCAATATGGGCTGTATGTATGTCCTTGCCATGGATTCGAAGGGCTTCTCCGGGTCTATAAGGGGAGCCAGTTCACCCCACGCCATCGTATATGTGGATGCCACAACAGCCACCCCCCTCTCACCCAGGTATTCCGACAGGTCCCTCAACTTATACCAGATGGGGAGATTGTCCCACAGGAGGCGCTTCCTCTCGTTCTTAACCGCACCTATTCCCTTCGCCACCCTCTCATCCACCTCCTTAAGCATAGCCGCATAGAAGTCCACAGTCTCCGGTTTCCCCCTCATCTCAACGATGGGAGCCATGTGGATGAACTGGTCGAATACGGATATGGGGGCGGGTCTGTTCTTTCCCCTCTCCATCACCTGCAACCAGAGTTCGGCAGCCATCCTGCTGTACCGCATAACCTCCTTCAACTTCTTGAATTTCAATTTCCTGCCAGCCACCTTCTCCATGATGGGGACAGCATTCTCCAGCTGCTTCTTCACATACTGGATGGAGTGCTCCTGCGGACTGGTATATACGAATGGGGTATCGATTACGATTAAGGGGACCTTGAAGTGCTCTGCAAGGACCCTGTACCAGAAGAGAACCGTCTGACAGATATTGGTGCATGCGAAGAGCAAATCCGGCTTTGGAAGTTTTCCGACAGGGGTCTTTCCCGAAAGCATTGCCCCTATATCGGTTCTGGCATAGGAACAGATATCTCTGGAAAAGCCATAATTCTCCGCCTCAGTGGAAATATCGACGGACACCTTCCTGGCTCCGCAAAGCGCCCCATGGTTTTCGGGATAGAGGACATAGTATCCCAGAGCCTGAAGGACCTCCACGGGGGCACCGGAAGTGACCCATGCAACGGGTTTATGCCCCTCTGCGTACCTGCCCTCCAGATAGTGCTTCGATATGAGTTCCTTCGTTCTGGCACCGATTTTGAGGGGTGGAGATAGTATATCAGTCCTCCACCTGCGGGGAGGTCCCTTTCTCTCCATCTGCCATCTCTGCCACCTGAGATATGCGCTTCCAAGGATTTTGAAGTTTAAATAATACTTCAGGCTTGCACTCAGTTTTCTTCTCATTCCAGCACCTCCAGAAAAGCCCCTATTCGGGTGATGGTCTGGTGGGAAAGGGGGTCGTTTATATCCACTTCCACATGGACGGAGGGAATTCCTGCCTCCTTCAGTCTCCTTCGCATATCGGGAAGGTCGAAGAGCTCCGGCTCGCAGAATTTCACCGTATAAAATACCACACCGGAGGCTCCCGAAGTCTTCACTTTATCCACCATGTACCTGAATCTATCCTCTATAAGATCTCCTCTGACCACATCGGGAGGTCCATATACGATACGCTCTGCAATCCTCACGAACGGGTCATCGCTCTTTCCTTCGGGGTATATTCTCCTGCCACAGCATGCGAAATCATCATTAACAACCACACCTCCGAGGGATTGAATCTCATCCAGTACATCCATGGGCTCGGGGACTATACCGGCCATAATTATGGGAATTCCCTCTGGTGGGTCCCCCGCATACAGGTCCATGACCTTCTTTATCAGAGCAATGAATTCTTCAGCAGGGAGATACTGTCGGGTCCTGATAATCCTGTAGAAATCCCTTACCGAAAGGGAAATCTCTGTCCTGAACTCATAAAATCTGGAGAGCATTGAATCCGCCTCCTCCTCTCTCCTTATACTTTCCATGAGTAGCTCTCTGGAAGGCCGGAATCCCGTCAATTCAGAAAGCCATTCATACATTCTCTCGACCTCGCTGGCAAGAAATTCCACATCTTCAGGACGCCTGCCCCTGGGCATATACATTGGAAAGACCGGTTGCTTCGGTTTTACGAAATCCAGGAGAAGGCTTCCGAGTCCCTGAAGGGAGTCACATGCATGGGGAACCACGATGAAATCAGCACAATCCAGACCACCGGATTTGAGAAAAGCCAGCATATTATGAACCATGGAACACACGTAGGGCTGGAGATGGGCAGCGCTATAACTGATATCCATTCCAGG
>WGAQ01000064.1 GCA_015494735.1 Caldifarciminota bacterium | reverse complement strand
GGAACTGCGGGGGGCATAAAGGTAACAACCCTCTTCATCGTGATACGCAGTCTGGAATCCATAATAATGGGAAGGGACGAGATCAACACGATGGGATACAGAATAGACAAGGAACTGATTCTGAAGGCATTCCTCATATTCACCATGATGAACATCCTGGTCGTGGCATCCGTGGCCATAATACTGGCGGTGGAAGAGACCAACCTGACACGCACCTTCTTCGAGGTGGTCTCCGCTCTGTCCACGGTGGGCCTTTCGCTGGGCAGCGATGTGAGTTTTTCGGCCGGGTTTTCCCCGGTGGGGAAGATGGTTATAATAGTGGATATGCTTCTGGGAAAGGCAGGAATTCTGACCTTCGTCTATTCGTTGATAAACGTCAAAAGGCAGAAGGTGCGCAACCCTCGCGGGAGGATAATGATAGGCTAATCACCTCCTTGCACCGAAGACGACGCTGGTCAGGAATTCTATGACGAGACCGTAAAACGACGAAAGGAGCATGGAGAGAAGGGAGTATCCAGTCCCCATTTCCATCAGGAGAAGGGATGCAGGCAGTCCAAATATTCCTCCCATCAGCAGTCCATGAATCCACCACGAGAGCCTGAAACGGGAAATACCTATGGCAAATCCGATAAGGAGTCTATCGAATCCGATACTCATTGCCGTCCAGTTTCCAGTTTCTGCGAACCTCACGATTCCCATCCAGCAAATCAATCCCGCCATTGCTCCGAACACCGTGGCCAGATACAATCTCCTCAAAAACCCCCTGCTGACCCTCTGCATCCGGATGAATTTTAAAGGTGAGGGGACATTCGAAGTATTCCACGAACATTACGTGCAAACAAGTTCCAGAGACAGCTATACAAAGAGCCCTGTGCCATCATCCGGTAATGAATTACTGTAAAAATCGGAAATTCAACTGGAATCCGCAGAGGTCCATGGATGAGTCCTGCAAATCCCATATTTGAAAAACACTTTCCCTGCCGGTTCTTCCACGCAGGGGAAACCTAACCCTTTTCCGGGCCCTTTCGATTGCTTATCTCATCGGATTTCCCCATGCTTTATCATTTCCCGCAATACGGATATGAAGATTCTGGTGATAGGTCTCGGAAGATTCGGTAAATCCTTCGCAATAAAGGCAGCACGATACGGAGGGGAGGTGGTGGCCGTAGATATAGACGAAAAACTGGTGGAGGAAGTGGAGCCCTTCGTGGCAGATGCCAAGATACTGGACGCCACCGATATGGGGGCTCTGAAGGAACTGGACCCCGCCTCTTTCGACCACATAGTGGTCAGCATAGGGGAGAACCTCACTGCCAGCATCCTTACCGTGGTGAATCTGAAGGAACTGGGTATAGAGCACATCATAGCCAAGGCCAATAGCGAAATACATGCAAAGGTTCTGGAGAGAATAGGGGCGGATGAAATAATCTATCCGGAGGATGAGAGCGCCGACAGGCTGGCCATGAAACTGACCCACAAGGGAATGCTGGAGTACTTCGAGATATTCAGGGACCTGTCGGTGGCAGAAGTGGAGCCCCCCGCAGATGTGATAGGCAAATCCCTGAGGGATTCCAGGATAAGGAACAGATACAACGTGTACGTGATAGCCATAAGGAGGAATGGAGAACTGTTAACCCTCCCGGGGCCGGATGAAGTCATACATGAAGACGATACTCTGGTGATAATGGGGAAACCGGGGGACGTGGAGAAGGTGAGAAGATGATATCTTTACTGCTCCTGCTTCAATCGGGCAACTTAATGGAAGGGGAAGTACTGGAATATCAGGCCCGTCTGGGCTTCTTCAACATAGGAAAGATACTGCTGGAAAACAGGGGTCTGGAATACCTGGAGGGGAAGCCTGTTTACCACTTCAGGCTCTTCGCAAAGGGAGGAGCCCTCGGAATAAGACTGTACGAGGATTTTCACACCTGGGTCGATACCTCCACATTCGCCACGGTAAAATTCCACAAGAAGCAGGACGAGCCGGGCTGGAAATACGATGTGGTAATCACATACAGGAACGACACCGCCTATTACAAGGGAATGAGGAATGGTAAGCAGATAGAGGAGAAGTATCCGGTCCCCTCTGGTGCCATGGACTTCGTCGGTATGATTTACTACATAAGGAAGGTGGGGATAGAGCCAGGGGAAACCCTGCGCATCCCATATCACATGGACGGATTCTCCGGAACTGCCAGAGTGTTCGTCAGGGAGGTGAAGAATTGCTCCTGGGTTAAGAAAAAGGATGATACGTGCTACTCCATCGCCCCCATCGTTCCCGTGGATAAGGGGAAGGCCAGGGAGGTGCTCAACAGGGGAGGAGAACTCCTGATATCGTCGGAGTACATGATTCCGGTGAAGATAAAGGTGGGGATGAAGGTGGGCAGCATAGTGGGATTTCTCAGGAATATTCGAGGGATTCCATCCGGGGAATGAGATTCTCTCTATATCACTTCACCGGAAGCCCACCCCTCCAGATTCCGGATTTCCGATAGGGAGAAGACGGGGCCATCCACGCAGACATACCTGTCGCCTATGCGGCAATGTCCACACAGTCCCACCCCGCATTTCATGTGATTCTCCAGGGTGAGGAAGATTCTATCGGAATCCATACCCAGTTCCTCCAGCATACGACTGGCGAACTTCATCATTATGGGAGGTCCGGCCACAACGGCGTAATCGTGAGATTTCACGAGATTCCCATCCAGAAGGGTGGTCACCACTCCCACGTGTCCCCTCCATTCCCCATCGGGCCTGTCCACTGTGAGGAGAATTCTCTTCCCCTCCTTCTCCCAGGAGCGATATAGATTCCTGTACAGGAGCAATGAAGGATTGCGGGCCCCATAGACCAGAGTCACATCTCCCAGTTGCTCTATGGCCATTCTGACAGGAGCCAGACCCAGACCTCCCACCACGAACAGGACCCTGCGCCCCCTCAGAATATCCATAGGCCACGGTCTGCCGTAAGGTCCCCGGACACCAATCCTGTCCCCTCCCCCAAGCCGAAAGAGGGCAGAGGTGACCCTTCCCACGCGGGCAACCGTCAGATGTATGGTCTCGCGGGATGCATGGGCAACGGATATGGGAATCTCCCACATCCTGTCGGGGAATATCATGACGAACTGGCCGGGAAGGACTTCTCTGCTCCTGCTGTACCGTATGACGAATGTCTTTACATCCGGCCCCTCATCCACCACTTCCTCCACCGCAGCCGGAATGGGAGCATTGACGAAATCGATGGAAACCTTCATCTAACCCTCCTCCAAAAGATTAAAGCCCCTAAAATCAGATAAACCAGAAAGGAAACCACGACTCCTGCAAGCAGGAAGAGAAAGATATTCCTCCAGAGATAGAAGTTCACCTCCGGCGTATATTCATCCATGTACACAACCCTCTCCTCCCTGACCAATAGCATCCTCAGGAATCTGGCTCCGAGGAAACACGGTTTTCCACAGGCAACCTCCAGGTGCTCCAGAATCTGCATCACAGGACTCCGCGCATAGATACTTTCGAAATTGCTATTCCTCACCAGAACTATCAGAGGTATTCTCTCTGCATAGTATCTCTTGAGTTTCCCCACCGGGTAAAGGTAGTTCCTACCGTACTGAATCGCCACCACATCCGCACTATCGCCAGACAGGAGTTTTCTCCTGACCTCGAAAGCAGAAAGGAACTGGCCGGTGAGGGAATCTCTGAATACCGCAAGATTCTGGGCATCCATCAGTATCCACTTTTCCTTCCCGGGAATCCACACCTCAACGACAACATGACCGGACCCTCCGTATCCGTCCTTAAAATCGAGGACCACATTCCTCGCTCTGAATCCCATCTTCTGCAGGATGAAGTTGAGCAAAATCGCATCGTTGTAGCATGTTCCACGAATACCCCCTTCCAGACAGAACCGTGCGATTGATGAGGGTCGGCCTGGAACATATACGGAGACATCTTTACATCTATCGAAGTAAAAGGTGTCGAGAAAAGCGAGGATTTCCGGAATTGCCTCCTCCACAGGACCTTCAGTGCGGGGAAGTTGTATGTTGACGTTCTGCAGAACAGCAGGCATCTCGTATATCGGATAGTGAACGCTGTCCAGAAAGAAGACGGGGTCGTGTGTCATACGTGTACGAACGAAAGTTGACCGAATCACATGGGGATTCCAGAAGACCCCTGCCCCAATCAGAAAAATCAGATATCCCGCGAGCAGAAAAAGGAAAGAGAGGAAGAGTTTTCCCGCAAACCTATAGAGCCTTCTCAAGGTATGCCTCCATAGCTGCATACCCTATGCATGTGGTGGAGCACCTTCCACAACCCGTGCACGAGCCTATTCCCAGCTTGCACTCGTATCGGAACCCCATCATGTCTTCCATGGTGGGCCTGAGGGATGCTCCCTTCGCGAGTCTGTGATATCCGGACAGGAGACAGGCATCCTGCTCCCGGACCACCACATCCATACCCGCAGGAGTCCTCTCGTTGTAGCATGTACAGGTGGGGCAGAGCCATATACATCCTCCACAGGCGAAACACCTGTCCGCAAGGAATTTCCTGACGGATGGAGGAATGGGATATCGGAGTTTTTCCCTGTCCAGAAGAGGAAACCTCTCCAGTACCTCTTCCTTCCATGCCTTAAGGTGCCCCTCATCCGCATCCGGATACGGTGAGAGCATCTCCCTTCCCGCATCGCTTCCCACCTCTGCGTACCACACTCCATCCACGGGATACATCTGAATATCGAAACCCCTTCCGGCAAATGGTCCCGCATCCATGGTCCTGCAAAAGGAATTCTCACATGGTCTGGTGCACGCAACTGCTATAACGAATATGTCCCTCCTCCTCTTCTCGTAATGCTTATCCCGGAACAGCCTTTCCAGATAGAAGGCATCGGTATATGCGAGGGCGGTCGCATCGCAGGGCCTGACTCCGAAGAAAGCAATCCTTCCGTAGGAGTGGAAAACAGGTGAATAGTCCTCGATTCTGAATACCGGCTCCGGAGAGGGAAGGACCGCCTCCCTCAAAACGGGAAACAGATAATTGGAGAAGTCTTCGGGCCAGTTATCCGGAATTCCCTGACGGGGAAACCAGTCCCCGAAATCGTTTTTCTCCGGATACAGTACTGCATAACCCCTCTCCTCCAGAGATTTCAACAATTCCCTCACCTGCTCCCATGTAAGACGCTTAAGCATTTTCCTCCACCTTTTCTATTCGCACGGCTGCCACCTTCAACTCGGGTATGAGGGCTATGGGGTCCAGGGCATTGATGGTGAGCAGATTGATGGGGGCCTCATCGAAGTGGAAGGTGGAGAACACGACTCCCCTCGAAACCGTATCTGTAACCAGAGCCACGGCCTCCACACATCCCCTGCGGGAGCACACCCTCACCCTCTGCCCTGTCCTTATTCCGAGTTCCCTGGCATCTTCCGGATTGATTTCCACGAAGGGCTCCGGAGATTCCCTCTCCAGATAATGGATTCGCCTGGACATGCTCCCCGTGTGCCAGTGCACTCCAACCCGCCCGGTGGTCAGGTAGAAGGGATATTCATCATCGGGCAGTTCAGGGGGGTCCACGTGTTTTACAGGGAAGAACCTGCCCTTTCCGTCGGGAGTGTTGAACCTGCCGTCCTTATGCAGATATGGGGTTCCGGGATGGTCCGGCGAAGGGCAGGGCCAGGGGATTCCCCCCTTTTCTATCCTTTCGTAGGAAATTCCAGCGTATATGGGCATGAGGGATGCCATCTCATCGAATATCTGCGATGGATTTTCGAAACCATAGTCGTCCCCCATCCTCCGGACCACCTCCTGTATAATCCACCAGTCATCCCGCGCTTCTCCGGGAGGCTCCACCCCCTTCCTCACCCTCTGAACCCTCCGGTCGGTATTGGTAAACGTCCCATCCTTCTCCCCCCACGCAGTGGCTGGAAGTACCACGTGGGCGAACCTGGTGGTCTCCGTGGGAAATATGTCCTGCACCACCAGGAATTCCAGCCTCTCGAAAGCCTCCTCTATGTGCTTCACATCGGGATGGGAGCGAACGGGATTCTCCCCCATTAAATAGACAGCCTTAACCGTTCCATCCAGTATGGCATCCGAAACCTGCGTGGAGGCATACCCCTTCCATGCGGGGGGCTCCACTCCCCATACCCTCTTGAATCTGGCTCTAACCTCTGGATTGGTGGGGTCCTGATATCCGGGCAGTTTTCCAGGAACCACAGCCAGGTCGCTCGCCCCCTGAACATTATTCTGACCGCGCAGGGGGTTGACACCGGTCGATGGCCTGCCAATATGCCCCGAAACCATCGCCAGATTGGCGAGGGCGAATACATTATGGGTTCCGGTCACGTGCTGCGTTATTCCCATTGCATAGAATATCATGGCTTTATCAGCCGAGCCATACATACGGGCAGCCCTTATCAGGTCCTCCTTCGGGATTCCGGTTATGCTCTCCACCACATCCGGAGTGTAATCCTTCGCCACTTTCCACATTTCATCGAATCCCGTTGTGTGATTCCTGACGAAATCCATATCAGCCAGTCCCTCGTTCACTATCACGTTGATGAATCCGTTTATCCATGCGATGTCTGTTCCGGGTCTGTGGGATAGGTAGATGTCCGCAATGCGTGCCATGGGTATCTTCCTTGGGTCGACCACTATCAGCT